>NZ_JBIBKS010000048.1:0-24168 GCF_042959345.1 Streptomyces sp. NPDC007905 | reverse complement strand
TCGACTGGCACTTCACCACCGACGACGCACGCGTGAAACTACGCCACCTCTACCCAACCACACAGCAAAACTAAGCCGCGACAATCTACTAGTCTTACTGTCGATGGCTGGTCTCTCTTTTCTCGGAGGGCCGGTGATTTGGATACGACGGCTTCCTGTTGCGAGCAGGGAGCCGTCGGCCTTTTCAGACCGAAGCTCGCGCCGTCCAACCGATGGTGACACGGCTTCAGGCCGTTCCCAGGGGGGCGTCCGCCTGGTGGACGGACGCGAACATGTGAGCTGTGACGCACTCAACATTCAAGGAAAAACAGAAGGTGGCTTCACGCCCGTCACCAGGTAGCCGGGTGCATCCGACGCCGGATGCACGCCAGCCAAGATCGCGTGCCGCGACCATGACGTGGCCGAGCTTGAGCAGACGGGTAGCCTGCTCCGCCGTCGCGTCCTGTACGGCTTGGGGAGGGGGACGAGACTCCGCTTACCGCGCGATGAAGGCCGTCCTGGTCCTGCGCGCTCTATGATGCGCGGGGGGGCCGAGGCGTTCTGTTGGCTCGGTGGAGTCCTTGGGGGTGGGGAGTGGAGGACTGGGGGCCGCTCGTGCCGGCGGTGGCGCGCGTCTGGCCGAAGGCAGAAGAGTTCCTGCATGGCGCGGAACTGGAGCGCTTCGAGGCTCGCGTGCTGGTGGCACTGCGCGCGCTGGATGCCTTACAGCAGACCTCAGGTACTGTTCTCACGCCAGAGAAGCAGGAGGCCGTCGACGCGGCGGCGCGTGAGGTGGCCGCGGCTTTCGAGGCGCACGAGCCCCTCGGTGCACTGCTGCTCGCGGAGTTCGACTCCCTGGCGGAAAGTCAGGAACGGTTCGGGCCAGAGCCCCCGCCGCCGGATTGGATCCCATGGCAACGCGCTCTGTTGATGCCCGTCCTGTACGCCACCGATCGGGCAACCCTCCCGGGAGAGACCGGCTTCGGTGTGGAGCGCGGTGCCTTGACCTACGGAGAGCTGCGCGTTGGCATCCCCGACGACCACCGCATGGGTGCCGCGGAAAAGCCCCGCCTGTGGCGGCTGCGGTTCCGCGACGACCCCGCCAAGGCCGCGACCCTCGGCTCGGTGACCACGTCGACCGCGCAAGAGTTCGCACAACTGGCCCGCACACGGCTCGCAAAGGGCGAGGACGGGCAGGCACTGGTCTTCGTCCACGGATACAACGTGACGTTCCCCGACGCCGCGATCCGCGCCGCACAGATCGCCTATGACTTGAACTTCACCGGCGTCCCGATGCTCTACAGCTGGCCGTCAAAGGGCACCATGCGCGGCTATGTCGCAGACGAGAACGCCGTCAGCCGTTCCGTTCCGTACTTCCAGGAGTTCCTGCGCCACGTGCTGACCGAGACGGGCGTGCGGGAGTTGCACGTCATCGCCCACAGCATGGGCAACAGGCTGCTCACCCAAGCCCTCGCCGACCTCGACACCACGAGCCTGCCCCACGGGTCCGGTCGACTCGGGCAGGTGATCTTCGCAGCCCCCGACGTCGACGCCGAGGTGTTCCGGCAGCGCCTGCCGCGCATCGCTCGCCAGGCGAAGGGCTGCACGCTCTATGCCTCCTCCGCCGACCGGGCGCTGCAAGTCTCTCGCACACTGGCCGCCTCCCCACGCGCAGGTCAGTCCGGGGACGGAATCGTCGTGGCCCCGGGACTGAACACCATCGACGCCACCGAGCTCGACACCGGGCTGATGAGCCACTCGTACGTGGGCGACCACAGGTCCGTCCTCGCCGACGTATACGGGCTGTTGCGGCAGGCCCTCCCGCCGGCCAAGCGCTTCGGACTGGTGTCCGTGCCGCACGCCGGCGGGTCCTACTGGTCCTTCCAACCGCAGAAGTAACGGCGCGCACGCTTCGTTTGACAAGGTGACACCGATGACGCACTTCCTGGACAGCCTCCCCTTCGACTGGAGCGACCCTGGCGCGCGCGAACTGCGGGACCTGCTCGCCTCCTTCTACGACGAGCCGGCCGCAGTGAAGGCCATGGCGCGGCAGGCGGGGATCGCCACCCAGCACGTGCCGTGGCAGCAGCCGGTGTACGGCGTCTGGTTCGACCTGATCACCGCCGCACGCAACCAGGGCAAACTGAGGGCGCTGCTTGCGCAGATCCAGGAAGGTCCGGACCTGGCTGTCGCGGACCGTCTGAAGGAACTGATCAGTGACCGCCCGGTTCTCGAGGTTCCGGAGCCGGAGCCCCCGCCGAGCACCTGGAAGCACTTCACCGACCCCGACTCCCTAGAGCGGCAGATCTTCTCCAACAACACGTTCCAAGATGTGGCCTTCCTCCGACGAGGAACGGAACAGGCCACGGCGGTCTGCCGGCTGCGCGTGACGGACAGCCAAGGGCAGCGGTATCACGGCACCGCATTCCGGGTAAGCGCCGATCTGCTGATGACCAACCATCACGTATTGCACGGGCCGGACGCTAGCCGTATGGCCCAGGTCGAGGCGTGGTTCGGATACGAGCAGGACCTCGACGGACGCGATCTGGAACACGTGAGCGTGGCCTGCGACCCTGCTTCCGTCACCGGCGACGCCGAAGATGACTGGGCGGTGATCAGGGTCCTCGAGCCCATGCCTGAAGAAGCCGTCGTGGTGCTGATTCCCGACCGCGTCACTGTGGAGGCCGGGGACCGTGTCTACATCATTCAGCACCCCCACGGCGGGGTGAAGAAGCTGGCTGCGCGGCACAATGTGGTCCGCTACGCCGACGATCAGGTCGTGCAGTACTGGACCGACACCGACCGAGGATCGTCGGGGGCGCCCGTCTTCGACGAGCGGTGGCGGCTCGTGGCGCTGCACCGTTGTTACACGCGAGCGGGAAAGCTGAGTGAGCAGCGCGAGTATCGCAACGAGGGTGTCAGAATCGAGCGGGTCGTCGCCGGCATGGCGAACGCGGGGTTGAGGTGAGACCGTGGCACTTTTGCTCGACCGCAGAGTCTTCACCTTGGAGGATCCGCAGGCTCGCGAGTTGCTCGACGTTCTGCTGGATGTCTACGACGTGCAGGACACTGTCCGGCATTTCATGAGGGCCGTCGGCCTGCGGCCCGCCGACGTGACCTTGAGCGGCAAGATGGCCAACGACTGGCCTTGCGTGCTGGAACACGCCGCTGCCATGGGCAAGTTGAGGCAGTTGATCGAAATCGTCTCGGAGGATGCGAACAGCGCCGCCCACGACATCTTCAAGGTGCTCCTCACGCAGGAGGTCCCCGCCGGGAACGCCGACCCGTGCGCGGCGTTGCTGCTCGGCCCGGGACGGCCCAGGGCGTTCATCGACCGGCGGCACCTGCGCGAGATCCTGCGTGACATGTTGGAGACGCGGGGCAGCCGGGTACTGATCGTCGACGGTGCACGCAGGTCCGGCAAGACGTGGACGTGGTTCCTGCTCTGCCACGTCCTCGACGGGCACGGCGTCAAACCGTACAAGATCGACTTTTCAGCCTACGCGGAGCCCGTCGAGGTGCGCGACATCGTCGCCGAACTCAGCGACCAGCTCGGATGGGACTTGGGACAGGGCGACACCTTCGCCACGGAGGACGCCCAGGTCAGACGAGTGGTGAACCGTGCGAAGCAGCACATGCGGGACGCGCGGGAGGACCTCTGGCTGGTCTTCGATGGCTTGGTCAGGACAGAGCTGACGCCCCAGGCACTGCGGCTGGTGGAGAACCTCGCGGAGGCCGCCGCCAACGGAGAGACCGGTGACCGGCTGAGCATCGTCCTCATCGCCTATGGCGGACAACTGCATCCGTCGGTCGATCCGTATGTGTGGCGCACCCACCTCGGCCCGATCCGCGTCCAGGACCTACGCGAGTTCTTCTGCGCCATCGCAACGAGCGTCGGAGCCCAGATGACGCCCGAAGTCGCCGACCTGTTGGTCACGGAAGTGCTCCGCGAGACCATCGGCGCCAATCACGACCTCGACGCGCCGCTGCCGCTGGAGAAGGTCTCCGCCGTTGCCGCGGTGCGCGGCCGGCAGCTGTACCAGAGGTACGGAGGAACCGGTGTCTGAGTCCTCGTCGGCGCGGGAGCTCACCTCGCGCGACATCCTGAACCTCCTGAAGGACCCCGCGCTCGGCGCTGTCCTGCCGGACCCCGACGACATCTCCCCCCAGCGGTGGATGCTGCGGGAGAAGACCGCTCTGCTCGGTGCCTTCGACGCGGCGGAGCTGGAGGTTCAAGAGAGCGAGGACAGCGCCGAGGCCAAGGCACTGCGGGAGTTCCTCACCCGCGACTGCGATCGGGTCCACACGCGCCGGGGTCGACGGTGGCGCCCTGTCCCGGCCGTGCGCACGGCGACGCTGGAACGCCTGCGTACACGCGACAACCTGCTGACCGCACTACGCTCGGGCGTCCCGGCTGGGCACGACACCGCCCGCGACTGCGCTGAACAACTGCTCACGGGCACCGCGCCAGCCCTCGCCGACAGGGGCGCCGAAGAACTGCACGCCCTACTCACCCTCGTCCGCTGGTTCGACGACGCACCGAACGCCCGCGCCGCCCTCGCCGAACAAGCCGTGCCCCTGCCCGACCCTGACGAGCTCGTCCGGCACATCGAACTGGCCCGGCTCCTCGAGCCTCTCGAGACACTCGCCGATCCGATGTTCTGCGGGCGCGAGGCGGAACTGGACGAGCTGGCCAGACACATCGACCCCGTGAAGGGCAACCACCGCTGGCTGATGATCCACGGGCCCGGAGGCGTGGGGAAATCCACCCTGGTGGCCCGGTTCGCCCTTGACCACATCACCCGGGCCGAGCCCGCGCGGAAACTGCTTTTCGTATACCTCCCCTTCGACCGCACCGACCTGGTGCCGCAACAGCCCCTCACCCTGCTCGGTGAAGCTCTGCGCCAGCTGCGGGTGCTTTTGCCCGGGCTCGAAGGGCGAGCGGCGCGCGAACTGGAGCAGGCTGTACGGACCACCCTCAACGCGGACGCCAGGGCCGAGAGCGAGCAGCAGGGCAGCAAAGGGCCCAGGTCGGGACGCGCCCACGACGAACGCAGCCTCGCCCAACTGTTCTCTCATCTGGTGACCAGAGCGTTGCCGGATACGAACCGGCCGATCCTGCTCTTCCTCGACACCTTCGAACGGGCACAGCACATCGGCTCGTTCGCCATCGCCCGTCTCGTCGACTTCCTCGAAGTCCTCCAGAACGCCTGCCCACCGCTGCACATCGTCGCCGCCGGCCGCGCACCGGCCGACTCCCGAAGGTTCACGGACCTGCCCCTGGAAGGATTCGATCCCACCACCGCCCGCGCCTTCCTGCGCCGGCTGCTGCCTGGCGACGGCCCAGAATACGAGGCAGCGGTACACACCATCACCCAAACCGTGGGATCGGACCCCCTCAGCCTGAAACTGGCCGCCGACCTCTTCCGCAGGCAAGGACCACGAGCGTTGCACGACCCCGCCCTGCGCCGCCTGGTCCAGCTGCGACTCCAGCCCGAGGAACGGCAAGGCGTGCTCTACCGACGCATCCTCGACCATCTGGAGAACCCGCAGCTGCGCAGCATCGCCAGCCCGGGACTCACCGTCCGCCGCGTGACACCGGACGTCATCCGCAGGGTCCTGGCGGCACCGTGCGGCCTCGGCCGCATCGACGAGCGACGGGCCCGTGTTCTGTTCCACCAACTCCGCGACGAAGCCGCACTGGTGGCGGACGTGCCGGGGCAGGAAGCCGTCGTCCACCGAACCGACGTACGCCGTGTCATGCTGCCGATGCTCCGCGGCGACGCGGGGGAGGTCGTCAACAGAATCCACCGCAGGGCGATCAACTACTACGCCCGTCAGTCTGAGATCGACCCTGCCAACGCGGCCGAACATCGTGCAGAGGAGCTCTACCACCGGCTGTCTCTCGGCCAGGCACCCAAAACTCTCGACCGCCGGTGGCTTCCCGAAATCGGCCCCCTCCTGAACTCCGCCATGGAGGAACTGCCCGCCCGCAGCCAGGTGTACCTCTCCGAACGCCTCGGCCTCACCGTCGGACCCGACCTACTGCGCCAAGCCGACGACGAGACATGGGGACGCCAGGCCCTGCGTACCGCTACTGTCCGACTGGCGGACGGCCAGGCCGATCAGGTGCTGACTCTGCTGGATCAACGCCCGGACCATGTGAACCAGGACGCAGGGCTGTCCACAGTGCGCATCCGGGCGTTGGCTGCAGCGGGCCGGACGGACGAGGCCCGGGCCCTGGTCGAGCCGGCGCTGGAACTCGCCTCACGCGCCTGCAATACCGAGGCCTTCGTGGACATCGCCGTGTGCGGCGCCCGCGTCGAGGAGGACCTCGGACGCTTCCGCGCCGCTCGCTCCCTGCTCGGCCAGGCACGCGAGGCGGCCAAATCTTCTGGCCCCGCCGAGGTACCGCTGCTCACCGTCGCGGTGGCCGACCTGCGGCTGTACCGGCGGGAGGACAGAGCAGACACGCCCGACGCCGCTCTGCTGCGCACCGAGGTGGTGGACCGCGTGGCACGGCTCGGTCGGCATGAGCGTGCACGCCACCCCGCACTCGTACGCGAACTCGCCGCAGAGGTCGGCGACCATCTACCGGAACTGGTTTCGGAGACGGCCCGCCTGCTCGGGCTCGACATCGAGGGCGCCGCCGGGCACGTGCTGCGCGCCTCGCTCAGCGACGACGAGGTGCGTGACCTGGAGGAGGTGACGCGAGCGGGGAGGAAGAACGCACGCGGTCCGTCCGATCCAGGCACCGTCATCCAGGACGCCGACGACTGGTGGGTCGTGCAGAACACTGCTGTACGCGGCGATAGAGTGGGCGAGTACGTCGACAGCGATGCCCAGCACCGCCTCTCCTGGAACCACGCACTCGTCAACACCTACCAGTACGAGGTCGACCAGGCGCAGTTCACCCGGTCCGGCTCGAGTCGGCGCCCCCACGCACCGCACCCGAGACACGAGCCCACAGTGGACGCCGTCGTCGTCGTGCCCGGCTTCATGGGCAGCGTCCTGGTGGACGCCCACAGCGGCGAACGCCTGTGGGGTCACGAGCCCTCGAAGTGGCTCCCGCGCGCCTGGATGCGCGGCGGGGTCGACGCCCTGCGGCTCACGGACGACGAGCGAGCGGGCGACCATCGCCGCGTCCGCCCCGTCTCCCTGCTCAGCACGCCTGCCTGGGCCCCCATGCTGGGCGCCCTCGAACCCTACGGTCGCCTGTTGGACCGCATCCGCGACCACGTCGCACACCCCGACGCCGTGCTCGAGTTCCCCTACGACTGGCGACTGCCGGCGGCGCACAACGCCCGTCTCCTGGCGCAAGCGGCCGGCAAGCACCTGGAGCGCTGGCGCGCCCACCCGGCGGTGCCACAAGCGCGCTGGTCCCTGGCCGACGACCCCGAGCCCCGCCTCGTGATCATCGCGCACTCCCTGGGCGGGGTCGTCACCTGTGCGGCGCTGAACCAGGACGCGTGGCTAGCGGAGAACACCCGGACTGTCGTGTGCCTGGGAACACCCTTCCGCGGCGTCCCCAGGGCAGTGGAGATGCTGAGCTCGCAGCCGCAGTCCGAACCGATGCCTGTGCCATACCGCCGTATGCGGGACCTCATGCGGACCCTACCGGGATTCTACGATCTGCTTCCCGACTACCGGTGCGTCGAGAACAACGGCGGCCTGCGGCACCTGGAACTCAGCGACGTGCACCAACTGGGTGGTGACACCGCACTTGCGGCGGAGGCGATGCACACCCGGCAGACCACAGACGTAGCTGCTCTGCTGCCGCGCATCCACGCCGTGGTGGGTGTAGGACAGCGCACGGTCCAAAGCGTGGATCTCGCCCATGACAAGGTCCGCACGCTCGAGACGATGCCGCGGCTGTCGAGCGAGGGAACGCCTGTGCTTGATGCCCAGGGAACTCCCCTGCGATGGGATGCGGGTGGAGACGGCCTCGTGCCCCGCGTTTCCGCCAGCTCACCCACGCGCGCCGACTGCTTCGTCGAGGTGCGCAACGGCTCGCTCATCGCGGAGCACGAGGTGATGACGTACGTAGGAGCCCTGCTCTCGGAAGACGACTACCTCGGAATAGAGCCACCCTCACCAGCGCTTGCCGGCGGCGGCATCGGACTGCCCTCACGCGACGGCATCTCCCTGTCCCTACCGGAGGTCGTGGAAGCGGGAGAGCCCTGCGAGATTCAGGTCCGCGGTGCCCTAACCCCGGCCCGGGTGCGGTGCACGTTCATCACCGACGGCAACTTGTCCGCCGACACCCGAGTCCGGCCGCACCCCGACGGGGATGACCTTTGGGCACAACTCACCTTCCCGCTCCCAGGGCCGTACCGGGTCACGGTCGAGGATGGCGAACAGTCCGCGAGCCGCTTGGTCTTCGTCATGTCGTCTGAGGACAGCCGTGCCCTCGCAGAAGGCCGCAGATGACGTTCACGACAGCTGCACCATCGACCCCCTGCACAGTTGTAGGGCTGTGCAGCTGGACGTGCACGACTGCGCGCCAGGGAGGGGTGCGGGCGGACCGAGCGCTGCCGCTTCCTGAGTAGGCATCCGGCCGACCCCCTCGCGTGAGGAGACTTTGCCCGCGCGCCTCAACCACGAGCAGGAGAACCGCCTGCGCGCCCTGCCCAGGGCCTCCGCCGACCCGGCTCGAAGAGGCGTGGCAGCCCTCCTTCCAGTGCCGCAAACTCTCGCCGGGGCTCGGTGCCTGAAGACGTCGCAGCTGCACCGCGGTGCGCGGCCCCGAACCGCTCCTGACTTCAGGGACGGGGGAAGCTCTGCTCCAGCCACCGCTGCACCGCGCTCATCGTGGCGTGGCCGTGCTGCCGCAGAACGTCCACGATGTCCTTGCCCCAGACGAGCGCGATCGGGTGGCCGTCTTCGTGCATCTCCTCCTGCACCTGCCAAAAAAAAGGGGGGAGGCTGTCTGCCTCCCCCCTTCGGGCGGGATGTGCGCCAACACGACTCCGCCGATGCCCTTGAATCTTGGTTGCACCCAGTGGACCAGGGCTCTTCGGGCAGTAGCTGCCCGTTCCTGTGGAACAGTCTGCGTCCGAAGGCGGGACTGCAGCAAGAGCGATTTGTACATGGATGAGCGAATATCTACTCGGTCATAGATATCTGCATCTTCCGCAGGCGAGTGAGGGGCAAAGTGCCCCGTTCGCGGTGTCGGGCCATGAGGGTTCAGGTGCATAGAGCCAGCTAGAAGCCGCCGCCCCAAGAATCTACTGGCGAGTAACTGCTTCGTGGACGCCAGTGAGTGAACGGGGTGACAAATCGGTGTTATAGGTGCATTCGATATGCCGGTTGGGTTTCCAGAAGCCCGGTATCTACTGGGACACTGCCAGTGCCCGTGCGTCGCGCAGCGCCAACTGCGCGGCTATAGAAGCGGGTTGCACCCAGTGCGGGGCCCTGATCGGGCCCCGCACCGAACACTCAGGGGCCCACCATGTCAAAACCTCGCGGCGGTCACGTCGTACCCGATATCCAGCCCGCCAAGGCGCTGCCGTCCGATCCGGCGGGCGAGCCGATCCCACACCGCCTCTCGCTGGCGCAGGTGCTGCCGACGACTACTTTTCCAACGATCGGCTGCATCCTCCACAGCGAGGGCATGCCGCTTGCAGCCACCTTCGAGTTGCTGCTCGGCTGCGGCGCCATCGGCGTACTCGTGACGCTCGGGGTAACCGGCGGACGCCGTCTCCTGGTTGCCCTCGCGCACGGCGTCCTCGCCCTCGCCAACAACAGGTAGCAGCCATGGGGCGTCGAGAGAAGCCCATCACCGGTCCCTACCATCGGTCGGCGATGGCGTTCAGACTTCGCAACATCCGTGAGCTCGCCGAGGTCACCTACGACGGCATGGCCAAAATCGGTGAGGCATCGGCCGCCACCTACAAACGAACCGCCTCCGGCGTGAATGTGCCGAGGTGGTTCAGGGTGATGGAGTTCGTCGACACCTGTAGCCTCGCCGCCCCGCCGCAGGCCCTTGACCGGCTGCGTTCGGTGTCACGCCCTCATGACCTGCACGCGTTATGGGTGAACGCACGAATGGAGGAACGAGGCAGCCTGCTCCTGCGGGCCCCCAGAGCCCGTTTGATCGCCAACTGGGCCGAGTGCAGCCTCGCATTGGCCACCCTCTATGAGCGGGCCGGAGCTCCTCCGCTGCGTGAAGTCCAAGAGCTGGCCGGCGGCCCCACGCAGCTACCCCTGAGCACGCTCGCGCGGATCGTCAACCGCCAGGCGCTCCCCACCGACAACCGCCAGCTGCGCGCATTCCTCCTCGGTTGCAGGCTGAACAGGAGACAACTGCCGGAATGGGATGAAGCCTGGAGCAGACTCGCCGGCGGCCGCGCATTTTCGATCTGAAAAGCTCGTTGCGCCCTGGGCAGGGCAGAAGCGACAGGGCAGCAAGTGCTACCTGCGCAACCCGGCACGCGTACCCATGTTCCGTACCTCGCACCCGCCACGCCACCCGCGGTGCAGCAGGTCCCCCCGGGTCAGCAACAGCACGCACACCGTGAGCCCGGCCGAAGCCAAGCAGATCAACACCGCCATCGGCGCATACTGCAAGACCGCATAGCGTCCGCCCTCAAAGCCCTGCCGTGCTCCCACGCGGCGGGGCGTCAGCACGTCCTACCTGCCACTGTGGGCTCGCTGCTCACGATCAGCGGGACATCGCCCATCGAGCCCGGTGGGCGCGATACCGGCGTCACGTACAACCTGACAGCTCTGCAGTAGTTGAAAGATGAAACGTATGTGTAAGTTACGCATGTAGCACTCGTCGGTGGTCTTGTCACTGGCGGCGCGAACGATCCTCCCCCCACACCGCCCCAGTCCGTCCCCACGCAGGCCGGGGCTACTTGTACCGCCAGGCCCGGAGGAAAACACCACTCATGCGCACCCGCGCCATCACCACTACCGCTCTGCTCACTGCCTCAGCCGCACTCACTGCCTGCTCGCCCAGCCACGCGGGCGCCGCTGCGGAGCCGACAGTGGCAAGCAGCAGCCTGAGCCCCACCGTGAGCAAGGCGACCGCGCCCAGCACGCTTGCGTTCCACCAGCTGCACAAGAGCAGCAGCCCCGGCGACGATGAATACGAGGCATACAGCGTCACGACGACCGTCCTGGGCTACGAACAGCCCGTGCACGCCTCGGAGTCCGCGGCCAACGAGATCCACGCCCCGGGCAATGTATGGGCCGCGCTCGACGTCAAGGTGTGCGACCAGACCGGGGAGATTTCGGTCAGCAACGAGCCGTGGCAGCTGTCCTACGCGGACGGGGCGCGTGCCAAGCCCGCCGACTTGCAGTACGACGACTTCTCGCAGCCGGCCTACCCGGACGTACCCACCGGAGGATGCGTCCGTGGAAAGATCGTGTTCAATGTGCCCGGCGGTAAGCGGCCCGCCACCGTCGTCTACTCGACAGAAGACGACGCGCCTGTGAGCTGGTCCGTGCCCGCCGCCTGACTCCAGTGCTGATGGCGATCCCCACGCCGCCGGCTGCGCAGTGCTCAAGCACCTCGCTGACACCGGTGCCCCTGCCGCTCTCCAGCTACAGCTCGAAGGCGAGGGCGTCGGTCTACGGGGTCGGCTTCGAGTGTCGGGCGAGGAGTTCGGTGAAGAAGTCCGCCACCAGCTGTCCGGCGTGCGGCTGGGTGAGTTCCCAGCCGCCGAAGCGGTAGATCTCGTATCCGGCCAGCCGTAGTCGGCGGTCTTCGGCGACCATCTCCGCGTACAACCGTGGCACGGCGGTGTGCGTGATCCGCCCCTTCTCG
This sequence comes from Streptomyces sp. NPDC007905, assembly GCF_042959345.1. Taxonomy (NCBI): domain Bacteria; kingdom Bacillati; phylum Actinomycetota; class Actinomycetes; order Kitasatosporales; family Streptomycetaceae; genus Streptomyces; species Streptomyces sp. NPDC007905. The sequence goes on along the minus strand of NZ_JBIBKS010000048.1, from coordinate 12,416 downwards.
TCGGTCGGGTTCGGTTGTTCGTAGTGCTGGACGCCGTCGACCTCGATGACGATGCGGGAGCGGTCCGAGGCCAGAAGCAGGAAGTCCATCCGCTGGCGGGGCAGCGCGCCGGACTGCTTGCCGCTGCGGCGGGTGTAGGGGTCGTAGTGGAGGTAGACCTGCGGGATCAGCGCGGGCAGGTCGAAGCCGCCGTCCTCGGCGTAGCGGGCGCACCACGTGACGATTCCCATGCCGCACACCGCGCTGGGAGTGACCCAGCACCCGCCGTTCATGACCGCCGTCAAAGCCCTCCACCCCTCTTGTGTGTGCGTGCAGGCCCAGGAGCCGCGCGCACGACGGCGGCGGCCCGAAGGGTGCAGGCCCTGGAGATAGTGCCAACCCGCGCACGAGTTCGCGTATCAGCGAAGGACCGGGACGGTCATGGGTGGAACTGTGCGTCGATTTTCCGCAGGCTTACGCGGTTGAGTGCAGAAAGATCCAGACATAGATTGGTTTGACAAGTTATCGGGTGGGTAGGGACCGGCCTTGGGAGGTATGCATGAAGGCACTGCCACCAGCGCTGCTCGCGGCGCTCGCAGCCGGATCCCGGGGAGGCTCAAGTAGTCAACTGTGGGCCGAACTGGAGCTACTGGTAGGCCCCGAACGCAGGCAGTCCTTGGACGGCGGCGCACAGGAACTCGAGCGGTTGCGCGACACGCCTTCCGACCTGAAGAGCGCACACACGTTGGCAGCAGCGCTTGACAGCTGGGCCGACCAGGACCCCGCCTTCGCCCGCGCGCTCGGTGCTTGGACACAGCGAGCGCAGCGGTGGCTCGCGGGTCCGGGCAGTGACGCGTCAATCGGCAACCGCATGAACGGGGGGACCGTCAACGGCATACTGATCCAGTCCGGGACTGTCATTGCCCCCCAGGGTCTGTGGCCTGAGCCGCCCTCGCCGCCACGCACTTTGCTTAGAGAGCTACCCTTCGACACCCCCCACTTCACAGGACGCCAGCAACACCTCGCCCAACTCGACGGCTTCGGACGGTTCGATTCCGGAATCCCCCCGCGTGTTGCGCTGTGCGGCACAGCGGGGGTCGGTAAGACAGCTTTGGCACTGCGCTGGTCTCGCGCCCGGGCCGCGTTGTTCCCAGACGGGCAGCTCTACCTGAACCTGCGCGGCTACGATGCGGGCCAGCCGATGACTCATGAAGAGGCCCTCTCCCAACTGCTGCGTGCCCTCGGCATCCCCGGCCCGAAGATCCCGGCGACCTTGGACGAACAAACAGCGCTCTACCGGTCCCTCCTAGCCGAACAGCAGTTGCTCATCCTGCTGGACAACGCCGCGTCGACGGAGCAGGTGCGCCCGCTGTTGCCCGGGCAGTCACGCACCATGGTGCTGGTGACAAGCCGAGATCAGCTGCATGGACTGGTAGCTCGCGACGGTGCTCACCGCCTCGACCTCGACGTCCTTGAGTTGTCCGAGGCATTGGAACTGATGGCGCGGATCGCTGGAACGGAACGACTTGCTTCGGACGAGGAGGCCGCGCGCAACCTTGCCGCGCTGTGTTGCCGCCTTCCCATCGCTCTCTGCATCACCGCCGAGCACCTGCTCAGCCGTCCGTCCCTGCCCCTGGCTACGGCAGTAGATGAACTGAAACGAGAAGCGATCACCCTGCTGAGCAGAGACGATGACCTCCAGACCAACGTCCGTGCCATCTTCTCCTGGTCCTACCGGGCCCTGCCGACCGTGGCACATCGCGCCTTCCCGCTACTTGGACTGCACCCAGGGCCCGCGCTGTCCCTGCCTGCTGCTGCCGCGCTCTTCAGCCTGCCAGTGGAGCGGACCATGCAAGTGCTGCACACACTGACCAGCAGCTCGTTACTGAGCGAGCCCCGGTTGGGCCGTTATAGCTGCCACGACCTGCTGCGCGCTTACGCGAAGGAGCTAGCGGCCCGCAAGGCATGTTCCCGGCGCGCACGCAAAGCCGTCGAGTCGATGCTCGGCTTCTACCTGTGCAACGCGGCGGCTGCAGACAGTGCACTGAACCCTCATCGGCGAACCATAGACCTGGGCGCGGCACAACCAGCCGTCCTGCTGGAGTTTCGCGACTGGCCCACCGCTCTGGGCTGGTTCGACTCCGAAAGGGTGAACCTCGCCGCGGCCACATTGGCTGCTGGCCCCTCGGGCTTCCACGAGGTGGCCTGGCGTCTGCCGCTCGTCTGCTTCACCTTCCTGCGCCTGAGGAGCCAGTGGGCGGACTACGTCGCCATTTTCCAGGCGGCGCTGTCGTCCACACAAGAACTTGGGAACAGGTACGCGGAGGCGTGGATTCGCAGCAACCTCGGAATCGGCCTCAAACAGATGCACCGCTTCGATGAAGCAGAACACAGCTATGAACGCGCCCTGTCCATTCGCCACGAGATCCAGGACCCCTACGGTGTCGGCCAGACACTGCACCACTACGGAGCCTTGAGAGAAGCTCAGCAGAAACACCAAGAGGCGCTGGCCATGTACGAGCGCGCACTCGAGCTGCACCGATCTAGCGGCAATCGTTACTGCGAAGCAACGACACTCAACAACATCGCCGGCTTCCACACTCGCCAGGGTGACGTCAAGGTAGCCCTTGACACCTTCGCCCAGGCCCTATCGATCCACCGCTCCATCGGCTACCAGTACGGAGTCGGCGAGTGTCTCCACGACCTCGGTATGGCACAGCGCTCCTCGGGAGCTCTCGACTCGGCTGCCCAGTCATTGAGCGAAGCGGTCTCCGTGCGCCGCTCGATCGGCCACCTATGGGGTCTTGCTGAGTCGCTTGACCAACTAGCCCAAGTGCTGGTCACACGGGACCGTCCAGCGCTGGCGGCTCGCTGTTGGGCCGAAGCGATCTCTGTGTACGAGCAGATCGGGGACCCTCGTTCGGCCAACCTTTATGCCCAGTTGCAGACCCTGCCGCAGACAAGCGTCGGAGACAGTGCCGGCTAAAGCAATCACGGAGGTGCACATGGAGCCCATCTCCTTGGCCATATTGGCGGCAGTTGCCAGTGGCGCGGGTGGCGAATTCGGAAAATACCTGTTGGAGCAGCTGACCAGCTTGGTACGACGTCCGACCCGAGAGCAGCCGGCCGGAACAGTCGAGTTGGAACGCCTACAGTTGCGACCCATCGACCGGGAACGAGCGCAGCAGTTGCGCACAGTTCTGGAAGAGCGAGCCAACCAGGATTCGGAGTTCCGCTGCGCACTGGAAGCATGGGCGAATACAGCGGCCCAGCACGCCGACACGCTGTTCGGTGACGTGCAAAATGAATTGAGCGGCGGCACCGTCAACGGCTATTTACTGCAAGGAAAGAACTTCTCCAACCTGTCTTTCGGCTACACACCTCCGTCCCCCCGGCCCAAGCCCGAGCCGGAGAAGACAGACTGACAGGTCGGCTTTGAGCGCATCACGGCGGCCCCAACCGCAATGCCTACCCACCCCACTGCACCGTAAGAGGCTGAACAGCACGCCCCCCACTGTTGGCGGCAACTTGATGCGTAGTAGATCGATATCTGTTCGGCTGACCTGCGCCCCGAGGCGTCAGGCGCGCGTGCGTGGGCCGTTGTTCAGCACGCTCCACAGCCGACACCGCCCTGGAGAGCTGATGAGCCACAACACCCCGCAGCCTGACCACACCCCCGTCGTGCCCGGCTTCATCGAGGACCACGACCAGGGGCAGAGTCTCCGCGTCTGGTGCCGCTGGTGCTGCATCTGGCACGAACACGGCCACACCGGCACCGAAGTCGGCGACACCACCGACCGGGCCGCGCACTGCTTCGCCCCCGACGGCACTGTCACGTTGGCTGACCGGTGGGATGATCTTCGGGTTGGTCAACCTGGGGAGGGTCGTCCGTGAGGAGCGCGTCGCCGTCGTACAAGGGTCACCGGTACCCGGTCGAGGTCATCTCCCACTGTGTGTGGCTGTACTTCCGTTTCCCGCTGTCGTTCCGCGAGGTCGAGGAACTGATGCTCGAGCGCGGGATCGTCGTCTCCTACGAGACGATCCGCCGCTGGTGCGGCAAGTTCGGGCAGACCTACGCCAACGCGCTGCGCCGCCGGCAGCCCCAGTCCGGGGACAAGTGGCACCTGGACGAGGTCTTCATCAAGATCAACGGGCGGTTGCAGTACCTGTGGCGGGCCGTCGACCAGGACGGGCACGTCCTCGGCGTCCTCGTGCAGAACCGGCGGGACAAGGCCGCAGCTCGATGCTTCTTCCGCCGGCTCCTCAAGAAGACCCGCACGCCGCCGCGGGTGGTCGTCACTGACAAGCTCCGCTCCTACGGCGCGGCCCTCCGCGAGGTCATGCCCTGCGTCGAGCACCGACAGTCGAAGTACCTGAACAACCGGGCGGAGAACAGCCACCAGCCCACCAGGCAACGCGAACGGGCGATGAAAGGCTTCCGCTCCGTGGGCGGAGCACAGCGGTTTCTGTCTGCATTCAGCGGCATCTCACCCCACTTCCGGCCCCGCCGCCATCTGGTGTCCGCACACGACTACCGAGCCGAGATGACCGTCCGCTTCGCAATCTGGGAGCACATCACCGGAGTCGCCGGCTCCGCCGCCACGGCCTGACCACAGCCCGGAACCGGGCTCCACCACGCCGCAACACACCATCAGACCCCTACCCACCCAACAACGTGACAGCGCCACCCCAATCCCGACGCTGACCGCGCCGCCGCCCAGCAGCGAGTTCGGGAGGTTCTGGCCTGGCTCTGGGATACGGCCGTGGGGCCCGTCCTGGACACCCTCGGGCACCGCGGACCTCCCGCGGCCGGGGAACCGTGGCCGCGGGTGTGGTGGGCGCCCGGTGGTCTGCTCGGCCTCTTGCCCCTGCACGCCGCCGGCCACCACAGCTCACCCGGCGGCCGGAGCCCGGGGAACCGGACAGCCCTGGACCGGGTCGTCTCCTCCTACACCCCGACCATCAGCGCCCTCCGCTACGCACGTCGGGCCGGCAACCGGGCGCCCCTCCAGGACCGGACACTGATCGTGGCGATGCCCTCGACACCCGCTCTCGGCAGTCAGGGCCGACTGACAGGCGCGGCGTGGGAGGCCGGCCGGCTCCGGGACCGGCTGCCCCGGCCGACCGTGCTCACCGAGCCCGGTGCCGACCACGGCGACGGCACGGGCGTACAACTCCCCACGAGGGAAGCTGTCTTCTCCCACCTGGCCAAGGCGACCATCGCGCACTTCGCCTGCCACGGTGTCAGCCACCCCACCGACCCTTCCCAGAGCATGTTGCTCCTGCACGACTGGCAGCACGATCCCCTCACCGTCGCCAGCCTGTCGCCGGTCGACCTCGACCACGCCCGCCTGGCCTACCTGTCAGCCTGCTCCACCACCCAGACCGGCAACCTACGGCTGCTCGACGAGGCCATCCACCTGACCGCCGCCTTCCAACTCGCCGGATTCCCCCACGTCATCGGCACCCTCTGGGAGATCGACGACAGTTGCGCCGCCGACATCGCGGACACCTTCTACACCCACCTCACCGACGAGGACGGCGACATCGACACCGGCCGCGCCGCCCACGCACTGCACACCACCATCCGGGCACTGCGCGACCGGCTACCTCTCACCCCGTCCCTGTGGGCCTCGCACCTCCACTTCGGCGCCTGACAGGTGTGCCGGAGCGGTCGTGTTGCGTCGTCTGCCGGTGGTTCCGGCGCCGGCACCGGATGAGGCGTTCGCTTCCTGGGTGTACCGCACTGCCGCGACGTTGGGCGCGGCCCCGGGCACGGCCGCAAGAGTGCTGGGCCTGGAGTAGCGCAGCAATCTACGGAGGCGGCAGTACGGCGTGCTGTCCGCACCGCCGCGCATCGACGCCCACACACGTTGTGTTGGGCAACCAGGACGACTCGTTTTCCTCAACGCGAAGCATCACACCGCACTGCGGGTGACGACGGTGAGGCGCGTGACGCATCGCGGTCGGACGCCGAGGTGAGGCCCCTGCCCGATCCGCCGTCACCGCCGATGACCTGCCAAAAGACCACAGCCGCGCCCCGAACACCAAATTTTTTGCCTATCAGGAAAGTTCAATCACGAACTAATCACTTTAGGTATCTGCGAGGCAACCACACAGGTCCTTCACCGGTCACCCACGCGCAAACACAGCAGAAACCCGTGGGGAGCACCATGAGCCAGCAGTACCCGCCCCAGCCCCAGCAGCCCGGCAGCAACGGCCTGGCCACCACCGCACTCGTCCTCGGCATCATCGCCGTCGTAGTCAGCTTCATCCCTGTCCTCAACGTTGTCGTCTGGCCGCTCGCGATCCTTGGCATCATCTTCGGCGCCATCGGCCTCTCCAAGGCGGGCAAGGTCCGCAAGGGCAAGGGCGCCGGCATCACCGGCCTCATCACGTCGGCCGTAGCGATCATCATGTTCTTCGCCATGAACGCCCTGTTCTTCTCCGCCGTCGACAACGCCAGTAAGGAGCTCGACAAGTCGTACGACTCCACCACCGTCGGCGACGGCAAGTCCAAGACCGGCGGCGCCAAGAAGTCCAAGGTCATGAAGGACTTCAAGCTCACTAAGTGCGACGTGGTCACCGGCGACTTCGGCATCACGGAGATGGCCATCCACGTCGACTACGCCAACAACGGCGACCGCCGATACTCGTACTTCGTTGAGGGCGAGGTCCTGGCCGACGGCAAGAAGGTCAATGACTTCATGTCAACCGCCGAGAACCTCGCCCCGGGCCAGAAGTTCACTGACAAGAACGCTGGTGCGCTGGTGACCGCGGACGAGATCAAGGACGCCAAGAAGCTCGAGTGCAAGACCATCAAAGCGTCCCGAACTGACTTCTGATCGCTGACGTCGCACGACGCCGACCACCATCTGCAGGCCTCGCCGCGCACCGCGCAGCGGCGGGGCTCGCTGCATCATGGAGACCATGGAGTCGCAGCGGCACGGGCGCCGGCCGGGCTGGAGCGGGGCGGAGACATGAGCGCCGGCCCGGCCGGGGCCGGGCCGCGCGCGGGGAGCGGAGCGAGTCTCAATGACGGAGTCAAGCCGCTTGCGTGGCAGGCGGGGATAGACACGCAGAGAGAAACAGATCAGGCAGGTGCTGAGTCCAGTGCCTGCCTGATCTGCTGTTTCGGCTGTCGGGGTGGCGGGATTTGAACCCACGGCCTCTTCGTCGGTTACGAACGCCCCAAGTAGCCGCACCGTCGGGTGTCTGCGCACTGAACAGATCAGTGCGCAGATCCTCGATTCCAGCTGCGCAGAGAAGAGTTCAGTGCCCAGGTCAAAGCCTTGGGCGCTGAACTGTTTCCTCTCGTCCGACAGGTCGTGTTGAACAGCACAAAAGAGTTCAGCAGCGCAGTAAAGAGTTCAGCATGTAGTTCAGCAGCGCAGTGAACTGTTCAGCGCCATAAGGTGCATATCAGGATGTATCGACCATCTTGGGTCGTCGCGGAGGTTTCCCGGTGATGCCGGCGCCGCCGTCATGCGAACCGCTGTGCGTGAGTCGGAAGTTCAGCCGTACGGCCAAAGGTCCAGTTGCGCAGGTATCCGTTCAGTAGCGCCGCATGGTGGGAATCGTCCGATCGGGCGTGCTGCGTCGAGCGGTTGCACGAACGCTCGTGCCTCCCTGGGCATTGCTCAAGAGGAGTTTCTGAGACTCAGAGGTCGCCAGTGCCTTCGTCGGCACCGTTGGCGTTGTAGACGTAGACGCTGACGTCGCCCTGTTCGCTCGACTGCCAGTCGGTCAGGGCGTCGATGATCAGCTCCGCATCCGAGTCGTGACTGAACGCCTCGCCCTGGTAGTTCGTGTAGATCTTTAGCTCGTTCTGTACCTCCCAGCCATCGGCGTTCCCGTCGATGCCTTTCAGCTTCGTCACGTGATTAACCACGGCCTTTTGCTGAGCTGTCCCGTGCTTCACCGTGAACGCCTTGAACTGTTGAGCCCACTCCTGCGGCGACCAGTCACTCTTCGGCGCCGGCGGTGAGCTCTCGCTCGCACTCGGCGTCGGCTCGCTGCTAGCGCTCGCGCTTGATGTCGGTACAGCGACCGCTCTGGCGACGGTTGGGCTGACCTTTGGTGATGCCTCCGTGCCGCTTGCCGTACCTATCACTGTCCCTACGGTAAGACTCGCCACCCCCGTGATGACGTACCCGGCGACATGACGCTTGTCCACAGGCCCCCCTCTTGATCAATCCTCACGGAGACACTCGCTCCGGATGTGGTGATGAATGATCTACGGGCGGGGCGATCACTTGACGTGAGGTAGTTGAACCGTGAAGATTCACCCGCGGCGGCGTGGCCTAGGGGAGGCACCGAGAAGCTGTCGCACTGGGGAGGATTGAGCAAGTGAGCGAGACGGATGAGCTGCCGGTCGAGGGACTGGTGGCGGAGGTGCCGGAGATCGAGGAGAAGCGAGGCGGGGGCAAGCTGAAGTTCCTCGCGGCGGGTGCGGCGGGAGTCGCTGTCCTGGCCATCGCTGCTGCGGTGACCGTGGGGATGTACGGACAGAGCCAGGTCGACGCCGCGCGCAAGGGAGAACACAAGGCGCAGGCCGAGGCGAAGGCGCTGAAGAACCAGCCGCCGAAGACGGTCACGAAGACGGTGATCAAGAAGGTGCCGACGTTCGGGAAGTCCACGCTGATGGGGATTTTCGCGTCGGGTGCGATCCAGCAGGGCACATACGACAGCGCGGGCAACGAGGTGTTCACCCCGAACGACTCGACGTGCTCCGACTTCTACACGTCGCTGAGCAACCAGTACACCTCGATCGCGATCGACCGGGGCGAGTTCATGAAGGCATGCCTGACGAGCGTGACGCAGACGCTGAAGAAGAACACCACTGCGTAATCGCTGCGTGAGTCGACGTTGATCACGCGCAGGGGGCCCACAGCACACTGGTGCGGCGTCGTGCGAGGGCGATGACGGCCTGCACGTTTTTGTAGCCCCTCACTGCGATTCTCGATTCTTGAGGCAGTACTCCCGGTTGGGGCCGTCGCGGATGATGCTGGTCTGCGCGGAGAGGTAGAAGACTCCGCGCAGGCGGCGGCTGTATCGCTTGGGCCGGTGCAGGTTGCCGGTGCGGCGGCCGGAGTCGCGTGGGACGGAGGGGGTCCGCCGGTCTTCACGACGGCGGGCCCCTCGGCTACTTCGGGCGTTGTTGGTAGGACAGGGTCAGAACAGGGCGTCCTGGTCCGGCTCTTCACGGGGCAACGGCCCGACGTCCTCGCCCCGCCACTTCGCCTCGAGGTGCTTGCGCCATCCCTTCGGCGGAGGCCAGGGGACATCCCATTCCGCAAGCTGCTTCTGCGTCCAGGCGCCGTTGGGGGTCTGCGCGGCGGCGACCTCGTCAGGTGAGGGCACGTAGTTGACCATGTGGCGATGCTGCCCCAGCACACGGCCCGGATGCCACAAGGCCGGCGGTCCTGCAGTGCTCGCTTGACCCACCCGCCGAGCTCCGGCGGGACGGCTGGGGTCGAACGCCCTCCTCGGCGGCGATGGCGCCCTGGAGGTGCTTGGCCGCCCACCACCGCCGACGCCGAGGTGAGGCCCCTGCCCGATCCCGCCGTCACCGCCGATGACCTCCCAAAACACCACAGCCACGCCCTGCACGCCAAATTTTTTGCCTATCAGGAAAGTTCAATCACGAACTAATCACATTAGGTATCTGCGAGGCAACCACACAGGTCCTTCACCGGTCACCCACGCGCAAACACAGCAGAAACCCGTGGGGAGCACCATGAGCCAGCAGTACCCGCCCCAGCCCCAGCAGCCCGGCTACGGCGAGCCCCAGCAGCCCGGCAGCAACGGCCTGGCCACCACCGCACTCGTCCTCGGCATCATCGCCGTCGTAGTCAGCTTCATCCCCGTCCTCAACGTCGTCGTCTGGCCGCTCGCGATCCTTGGCATCATCTTCGGCGCCATCGGCCTCTCCAAGGCGGCCAAGGTCCGCAAGGGCAAGGGCGCCGGCATCACCGGCCTCATCACGTCGGCCGTAGCGATCATCATGTTCTTCGCCATGAACGCCCTGTTCTTCTCCGCCGTCGACAACGCCAGTAAGGAGCTCGACAAGTCGTACGACTCCACCACCGTCGGCGACGGCAAGTCCAAGACCGGCGGCGCCAAGAAGTCCAAGGTCATGAAGGACTTCAAGCTCACTAAGTGCGACGTGGTCACCGGCGACTTCGGCATCACGGAGATGGCCATCCACGTCGACTACGCCAACAACGGCGACCGCCGATACTCGTACTTCGTTGAGGGCGAGGTCCTGGCCGACGGCAAGAAGGTCGACGACTTCATGTCAACCGCCGAGAACCTCGCCCCGGGCCAGAAGTTCACTGACAAGAACGCTGGTGCGCTGGTGACCGCGGACGAGATCAAGGACGCCAAGAAGCTCGAGTGCAAGACCATCAAAGCGTCCCGAACTGACTTCTGATCGCTGACGTCGCACGACGCCGACCACCACCCCCAGGCCTCGCCGCGCACCCCGCAGCGGCGGGGCTCGCTGGATCAAGGAGACCATGCATGACCGAGCCGTATCCGCAGACCGGCGCGAGCGACCAGTGGGGACCCGGGCACCCTCCGGTGGCTCCCGCGCAGCCCCCGGGCATCCCCGCGCAGCCCCAGGCGGGCCCCGGCTACGGCTACCCGGCCCAGCCCGCGGGCGCGCCCGGCTACGGCTACCCGGTGCCCGGGCCGCAGGGGCACGGGTTCCCGCAGCAGCAGGCGGCTCCGGGGGCGTTCGCGGCTCCGGGGCCCGTGGGCGGCGGCGTGCTGCTCGCGATCGGCGACATCATGGTGACCGGCGACCAGATCATCACTCCGGCCGGACAGCTGCCGCTGCGCGGCGCTGTGTGGAACGCCACCGACTTGTCGCACACCGAGGAGCGGATCCCAACGCACGCCGTCGTGCTCGCCGTCGTCTTCTTCCTCTTCTGCCTGCTGGGCCTGCTCTTCCTGCTGATGAAGGAGAAGCGGACCACCGGCTACATCCAGGTCAGCGTGACCAGTGCGGGCCGGCACCACTCCACGATGGTCCCGGCGCAGGGTCCCGGCGCGTTCCCGGCGATCATGGGGCAGATCAACTACGCCCGGTCGCTGAGCAGTATGTGAAGGTCCTTCCCCGCGTTTCCGGGAGCCCCGCCGAACGAGTTTCGAACGCGCTGTTTCCCGTCGGCGACCTCGGCGAGGCCGTCGGCTTCGACCGGCAGGCACATCGTCTCCCTCGCCCTGGCCCGCCTGGCCGGGGCCCAGACCTGGGCACACGCTTCACAAGCGCTCGGCGTCCCTACCGGCTCCCGGAGAACCTGCCCCGACGGGGTGCTGCCGTGTCCCTGCCGGCTCAGCGTCCGATGCGGCCGCGGAAGCCGAGCACGCCCAGTCCGAGCATCGCGAATTCGGCGAGCCGGGTGCCCACCTGCCGCGATCACCAAGGCGCCCGGAGGCGGCGAGGTGGCCGGTCGCTCACCGGTCGACCGCGACAAACAGGGCCTGAAACGCTCGGGCATGACGGACGGGTACGGCATTCCACTGGGTCGTGTACTGGCCGGCGCCAACCGCCACGACTCCCCGTTGCTCGCCCCGACCCTGGACCGTCTGGACGACCTGGGGCCGTTACCCGACGACGTCACCGTGCACCTGGACGCCGGCTACGACTCCCACCGCGGCCGCAGTCAGGAACGGGCGGCCTGGCGCCAAGCCGGGCACCGATCCGCTGCGACACCGCCGCACATCCGTCCGGCAACCACACCGCCACCGTCCTCGGCTGCAGCGAGCGCCCGTGTAGCCGACGCCCTGCGCGTCCACCGTCTCCGCGTGCCTACGCGATTCCTCGAACAGTGCGCCCGAACCCGTCGCGGCTACGGCAAGCGTGGTGCGTGCCGCTGTGAAGGCTGCTGGTGAGCCGACTGCTCCGCGTGCTGCGGCTGCCCCGAGGGGATATCCGGGCGGGCGGCCGCCCGCCGTGCGACGCCCTGCAGAAGCCGGTTCGCCATCGCGGTGATCTCAGCCCCGCGCCCCACATACGGGGACGGCGCCTCGCTGCGGTGGGCCCGCTGCCCGGGCAGCAGATCGCCCAGTTCGCTGTAGCGGGACAGGTAGGCGGGACTGGCGTCCTGTCTGAACTGGGGCGCTATGGCTGCGGCCACCGGCGGGTCGACGACGGCGTGGTGGGCGACCCACGGCCGGTCCGGCAACCTCCAGGACATGCCTGCCAGCTGCACGTCGATCCCCGGCGAGTTCATGAACCGTAGCCACGAGGCTCTGGAGTCGTGTTCGGGTAGCTCCTCGTGCGCCAGGGGCAGGATCCGGAAGGTCACGTGCGTCGCCGGCGCGTGTTGTCTGGTGTGATTGAGGGCTATGTAGTTGGTGTGGGTGGGTGGGTGTGAGCTGGGGTGTTGGGGGTTCTCTGAGAAGAGTTCGGCTGTGTTTTGGGTGTT
>NZ_JBIBKS010000047.1:0-25582 GCF_042959345.1 Streptomyces sp. NPDC007905 | reverse complement strand
ATGGAGCCGAGCCAGAGGGGGTCACCGTCGCGCTCACGGCCGTACGTCGCCAGCAGCGCCTGCGCCTCGATCGGGTCACCCAGCCTGGTGCCGGTCCCGTGGCCCTCCACCGCGTCCACCTCGGCCGGCGACAGACCCGCACTCGCCAGCGCCTGCCGGATCACCCGCTCCTGCGAAGGGCCGCTGGGCGCGGTGAGGCCGTTGCTGGCGCCGTCCTGGTTGACCGCGCTGCCCCGGATCACACCGAGAATGCGGCGGCCGTTGCGGCGGGCGTCCGACAGGCGCTCCAGGACGACCAGACCGACGCCGTCGGAGAAGCCGGTGCCGTCCGCCGACGCCGAGTAGGCCTTGCAGCGGCCGTCGGGGGCCAGGCCGCGCTGGCGGCTGAACTCGACGAACAGGAAGGGGCCCGCCAGCACGGTGACGCCGCCGGCGAGGGCGAGGGAGCACTCGCCGTTACGCAGCGCCTGGGACGCGAGGTGCAGGGCGACGAGGGAGGCGGAGCAGGCGGTGTCGATCGTGACCGCCGGGCCCTCCAGGCCGAGGCTGTAGGCGACGCGGCCGGACATCACGCTGCTCTGGGTGCCGGTGACCCGGAAGCCCTCCAGTTCGGGCAGCGTCGAGGGGCCGTAGTCGGAGGAGACGGTTCCGGCGAACACGCCGGTGTCGCTGCCGCGCAGGGAGGCCGGGTCGATGCCGGCGTCCTCCAGCGCCTCCCACGCCGTTTCCAGGGTCAGCCGCTGGGTCGGGTCCATGGCCAGCGCCTCGCGCGGGCTGATCCCGAAGAAGTCGGCGTCGAAGGTGGTGGCGGTGTCGATGAAGCCGCCTTCGCGGGCGTAGGCGCTGCCCGGCCGCTCGGGGTCGGGGTCGTAGAGCCGTTCCAGGTCCCAGCCGCGGTCGGCGGGGAACGGGCCCATGGCGTCGCGGCCGGACGCCACCAGCTCCCACAGCTCCTCCGGCGACGTCACACCGCCGGGGAACCGGCAGCTCATGCCGACGATCGCGATCGGCTCGACGTCGCGCTGCTCCAGCTCGCGCACCCTACGGTTGGCCGTGCGCAGCTCGGCGGTCACCCGGCGCAGGTAGGTGCGCAGTTTCTGTTCGTCGGTCATCCGCTCGTCGCTCATCGATCCGCTCCGGCCGTCATCCGTCTTCCCGGTCATGCAGATCCGAGCTCCTTGTCGATCAGGTCGAACATGTCGCTGTCAGAGGCGAAGTCGAGGTCGTCCTCGAGGTGGTCGTCGGTGTCGTCGTGGCCGGTGACGGCCGTGCTGAGGAGGGTCCGCAGCCGGTTGCTGAGCGAGCGCAGGCGCGGCTTCGCGCCGGCCAGCTGGGCCAGTTGCCGCTGGTCGGCGGATACGGCGATGAGGAACGCCTCCAGCCGCTGGAGTTCCGCGTCGAGCGGCGAGGGGCGCTGTTCGGCGCCGGCTCCGCCGACCTCGGAGAGGATCATCCGGGCGGCCGCGAGGGGGGTGGGGTGGTCGAAGACCAGCGTGGCGGGCAGGCGGATGCCGGCCACCTGGCTGAGCCGGTTGCGCAGTTCCACCGCGGCCAGGGAGTCGAAGCCGAGCTCCTTGAAGGCGCGTTCGGGCTCGACGGCGGCGGCGGAGGCGTGGCCGAGGACGGACGCGGCCTGGCTGCGGACCAGGTCCAGGACGACCTGCTCGCGGTCGGCCTCGAGCACGCCGGCGAGCTGCCGCTCCAGGGAGCGGGCACCGCTGTTGCGCGTGGGGGTGCGTACGAGGCCGCGCAGCATGGCGGGCAGCAGGCCGGAGCGGGCCCGGTTGCGCAGTGCGGACAGGTCCAGGTGGACGGGGACGCTCAGGGTGGCCTCGGAGGCGAGGGCCCGGTCGAACAGTTCCAGGCCCAGGTCGCTGGAGATCGCGCCGATGCCGGTGCGCTGCATACGGGCGAGGTCGGCCTCGTCCAGCTCGCCGGTCATGCCGGTGGAGTCGGACCACAGGCCCCAGGCGAGGGAGAGGGTGGGCAGTCCGGCCGACTGCCGCAGGGCGGCGAGCGCGTCGACGGCGGCGTTGGCGGCGGCGTAGTTGGCCTGGCCCGCGTTGCCGAGCAGTCCGGCGGCGGAGGAGAACAGGACGAACGCCGACAGGTCCATACGCGAGGTCAGTTCGTGCAGGTGCCATGCGGCCTCCAGCTTGGGGCGCATGACGTGCCGTATCTGCTCCGGAGTCAGCGACTCGATGACGCTGTCGGACAGCACGCCGGCGGTGTGGACGACGGCCGTGAGGGGGCGGTCGAGGGTGTCGAGCAGCTCGGCCAGCCGGTCGCGCTCGGCCACGTCGCAGGCGGCCACGCGGGCGTGCGCGCCGAGTGCTTCCAGCTCGGCCACCAGCTCGGCGGCGCCGTCGGCGGCCGGGCCGCGCCGGCTGACCAGCAGCAGGTGCCGTGCGCCGTGCCGGGTGACGAGGTGCTTGGCGAACAGGGCGCCCAGGCCTCCGGTGCCACCGGTGATCAGCACGGTGCCCTCGGGGTCGAGGGGTGCCGGAACGGTCAGGACGACCTTGCCGACGTTGCGGCCCTCGCGCAGGTGACGGAAGGCCTCCTGGCCGCGGCGTACGTCCCAGGCGCGGATCGGCGACGGGGACAGCATGCCGCGGTCGAAGAGGGCGGCGATCTCGACCAGCATCTGCTGGATGCGCTCGGGGCCGGCCTCCATGAGGTCGTAGGACCGGTAGCGCACGCCGTCGTGCCCATGGGCTACGGCCTCGGGGTCGCGGATGTCGGTCTTGCCCATCTCGATGAAGCGGCCGCCGCGCGGCAGCAGTTCGAGTGACGCGTCGACGAACTCGCCCGCGAGGGAGTTCAGTACGACGTCCACGCCCTCTCCGCCGGTGGCCTCGCGGAGGCTGTCGCGGAAGCCGAGGTCGCGGGAGGAGGCGATGCGTTCGGCGGGCACGCCCAGGGCGCGTACGGCGTCCCCCTTGGCGGGGCCGGCGGTGGCGAAGACCTCGGCGCCGAAGTGGTGGGCGAGCTGGACGGCGGCCATGCCGACGCCTCCGGCGGCGGCGTGGACGAGGAGCTTCTCGCCCGGCTCCAGGTCCGCCAGGTCGACCAGGCCGTAGTACGCGGTCAGGTAGACGACGGGAAGGGCGGCCGCCTCGGCGAAGGTGAGGTGCCGCGGTATCGGGGCGAGGGTCCTGCGGTCGGCGACGGCGACTGGGCCGAAGGCGTCCGTCACCAGCCCGAACACCCGGTCGCCGGGCTGGAGGTCGGTGACGCCGGAGCCGGTCTCCACCACGACGCCCGCGGCCTCGCTGCCCAGGGGCGCCTCGCCCGGGTACATGCCGAGGGCGATGAGGACGTCGCGGAAGTTGAGGCCGGCGGCCCGGACGGAGACGCGGACCTCGCCGACGCCGAGCGCGCGGGTGCCGTCGGAGGGAACGATGGCGAGGTTGTCCAGGGAGCCCTGCTCGGTGCTGGCCAGCCGCCAGGCCCGGCCGGACGGCCCGGCGGACGTGCGGGCGAGGCGGGGTGCCAGCAGGGCGCCGCCGCGCACGGCCAGTTGTGGCTCGTCCAGCGCGGACAGGGCGTTCCAGGCAGGCTGGGTGCCGCCGTCGTCGTCGACCAGGACGAAGCGGCCGGGGTGCTCGGTCTGCGCGCTGCGCAACAGACCCCACGCAGGTGCCTGGGCCAGGTCGACGGACTCGGCGTTGACGGCGACCGCGCGGCGGGTGACCGCCACGAGGGTGGCCTCGCCGAGCCATTCGCTGGCGAGCCACCGCTGGGCCAGGGCGAGGGTGCGCTCGGCGACCAGGCCGGCGGCGTGCGCGGGGTCGTCCGCGGCCGGGGTCTCGATCTCGGCGAGCACCACATCCACGGTGGGGGCGCCCTCGGCGAGCGCCTCCTCCAGCGCGGGGAGGTCGGCGTAGCGCTCACCGGGCGCGTCGAGGTCGCCGAGGACGGCGACGCGGGCCTGCGACGGCTCTGCCGTGACCGGCACCCAGTCCAGCCGGTACAGCGCGTGCTGCTCGCCCTGGGCTCCCGCCAGTTGCGCGGGGTCCAGGGGGCGTACGGCGAGGCTGTCGACGGCGACGACCAGGTCGCCGTTCTCATCGGCCACGTCGACGCGGACGGCGTGCTCGTCCGCGCTGGAAACGCGCACGCGCGCCCGGGAGGTCGCCGGGCGTCCGCAGCGCACCCCGGTCCAGGAGAACGGCAGGTCGGGGGCGGAGCCGGCCTCCCTGTCGAGCATGCTCGCGTGCAGCGCGGAGTCGAACAGCGCCGGGTGGACGGTGAAGCCGTCGACGGCGGTGTCCTCCGGCAGGGCGACCTCGGCGTACACGTCGTCGCCGCTGCGCCACACCGCCTGGACGCCCTGGAACAGCGGGCCGTAGTCGAGCCCGATGTCGGCCAGCCGCTCGTACAGGGCGTCGGCGGAGGCCTCGACGGCCGCGAGCGGCGGCCACTGGGCGGGGAAGGGTGTCGCGGGCCCGGCCTCGGGGGCGATGCGGCCGCGTGCGTGCCGGACGACCTGCCGCTCGCCCTCCGGTCCGGCCCCGGTCTCCGCCAGGGAGTGGACGGCGACCTCGCGGCGGCCGTCGTCGTCGGGCGTGCCGACGATGACCCGCAGGTGCCGGGCGGAGGTCTCGTCGAGGGTCAGCGGAACCTCCAGGACGAGTTCGTCGAGGACTTCGTGTCCGAGGTGGTGGGCGGCGGCGAGGACGAGTTCGACCAGTGCGGCGCCCGGCACGATCACCACGTCGAGCACCATGTGGTCGCGCACCCACGGCTGCGAGTCGGTGGAGATACGGCCCGTGAAGACCCACTCGTCGCGGTCGCCGACCTGGACGGCCGCCGCCAGCAGCGGGTGGCGCATCCTGTCCAGGCCGGCCGTGGCGACGTCACCGCTCCGCGCCGACGGTGTCAGCCAGTACGCCTCGCGCTGGAAGGCGTAGGTGGGCAGGTCGACACGCTGGGCGCCCGTTCCGGCGTACACGGCGTCCCAGTCGGTGCGCACGCCCGCGACCTGGGCCTGGCCGAGCGAGAGCAGGAAGCGGGGCAGGCCGCCTTCGTCGCGGCGAAGGGAGCCGATGACGGCCACCCGGGCGGCCGCACCCTGTGCCTCGACGGTCTCGTCGACGGCCATCGTCAGCACGGGATGCGGCGACATCTCCAGGAAGCAGCCCACACCCTTGCCGACGAGCGCGCGGATCGCCGGTTCGAAACCCACCTGACTGCGCAGGTTGGTGTACCAGTAGGCCGCGTCCATCGTCGCCGTGTCGATCACGCCACCGGTGACAGTGGAGTGGAACGGCACCCGCCCACTCACCGGCTCCACCGGCGCCAGCGCCTCCAGCAACTCCGCCTCGACCGCCTCGACATGCGCGGTGTGCGACGCGTAGTCCACGTTCACGCGCCGCGCCCGGATGCCATCGCGCTCACAGACCGCCTGCACCTCGTCCAGCGCATCCGCATCACCGGCGACCACGACGGCCGAGGGGCCGTTCACCGCCGCGACCCACACACGACCCACGAACGCAGCGATCAGCTCACCGGCCTGCTCGGCACTCAGCGCGACCGACATCATCCCGCCCCCACCCGCCAGACGGTCACGAATCAGCTGGCTGCGCACCGCCACGATCCGCGCCGCATCCCGCAGCGACAGCCCACCCGCCACATAGGCGGCGGCGATCTCGCCCTGCGAGTGACCCACCACCGCGGACGGCTCCACACCATAGGACCGCCACAGCGCCGCCAGGCTCACCATCACCGCGAACAGAGCCGGCTGCACGACATCGACCCGCTCCAGCGACGGCGCACCCGCGCCTCCCCGCAGCACGTCCTCCAAACGCCAGTCCACGAACTCGGCCAGGACCTCACCGCACGCCGCGATCTCCGCGGCGAACACCGGCGAGGAATCCAGCAATTCGACCGCCATGCCCTCCCACTGCGCACCCTGACCCGGGAACACGAACACCGGCTTCACACCCGAGCCGACGACCTGCCCCTCCACCACGTTCACCGCGGGCTCGGCCGAGCTCAGGTCGCTCAGACCGGTCAGCAGGGCGCCCCGGTCGGTGGCGACGACGACGGCGCGGTGTTCGAGGTGGGCGCGTGTGGTCGCCTGGGCGAAGCCGATGTCCAGGTGGTTCAGCTCCGGACGGGCGATCATGTGGGCGCGCAGGCGGTCGGCCTGCTCGCGCAGTGCCGCCTCGCTGCGGGCCGAGAGGGGTACGAGAACCGGCGGCCGGACTCCGGTCCGTTCGTCCTGGGCCGGCTGCTGCGGCTGGGCCGGGGCCTCTTCCAGGATGACGTGGGCGTTGGTGCCGCTCACGCCGAACGACGAGACACCGGCACGGCGGGGACGTCCCTCAACCTGCCATTCGCGGGCCTCGGTCAGCAGCCGGACCTTACCCGACTCCCAGTCCACATGCGGCGACGGCTCGTCCACATGCAGGGTCGGCGGCAGGACACCGTGCCGCATCGCCATCACCATCTTGATCACACCGGCCACTCCGGCGGCGGCCTGGGTGTGGCCGAAGTTGGACTTGATCGAGCCGAGCCACAGGGGGCCGTTCTGCCGGTTCTGGCCGTAGGTCGCCAGCAGTGCCTCTGCCTCGATGGGGTCGCCGAGCGGTGTTCCCGTTCCGTGGCCCTCGACCGCGTCGACGTCGGCGGGGGTGAGTCCGGCGTTGGCGAGGGCCTGGCGGATGACGCGTTCCTGGGAGGGGCCGTTGGGGGCGGTGAGCCCGTTGCTGGCGCCGTCCTGATTCACCGCGCTGGCCCTGATGAGGCCGAGGATGCGCCGCCCGTTGTGCTGGGCGTCGGAGAGCCGTTCCAGGACGAGCAGGCCCATGCCCTCCGCCCAGCCGACGCCGTCCGCGGCGGCCGCGTACGCCTTGCAGCGCCCGTCGGGGGAAAGGGCGCGCTGGCGGCTGAACTCGACGAAGGCGCTGGGCCGGGCGAGGGTCGTCGCTCCGCCGACGACGGCGAGCGAGCAGTCCCTGGCGCGCAGGGACTTGGCCGCCAGGTCGACGGCGACGAGGGAGGAGGAGCACACCGTGTCCACGGTGACCGCGGGTCCCTCGAAGCCGAAGGTGTAGCTGATACGGCCGGAGGCGACACTGGGTGAGGAGGCTATGGACAGATAGCCCTCGATCTCGGGCCGCCGGTCGCTGAGGCTCGCGACGAACTGGTAGTCGGAGAACATCAGCCCGCAGAAGACGCCGGTGTCGCTGCCCTTGAGGGTGGTGGGGTCGATGCCCGCGTCCTCGAAGGCTTCCCAGGCTCCTTCGAGCAGCAGCCGTTGCTGCGGGTCCATGGCCAGCGCCTCACGGGGGCTGATGCCGAAGAACTCGGCGTCGAACTCGGCCATGCCGTCGAGGAATCCGCCGTGTCGGGTGTAGGCGGTGCCGGGGTGGTCCGGGTCCGGGTCGTACAGGTTGTCCAGGTCCCAGCCGCGGTCGGCGGGGAACTCGGAGATTCCTGTGCGTCCCTCGGCGACCAGCGACCACAGGTCCTCGGGCGAGGTCACTCCTCCCGGGAAGCGGCAGCTCATGCCGACGATCGCCAGGGGTTCTCCCACCTGGTCGAGGAGCTGCTGGTTCTGGCGCCGCAGCCGCTCGGTTTCCTTCAGCGACTTGCGCAGGGCTCCGACGACGTCGTGCTTCTCGAGGGCCATGCTGTTTCCCCCACCTTCGGGCTTATGCCGGCAACCGTGTGGTCGTCCCTCTAGATCCCGCGGTGGGGGATGCGGATACAAATTCCTCGAGACTTTTCACAGCCACTTTTTGCAGACAGCGGGACGGCATGCCCGGCATCGCGAATGCAGCGGTGCCGGGCATGCCGTCCTGTCGTAAGGTGACTGGCCGCCTCGATGAACGGCGGCTGTCAGGCGTTTGTCGTGAGCGCGTCTTCCACGGATCTGTTGACGGCCTCGATCAGGCGGTCGCTGTTGTCGGTGAAGAAGAAGTGGCCGCCGTCATGGATGTCCAGGGTGAAGGCACCGGTGGTGGCGAACCGCCATTCGGCCGCCTTGGCCTCGGTGACCTTCGGGTCGGTGTTTCCGATGTGCACATGGATCGGCGCGGCAATCCGTTTCTCCGGTGAGCCGCGGTATGTCTCGGCGAGCCGGTAGTCGGCGCGCATGGGCGGCAGGACGAGATCGAGGATCTCCTCGTCCTGCAACAGCGCGTGCCCCATACCTCCGAGCAGTGCCATTTCCTTGAGGAAGGCGTCCTTTCCTTTGAGGTACGTCTTCTCGTCCGGGCTGATCATGGGTCCCACCCGGCCGCAGGCGAACAGGGACAGGGGTGCGTTGCCCATGGCCTCCAGGCGGTGGGCGACTTCGAAAGCCACCAGCGCGCCCATGCTGTTTCCGAACAGGACGAGCGGCAGATCGTTCCAGTCGCGCATAAGCCGGGCGATCTCGTCCGCGAGTTCTTGAATGGTGTCCCGGAAAGGTTCGTGCCGGCGGTCCTGCCGGCCGGGGTACTGGATCCCGTGGACTTCGAGGTCGTGAAAGCGGCGGGCGAACTGGAAGTAGAAGTTCGCCGAGCCGCCCGCGTGCGGGAAGCAGACGACTCTGGCTCTGGGGTCGTCGGTCGTGTTGAGTCTGCGTATCCAGAGTCCGAAGTCCTCGCCGCTGGCCATATGGGTACCCTCCCCGTTCACCCGGCGTCCTCGGCCTTCTGCAGGACGGTGTTCTCGGTCTCCGTCTGCGGCTCCTGCGGCGGGAAGCGCAGGAACATGGCGCACACGACGGCGCCCAGCAGCAGGAAAGCGGCCGGCAGCAGGCCTGTCTCGCTCAGGGCCTTGCTGTAGGGCTCGTGGAACGCGCTCGGGATCGCGGTGGCGCTTCCTTCGAACTGCCCGCCGCTGCCGCCGATGCGCGGCAGGTGTGCCTGGATCCGGTCGGTGAACAGGGCGCCGACGGCGGCGCTGCCGAGGACGGCGCCCATCTGCCGGTTGGTGTTGTAGACGCCGGAGCCCGCGCCGGACTGGTGGACAGGGAGGTTGCGGGTGGCGATCGCGCCCAGGGGGCCCCAGACCATGGCGTTGGCGACACCGGTGATGGCGGCCGTGACCGAGAACATCCACAGCTGCGAGTCGGGTTTCATCAGCACGCTGTATCCGACAATGGTGACGGCGAAGAGCACGAAGCCGATGGTGGTGAAGGTGCGTGGATGCGTCTTGTCGGACAGTTTGCCGATGAAGGGTGCGCAGACGCCCGTCAGAATCGCCAGGGGTGCGAAAAGCAGGGCGGACTCCGTGCAGGAGAGTCCGCGCACGCCTTGAAGGAAGAAGTAGGAGGGCACTGTCATCGCGGTCACCGCGGCACCCATGGCGGCGATGCCCACGTTTGCCAACGAGAAGTTGCGGTCCTTGAAGAGGCTGAGCAGCAGCAGCGGTTCGCCCTTGTTGAGCGCTTGTGTCACGACGAACAGCGCCAGGACGGCCAGGCCTCCGGCGATCATCAGCCAGATGGTGGTCGACCAGTCCTCGTCGTTGCCCTCCTGCAGGCCGTAGACCAGCAGGAACATGCCCGCGCAGGACAGCACGATCCCGACGACGTCGAACTTGTGGTTCTCCGTCTCGAGCGCCGGCACCAGCCGCCACGCCAGGGCGAAGGCCACGACGCCGATCGGCACGTTGATGAGGAAGATCCACTCCCAGCCGACGGAGTCCACCAGCAGGCCGCCGACGACCGGGCCCAGCAGCAGGGAGAAGCCGACGGAGCCGCCCCAGGCGCCCATGGCGGCGCCACGCTTGTCCGCGGGGAAGATCTTGGTGACCACGGCCATGGTCTGAGGCGTCATCAAGGCGGCACCGAAGCCCTGCACGGCACGGGCCATGATCAGCGTGTCGATGCTTCCGGCCACGCCGCACCAGAGCGAGGCGAGCGTGAACACCACCAGGCCGACCAGATAGACGTTCTTGGGGCCGAAGCGGTCGCCCAGCCGTCCGGTGAACAGCAGCGGCGCCGCGTAGGTGAGCAGATAGGCGCTGGTCACCCAGATCACTTCGGAGACGCTGGCCTTCAGTCCCGCCATGATCGCGGGGTTGGCCACCGCCACGACGCTCATGTCCAGCGAGATGAGGGAGAACCCGACGAGCAGCGCGCCTAGAGCCGGCCATGGGTTGCGTTGAACGGTCACGGACTTCCTTCCCGACGATTGCGCACGTACCCCAGATCCGGCAGGACCGGCTCCGGATACATCCGCGTCAGGAATCCACCGCGATTGTGACCGACGTCACATGGACAGCGTCACCTCGTCGCACCCGCGGCCGCACGGGTCGACCGTCAGCAGGGCTTCAGCACTTGACGCCGGGTCGGCTCGGTGTTCGTCACGGTGCACGAACGCAAAGAGGGCCTTGGCATTGTCCAGCATGGACTGCGGGGGCCGTCCGAGAGCGCCGCCAAGTCTGGCCAGCGCTTCATCACCCGATTCTGCCGCCTCTTCTTCGCCCGCCTCGTTCATGCCACCCACCTTCCACATACCGAAACACTCATGAAACAGAAACCCAGGCTATAGGTGGACCTCAGGGGGATCAATGGTAAGTGTTCAAACCTCACTTGGGCCACAGGCAGGGCTGATTCAAAGTCCTGGGGGTCATGGAAACGTGCAGGTCGCTGAGGTGTGAAGATCCAGTGGAAGTCCGTCACGAACACAACGAAGCTCCGGTTGACGGGGTGACCTTCCCAAGTCGCCCTTTCCGTCCGGAGCTTCGATGTGCCGCCAGTCTGCCACTGAGCCCCTTTCAACCTGCGGTTTGCGCTGTTCAGGAGCCTTCGGTTGCACTCGGGAAGTTGTGGTCAGTTGTTTGCGCCCTCCCGGAGAACCCGGTAGGTCTCGTGGGAACCATGCGGGCAGTGCCGCAGGCCAGATCACGGATTTTCAGTGCGGTGCCATCACCAAGTCGCCGATCACCCGCAGCCCGACCTGGGCCGCAAGCCACGGTGCACGCTCGGCCTCAACTTGCTTGACATGGACGAACACTGTGTGGTCGGCCGCAGGCTCTTCCTGGTCGAGGTCGCGGGCATGCGCGCACAGGGTGACGAATGCTCCGCGGGTGCCTCCCACTCCCAGACCTACCTCCGGAGCCTCGGGCCAGGCGTTGAAGTCCCACCGCACCGTGGCCGGGCTGTCGCCCACCGCCTTGAGGAACGGCACCACGGTCTCGGGTGTCCCGGCCCAGCGGCGTAGCCAAATGGGCAGGTAGGCCATCGGATCAACCCCCATGTCCGAGGCGCCGTCCCCGTGCCCTTCCGCCCACCAATCGGCATCCGGCAGCAGGGACAGCACTCCCGATAGGGAGTGAGGCGAGGAGATCCGAGCATCGAAATCGACTTCAAGATCCCTCAGGTCGGCGATCCCCAGCAGCCTCTGAACGATGCGCAATCCCTCCGAAAGGTCCGCCGTTCTCAAGATGGGCTGTGCGTAGGAATTGGACACGACGACCAGTGTGCCACTGAGGTTTCCCACTTCAGTCTGAGCGGGTCAGGTGCAGGGTGAGGACGGCCTGGACGAGGCTGGTGATGCGGGTGGTGGAGCAGCGCAGCACTTTGAATCAGCCCTGGGGCCACAGGAACCCCGCCGGCGGGCGACGCAACGCAAAGTGCCTTCCACCGGAACGACGGAAGGCACTTTCGGCGGAGCGGCGCAGCTCAGCGGTGTTGCTCCAGCGCGTAGGTGCGCAGACCGGATCGCGTGATGACGTCGAGCAGTTCGGCCGACCGCTCGGGGCGCTCGGTCTCCCCCTTCAGCAGCTTCCCCAGGTGGGCCAGGCAGCGCGCCCGGATCGGCCCCAGAGAACCGCGCGGCATGCCCAGCGTGGCGCTGATCTCGTCGTACGACATCGGCGGGTCGGTCACCAGCAGACCGAGCAGCGCCTGACACCGCGACGGGAGGGCGCAGTAGGCGAGCAGCACCTCGTTGTCGCGCTCCTTCGCCAGGGTCCGCTCCTCCGGGTGGTTCTCGGAGTCTTCCGAGCGGTCGAAGACGGGCGAGTCGCCGACCGGCACGCTGCGCCCCGACTTCTCGATGAGCTTCAGGCTCTCCCGGCGGGCCGACACCGCGATCCACTGGGCGAGTTTCTCGGGATCGCGAAGCTTGCCGAGATGCTGGATCACCCGCATCCAGGTGGTCTGACTGACGTCCTCACAGTCGGCCGCGCTGAGCCGGTGACCCCTGGCGATCGCCCATATCAGCGGCGAATACCGTTCCACGATCCGGTTCCAGCTCTGCTGGTTCCCGGCCATGCAGTCGTCTACAAGTGCGTCCAGTGCAGGCTTGTGCATCGATCCCCCGATTTTCAGTTTCCTATCACCGCCGGCCACTTAGTCGTCACCCTCGTCACGACGACCAGCGCAACCAAGTGACGCAGATAAACCCGTACCGGTTCCTCGTCCCTCACCTGCATCCTCGGGCAGCCGTTCCCCATGCGCGCGGAATCACCGGCAATGCGGTCGAGGCGGTGACGACCCCCACCCAACCAATCCGCTCATCGAACTCACGAACTAGCCAAGGCCGAAAGAAGTATGTCCGAGAGTCCCGTTCTCGTCAAAGGTTCCTCGGCCAACACTGCTGACACTGAAGTCAGTTCAGCAACTCCGGGCGTCACTCGGGCGCGCCGACAAGACGCCCGTGACCTGCCGACTTCACAGCCGACAACAGGGGGCATTCGCGTCTGTGGAGCGGCCACGCCCATCCTGAGCGGGCGGAGCAGCCCTTGCTCCATCTTTCAAGCATCTAAAAGTTGACTGATATTCAGCTTCGCGAACACCCCCCGACAGGCACCGACCCCCATCAAGTTCGATCTTGCACTGGTTGAAGATTTATTACATCGCCGTTGCGGAGCGTGGACTTGTTTCCCGGCCAGTAACCTGAGCCGGGCTTCTCGGAACGCGGACTCGTGTTGACTGACCCGATCCCGGTCTTCTATCTTTCCGGTCACAAAACCCTCTCCCCCGCCGGAATTTCGGAATCTCAAATTCCGGGGGCGTCGGCCGGTCGAAGGAATCGCGCTCAACTCCTCAACCCCTCACCGCTCTGAGCGCCTCCACCACACTCCGCTCCCCGATCCCCGGTCTCGGTGGCGCGGACCATGTGAACACTTCGAAACATCAATTCAACGGGAGGCAGGGCACCATGGTGCGCAAAGCCGAATCGGGAATTCCCATCGAGCCGGTGTACGGCCCCGACGCGCTGGAGAGCTGGGACCCGGCCGAGAAGCTGGGTGAGCCGGGGGCGTATCCGTTCACTCGGGGTGTGTATCCGTCGATGTACACGGGGCGTCCGTGGACGATGCGGCAGTACGCCGGTTTCGGTACGGCGAGCGAGTCCAACGCCCGCTACAAGCAGCTGATCGCGAACGGCACGACGGGCCTGTCGGTCGCCTTCGACCTGCCCACCCAGATGGGCCACGACTCCGATGCGCCGATCGCGCACGGTGAGGTCGGCAAGGTCGGTGTGGCGATCGACTCGATCGACGACATGCGGGTGCTGTTCGGCGGCATCCCGCTGGACAAGGTGTCGACGTCGATGACGATCAACGCCCCCGCCGCGCTGCTGCTGCTCCTCTATCAGCTGGTGGCGGAGGATCAGGGGGTCAGCGCGGACAAGCTGACGGGCACGATCCAGAACGATGTGCTGAAGGAGTACATCGCGCGCGGGACGTACATCTACCCGCCCAAGCCGTCGCTGCGGCTGATCGCGGACATCTTCAAGTACTGCCGGGCCGAGATCCCGAAGTGGAACACGATCTCCATCTCCGGCTATCACATGGCGGAGGCCGGTGCCTCCCCCGCGCAGGAAATCGCGTTCACTCTCGCCAACGGCATCGAGTACGTGCGCACCGCGGTCGCGGCGGGCATGGACGTGGACGACTTCGCCCCTCGTCTGTCGTTCTTCTTCGTGGCGCGCACCACGATCCTGGAGGAGGTCGCGAAGTTCCGTGCGGCCCGCCGGATCTGGGCGCGGGTGATGCGCGAGGAGTTCGGGGCGAAGAACCCGAAGTCGATGATGCTGCGGTTCCACACGCAGACGGCCGGGGTACAGCTGACCGCGCAGCAGCCCGAGGTGAACCTGGTCCGGGTCGCGGTGCAGGGCCTGGCGGCGGTGCTGGGCAGTACCCAGTCGCTGCACACCAACAGCTTCGACGAGGCGATCGCGCTGCCGACGGACAAGTCGGCCCGCCTCGCGCTGCGCACGCAGCAGGTGCTGGCGTACGAGACGGATGTGACGGCGACGGTGGACCCGTTCGCGGGCTCGTACGTGATCGAGAAGATGACCGACGAGGTCGAGGCCGCCGCGGTCGAGCTGATGCAGAAGGTGGAGGAGCTGGGCGGGGCGGTCACCGCGATCGAGCACGGTTTCCAGAAGAACGAGATCGAGCGCAGCGCCTACCGCATCGCCAAGGAGACCGACTCCGGCGAGCGCGTCGTGGTCGGCGTCAACCGCTTCCAGCTCGACGAGGAAGAACCGTACGAGCCGCTGCGGGTCGACCCGGCGATCGAGGCCCAGCAGGCCGAACGCCTCGCCAAACTCCGCGCCCGGCGGGACTTCTCGCGTGTGGACGAGGCGCTGACCGGGGTGAAGAAGGCCGCCGAGGGCGAGGACAACGTTCTCTACCCCATGAAGGACGCACTCGCCGCCGGTGCGACCGTCGGCGAGGTCTGCAACGCCTTGCGCGAGGTGTGGGGCACTTACACCCCCACTGACACGTTCTGAACCCACCGTGAGAAAGGGCTGACACAGCCATGCACCAGCAGATCCGGATCGTCATGGCCAAACCGGGCCTCGACGGTCATGACCGTGGGGCGAAGGTCGTCGCACGGGCGCTGAGGGACGCGGGGATGGAGGTCGTATACACCGGTCTTCACCAGACGCCCGAGCAGATCGTGAACACGGCGATCCAGGAGGACGCCGCCTTTGTGGGCCTGTCCATCCTGTCGGGGGCGCACATGACCGCCTTTCCCAAGGTGATCGAGCTGCTGAGGGAACGCGACGCCGCGGACATCGAGGTCTTCGGCGGCGGCATCATCCCGGAAGCGGACATCTCGCCGCTCAAGGGACTGGGCGTAGCCGAGATCTTCACGCCGGGCACGCCCACGGAGAGGATCGTGGAATGGGTCCGTGACCGGGCCGTCGGCACGGTCCGCTCCTGACCTTCGCCTCCCGGCGCGAGCGCCGTGCCTCGTCGGTCCACACGACCACCCCGCGAGGCACGGCACTTGAGCCCCGTATAGTCGAGGCCGGACGCAATCGCCCGTCGGCCGGAGGTTCCCCGTGACCACCTCGTCCCACTCCGCTCAGGTGCACGCCGGCCAGGCCATGTACCAGCCGTGGACGCTGCCCTTGTACGACCTGGTGGCCTTCAAGTTCAACTGCCGGTTCCTGTTCCGGGTTCCGGTGCCCGAGGTGGTCGCCATGTTCGACCGCAACGTGTCCCCGACACACCTGGACGTCGGGGTCGGCACCGGCTACTTCCTGGACAACTGCCGTACGGAGCCAGGGCAGTCCATCACCCTGGCCGATCTGAACGAGCACTCGCTGCGTCACGCGGCGCGGCGCCTGGCCCCGCGTTTCGACGTCAGGGCTGTCCGGGCCAACGCGCTGGAACCGCTGCCGCTTCCCGAGGCGTCCTTCGGCTCGGCGTCGATGAACTTCCTGCTGCACTGCGTGCCCGGCACCATCCGGGAGAAGGCCAAGGTGCTGGACCACGTCGCGGCGTGCGTACGGCCGGGCGGGCGTCTCTTCGGCGCCACCGTGCTGAGCAAGGGCGTCCCCGTGGGGCCGGCCGCCCGCGCGAGCTTCGCGGCGTGGAACTGGCGTGGCGTGATGCACAACTCCGAGGACAGCCTCGACGACTTGCGCGCGGAGCTGGCCGCACGCTTCCCCACCCACACCCTCTCGGTCCACGGCTGCGCCGCCCTCTTCGAGGCCGAGGTGCCCTGACCGGCTGTCCCCGGCCCCGTGAGAGGTTCAGTGCTCGCAGGGCGAGAATTCTCTTTCGTAGCGCCTAATAGGGCTTGGTCAGGTTGGTATGGGTTCTGGTTTGTTGCGGTGACAGGTGGGGCAAGCGCCGGTCCCAGACCGCGAGGAGCAACTGCAGTTCGCGGACGATTCGGTAGGGGCTCAGGCCGACGCCGTTTCTTTTGGGGACCGGGTGATGCGCTGAAGGGTGGAGAAGGCGTGCGAGACGGAGACGAGGGTGTCGTGGTGGTGCCAGCCCCTTTAGGTGCGGCCCTCGAAGTGCGCCAGGCCCAGGGACTGCTTCATCTCGCGGTAGTCGTGCTCGATGCGCCGGCGGAGCTTGGCCTGCCGCACGAGTGTGGCCAGCGGGGTGTCGGCGGGTAGGTTGGACAGCCAGGGCCTGTTGCGAAAGTGAGTAGAGATCCTGCTGGCTACGGGGTTGGTGCACCGTCAAACTCGTGATCGCGTAGACGCGCTCGATCGACACCTTCCCGGTGCGTAAGGTGCGCCGCCGACGGACGATCTGCAGTGCCTGGTCGACGTGCGGGAACGGCAGCTGCGGCACGGTGGCGGCCTTGAGCCGACGGATCTCGTCACGGCCGCGCGCGGTGGCCCGAGTGCAGTCCAGCAGCGGAACCTCCCTCCATGGCAGTTCCTTCACCAACGCGGGGGGCCGGTAAGAACTCTGTCACCAGCCGCAAACGGCGGTGATCTTGTGGGGGTGTCACCCGTGTGGGTGAGTCCGGGATCGTACAGCTGCGCGGGGTGAAGCCCCGAGAGGACGATCGACGACCGTGGCCCGTACCCCTTTGGACCTGGACGACCTGGTCGAGCACTGGACGCTGTTGAGCAACGAGCGGGGGCTCGTGTCCGGCAAGCGCGGTGCGACGAGACTGGGCTTCGCCGTGTGGCTGAAGTTCTACACGCAGCAATGCCGGTTTCCCCGGGGCCGGTTCGAGCTGCCAGGCGAGGCGGTGGAGTCCGTTGCCCGGCAGGTACAGGTACCCGCGTACGAGTGGAGCGGTCGGACGGTCGAATACCACCGTGCGCAGGCGAAGGTGACCTGGACTGGGTCGTTGCGGTCGCCTCCACGATCGTGCGTGCGCATCAGCACCGGCCGGGGCCCGGCAAAAAGGGGGCGGCCGGCGAGCCGGCAGACATGCCCTCGAGCGGTCCCGCAGTGGACTGACCAGTCATGCCGACGGTCTGGGCGTCGACCGGCCGATAGTTCCGCGCTGCACGGTAACGGCGACGAGGGCACCAAGCAGGATGATTCCGCCCAGGGTGAGGAATGTGATCTCGATTGCTGTTGCGAAGGCTTCGTCAGCGGCTCCACGGACGTGGTCCTGTGAGGCGCTTGGCAGCTGGGCGAGGAGATCGGTGTCGATCCGCTCGCGTGTGAGGGCGTCATCGAGAGCACTCTGTTCTTCCGGAGTGAAGGCATCGCCGGGTTTCAGGAGGCTGTTCCGCTTCTGCCATTCGACGGCGGTGAACAGCATGTTTGTCAGTGCGAGCCCGAGAGTGGCACCGACCTGTCGGGCTTGGATCGCCAGACCCGCGCCGACACCCTTGGCTGAGCCCAAAGCGGTGTCCGCAACAAGTGTGGTCGCTGACGGGTAGACCAACGGGGGCGCCAGCCCGAACAGCAAGAGGGCTGGAACAAGAAAGATGATGCGCCTGTCGAACACCTCGAGGGTAAGCCAGAGCAGGCAGACACCAAGGGCGGCCATGCCCGTAATGACCAGCCGGCCACCATGGCCACGCTCAGTCAGCTGTCCCACGAGCGGCGAAAGCACGATGGTCCCCACGCTGGTGGCCAGCAGCAGGAGACCCGTGCGAAATGCACCCATGTCAAGTACATGCTGCAGATACAGCGTCATGTAGAGGACGAGAGCGAGTGACGCGCACTGGACGAGGGCCAGAGCCGCCAGGGGGACGGATGTCGTGGCGCCGCGCAGAGGCCGGAGATCAAGCAGTGGGCTTCGGGCGCGGCGCTCAGCCAGCACGAAGGCGACGAGCAGCGCGATACCAGCGGTGAGCGGAGCGAGCGCCCCGACACTGGTGAGCCCCCAGTCGGAAGAGCGTTCACAGGCGAAGACCAGGAGGGCGAGCCCAGAAGCGATGAGGACACAGCCCATCAGGTCCAGCGAGGTCGTAGCGGGAGCGCGTGTCTCGATCAGATGCCGCCAGGCCAGGACGACGACCAGTGCAGCCACAGGGACAGTGGCGGCAAAGGCCCACCGCCAGCTCCCGTACTGAGCCAGTAGGGCGATGCCCAAAGGCATGGCGACGGCGAAAACGGAGATCACCGTGGTCTGAACGCCAATGGCCCACCCATGTTTCTCAGCCGGTAGGGCGGTGGTGAGGTTCGCCAGAGCGAGCGGTACGGCCAGCGCGACGCCCAGACCCTGCACGGCACGAGCTCCTACGAGAAAGGCCCCATCGGTTGCGACGGCACACAGTGCTGATCCGGTGACGAAGCAGGCCATGCCAAGAAGAAAAACCCGGCGTCGTCCGATCGTGTCGCCCAGACGACCGCTGACGACAGCAAGCGCGCACAGCGGCAGCAGCGCAGCGACAACGACCCAATGCAGGGCTGAGCTGTCCAGTCCGAGGTCGCGCTGGACCGCCGGCAGGGCAACGATGATGCTGGTCAGGCTGGAAAACAGCAGAGCACTCGCAGTCACTGTGGCCAGCATGGCGGCCCGCTGCTGGGTCGTCAGGCTTCCAGAATTACCCATAGGTCCCACTCTGCCGACTGTCAGCGGGTTTGGCCTTCGCGGTGGCTGGGTGGGCGACAGGGAACGGCAGCCCGTCGTAGCAAGCCGTCAAACTGGCCACCCTGGCCATGCTCACCGGGGATGCGCGGATGCGGGCCCGGCAGCAGGCCGCAGGCGGTTCGGGACGGCGCGGCCCCCTGGGGCGTGGGCGTGCAGGTGGGGGGGTGCGCGTGTGGCCCCGTGCAGGACAGCACGGGGCCGGGCGGGGAATCGGGCCGGTGAGGGCGGTCAGCGGTGGGGTGCAGGCCGCGATGGGTGGCGAGGAGCTGCAGCAGCGCGTCGTGTCCGGCCAGGCTGGCCTCGATCTGGCTCAGCTGGTGCAGTTGTGCGGCTGGCAGGGTCTCCTGGAGCGCTGCGGTGATGCTGTCCTCCTCCACGGAGTTCTCCTCGATGGCCGGCAGTTCCATCAGCTCCTGGACGGTGCGGCGTACCGCCTGGGTCCCGCCGGCGTGTTCGGCTCCGTGGACGAGAACGTCGCGGATGATCTCGGCGGCCCACCGGGGTGCGGCCTCGGTGAAGCGCTGCGCACCGTCGCGGTCCTGGTAGCGGTCGTCCGTGTGGGCGAGGTGCAGGTAATGGGCGAGCATCGTGCGTCCGCGCTCGTCCGACGTGCTGCCGTAGAACGACGTCCGGGACAACTCCTCGGTCATCGGGAAGGGACGGCAGACGTCGTCGCTGTGCAGAGGAACCTCCTGTGTGAAAGGGGCGAGTACACCCGGCCCCAGAGGGGGCGAGCGCGTCCCGAAGGTGGGCGGGCAGCACCAGGCAACGCCATGGTGCGCTCGCTGGTGGCCTCTGTGCCGCCGCCACCGCTACGCCAGGATCATCATCGACGCCGAAACCGCAGGGGGTCGCGGTGTTACCCGACCGCGAGGCTGCGACGTTGGAGTCCTGGCTGCGCGAGCACCCCAGCATCCAGGCTGTGTGCCGGGACGGCTCCACCGCCTGCACCGAGGCCGTCCGTCGCGCTCCGCCCGACGCGGTGCAGGTCAGCGACCGCTGGCCCCTCTGGCGCAACCTGTGCGACAGGATCTCGGCCGAGGTCCGCGCGCACGCCGGCTACTGGGCCACCATCTGCCCTCCCCGCCCAGGCGGGGTACACGAGCAAACCACCCCGCGAACGCTGGAACAAGAATCACCGCCTCCTCGACCAAGGCGTCGGTCTGCTCGACCGCTCCCGCCGCCTGGGACCGCTCGAAGCCCTGGGCTGTTGAGCCAGCACATTCCAGCTCATCCGCACCCGTCCCAGGTCCCAGTCCGGGTGCGCGGCGCGAGCACGCGGCCAACGCCAGGAGGTCGGTCGGGCGCTGCCGGTCCGGCTGCCGGACAGCGCCCGTCGTCAGAAGGATCAGTGCCCGTCGCCAGAAGGGCGCTCCGTCCAGGACTCATCGGTGCTCCCGCTCGCGGCCTCACCGTCGGCCGCGTCGTGCGCTGCACCGACGAGGTCCGCCGTGTCCACGGCCTGTTCTGTGCCCACAGGGTCCTGCGCCTTCCCCCCACCGTCCGCGGTCAGTTCCTGCCGGCCCGGTCCCGGGGTGAGCTGCTGGTCGAGTCGGAGTTGGCGCAGACGCGCCAGGAGGTCCTGCACCGCGGGCAGGGGCATGGTCGAGAGGTACGCCGAAATGTCACCGCCGCCACCGATGTACTGCGGGACGTCAAAACCCGCGAACTCGCGCACGATGCGGATCATCGCCGCGTTGTCCCGGCCCAGCGCGTCCACCTCGGCCTTGACATCGAGGCCGACGCGGCGGGCCTCCGCGCGCGCGAGGTACTTGTCGATGACGTCCTCGCGCTCGGCGTTCTTCACGGCCTGATCGAGAGTCTTGCCCCGCATCTCCTCGATGAGTTCCGCTTTGAGCGCGTCGAGCATGGACGGGTCGACTGGCTCGAAGTCGCCGAGGTTGGTCTCCAGGGTCTCCACGCCCCACTTGCCCAGTGCATGCTTGACCCGATCGGTGAGGTTCTTGCGTACGTCCTCATAACTGTCGAGGAATTCGAAGACGGAGTTCGTCATGGCGATCTCGTTGAAGTAGCCGGTGACGGCCACTCCCAGGACGTCCCGCACGAACCGCTTCATCGGCGCCGGGTCGTCGACCAGGCCGCCCAGTCCGGCCGTGCTGGCGCCGCCGAACTGACTGACCAGCGTGGGCGCCACCTTCGGCGGGATCTGGAGGTTCTGCCAGAGGTCCACCGACAGCTCGAAGCGGCCCTGGACCTTGACGGTGATCTGCCCGAGGTCCGCATCGTAGTTGTCGGCCTCGGACTGCTGCTTGTTGTGCCACTTGAGGATCAGCACGCGCGTGGGGATCACCATCACACGGACGAACCACGGGTTGAGCGCGTAGGAAGGGCCCTTGCCCAGGGTCTCCTGCTGGACGCCCCGCTGCCCGCCGTTCGCCAGGAAGACCCAGGGCAGGCGGAAGTTGCGGTGACCTGGCACTCGGGGTGCCACAGCGCCGTCCACCTCCCCTTCGGGCTCGGCGCCGTCCAGGGCGATGACCACGCCGGTGTAGTCCTCCTCGATGGAGATCTCTCGCAGATGCGCCTCTGTGAGGCCCTCACGGGAAGCCGCCACATTGTCGACCGTGATGACGTCGAAGAGCTCCGGGTTGATGTCGTAGCTGTTTCCGCCGCCCAGGATGGCCAGTTGCCGCCCCTGCTCGCCGCCACCAGCGAGAAAAGCCTCCCCGTCCTGGAAGTTGTCGCACTCGACATGCCGACCGAATCGCTGGTCCGGCGGTCGGACACCGCCCTCCCTCGCCTGGACCAGGCCGATCGTGCCCGGCGGCACATACGTGCGTGGCCGCATCTCGACCCGGAAGAGGCGGGTGTTGATGTAGTACGACTGACCGCCGCTCAACGTCCGTAGCTGAACGCCCTGTTCGCCCTTGGGGCCGCCGGGGCTGCCGGGGCTGCCGGGGCTGCCGAGCAGGAAGCTCTCCCCGTCCTGGAAGTTGTCGCAGTCGACATGCCGCGCCAGGCGTCCCCGGCCGGACCTGTTCTGCCCTTCCAGGGCCGTCACCACGCCGATCATGTCCGTCGGCACATGCACCCTGGGCACGCAGTCCACCGAGTTGACCACCGGCCACAGCCAGTGGGCGCCGGGAGACAGCGTGCGGGCCAGCACTCCGCGGGCGTTGTGCGGGTTGATGTGTTTGTACGACCGATCCGGATGCTGGGGGACGTACCTGCGGGTGATGATGCCGACATGGTCGGCGGGCACGACGACGCGTGCGTTCCAGGCCACTGCCAGGGCAACGGCGACGACGAAGAGGATCATCAGCAAAAAGATCACGGGTCATACCCCCCATTCCCGCAGCCGCGCGTGCAGCGCCAGCACGGTGGAACTCCAACGGTCGTACCAGTCCGGGTCGTTCTCGTGACCCGGGTCGCGCAGGGTCGGGTAGAACCCGGACCGTCTGCCGGGCCCCGCTCGTCGTGCGAAGTCGCGGTAGAGCCGGGGCACGGCGGACTCGGTCGAGTCACGCCAGCCCAGCGCGGCACCCAGCTCGGGGAAGCCCGGGCCGCGCCGTCCCCCGGCCGGGGCGAGTGCCAGCTGGCGCCGGAAACCCTGCCGCCCGTCGGAGCGTCTGGCCCACAACGCGTCGATGCCTGCCAGCAGCCCGCGCGGTACGGCTGCGGCGTCACGGGCGCTCAGCCAGCCCTCCGTGGACCGGCCGGCCGCCTCCATCACCAGCCGGGTGGTCAGCAGGTCCGCATGCTCGTACTCGCCCTCGGCGAGATGGGCGCGCAGCCGTTCCAGCCCGGCGGAGGGCGTCAGCCGCGCCGCCGGGAAGGGTCCGCGACGGGGAGTCTCGGGCAGGCGGGGCGGCCGGCCACGGGTGACGTCCTCGCGCAGGCGGCGCAGCAGGTCCAGGACGGTGTCGTCGAGCAGGGCCCCGTCCCGGGCATCGATGTGCCAGACGGTGGCGAGATGGTAGTTGGCCTCCCCGTCCAGTAGAACGGGGACGAAGGGCCGCCCGTGCACCTGGCCTTCAAGAATCATCCGGGTGACGTCGTCCGAGTCCTGCGACTGCTGGGTCATCACGACCACGACGGCCAGCGCGTCGCGCAGTTGCTGTCGGATCGCCCAGAACTGGGCGTCACCCGGGCGCAGATCGTCGACCGACCAGACCGGCAGTTCCGCCGCGCGCAGCTGACCGGCCAGCGCCCGGCCGTACTCGGCGTCGGCGGGGGCGTAGCAGATGACGAAGGCGGGAACGTCCGGTGGAGTGACGGGCCGGGACGGGGAGCGCTGCGTGGCGGTGAGGTTGTCCCGGGCGGCCGCCGGGCCCACCTGCCCTGGCCGGTCCGCGACGACCGCGGCGAGTTCGGCTGCCTTCTCGGCGAACTCCTCGTCGGTCACGTCGCTGAAGTCCCGCCAGACCCGGTTCGCAGCGAACGGCGGTACGGCGACACCGCCCAGCAGGACCGGTATGAAACGCAGTCCCCGCTCGGCCGAGGCGGTGGCGAGCGCCGCGTACTCGTCCATGGCACGGGGCGAACGCGCGGAGGCCGGGCTGATCACGGCGATTCCGTTGCGGGAGCCGAGCAGGGCGCCGTCCAGGCGGTGGACGATCACCTCGCCCGGCTCGATGCTCCACTGCGCGAAGAAGGGCGTCAGCCCGTGCCTGACCAACTCGTCGGCCAGCCGTTCGGCCCAGGCGGCGTCGTCGGCCGCGTAGGAGAGGAACACGTCGTTCGGCAGGTCGTTCAACGGCCTGGACCTCCTGGGCCTGGACGTGCTGGGGCCGTCCTCGGCGGACCGGGTCATCGGCCCGCGGGGCCACCAGAGTAGGCGTTAACTGTCCCTGTTTGAGAGGGATTTGCATATGTCGTACTAACCAAACTCTTCGGCGTGCGGCGCCTGCCACGGGAGGCGGGCTGGAAGCCTGTGGTGCGTCCGGCGGGGCGGATCGGCCACAGCGGTGTCGAAGATGTCCGAGGAGGTGTCCGCGGCAGCGGCTCGACCAGGGACATGGCCAGTTTCCCCAGCTCCGACCTGCCCTGTTCCTCCCAGTGAGGAGCCACCGAACGCTGTGTTTCGGTCAGCAGGGCTTCGGCCCCCGGGCGCCGCTCCGGGTCCTTCATCAGCCCGGCGGCCAGCGGCTCCCGCAGTGGCGCGGGGACGCCCGCCAGCGGGACCGGCGCCGTGGTGTGCCGTGACATCAGGCTGAACGACTGCCGGACCGGAAAGGGCGGTTGACCGGTCAAGCAGAGATACAGCAGGCAGCCGGCAGCGTACACGTCGGCCGGACCGGTCGGCACGCCGGTGCCGCGCCAGAGTTCCGGCGCGCGCAGTTCCGGGGCGCCCGTGGTCAGCGCCGCGAGCCCGAGGCCCGTCACCGTGACTCCGCCGTCCGAACCCACCATCACTTTCCCGGCCCGCAGGTCGCCGTGCGCCGTCCCGCGCGCGTGCGCGGCGGCCAGCGCCCGCAGGACGTCGTGGAAGAGGACCGTCGCCGCGGGGCCGGACAGCGCCCGGTGGCTCTCCAACAGGCGTACCAACGTGGTTCCTTCCACCGCGTCGCTGACGAGCGCCCCGCCGACGGCCGCGCCTGACCGCTCGTACGCCGCCCGGAACGCGGGCGCCTGCACGAACATGTACGGCACGGCCGCCTCGGGCAAGCGCAGCCCGCCCAGCCGGTCGACGTCCGCGCGGAACGCGGTTGCCCGAGCCCGGTGCACGAGCAGCCGCGCGGGCACGTACCGCACCACGGCCGGGCGTACTTGCCCGGTCCCGCTCCCGTCGGGCTCACCCGCCGCACCACCCGCGTCACCCCCGTCCGCCGCACCGTCCCGGCGTTCCGGTACGGGGTCCGGCCACGCCAGCACGATCCGTCCGCACCGCCCCCGGTGCAGTTCCCGTACCTCGGTCCAGCGCGGCAGCCGCCATGGCCGGGTGACTCCCATGTCAGACCCCCGCCGTGCCCCGGGGCGCGCGAATGATCCTCACCAGGCGGGCCACCTCGCGGTTGTAGTGCTCGGTGCCGGGACGGGTGAGGTCGAGCGGCTGGTGGATCGCGGCGAGCGGGGGCAGTGGGTCGTCGGTGGTCCGGGCCGGCACGAACCGCAGTCCCTCCTCGAACTTGCGGTGCAGCAGCGCCGCGTATTCGTGGCGGGCGCGCTGATCGGCCGTTGTCCCGGAGCCGTACACCAACACTCCCCACCTGGCCTCGCTGAGCGCCTGGTCCGTCTCCAGCAGCGGGACCAGTCCGGGCGCGACCCAGCGCACCAGGAACACCTCCAGATCCGCCGCGCGCAGTCGCCCGGCCAGGAGTTCGGCCGCATCGGCATCGCCGGACGCGTACGACACGAGTACGTCGTAAGCCCGCTGCCGCGCCGAGGAGTCCGGCGGCTCGGGTGCCGGGGCACCGTCACCACCACCGTTGCCGGCCCCCGATCGCCGCTCGCGGTATTCGTGATGGGCGTAGTAGACGCCCGCCACGGCGGCGACCACGCCGACGATTCCGATCACCAGGTTGACCGTCTCGACCCCCGTCATGACAAGGAGTGTAGGGGCGGTGACCCTCCGCAGGAGACCGGTTTCACGCAACGGTCCCCATTCCAGGCGCAGCCGCGGGACGCGCCTGGGCCGGGCTTGCAGGCGTGGGCCAACCGGACAACGCCGTTGCGGAGTTCACGCAGACCCTCCAGGGGTGCGGCGGTGACCTCGTACGGTACGCGGGCGACGATCGGGCCGCGGCGCCACATCGGGCCCTCGACGTCATCGTCCGGGTCACCACCAGCCCAAACCCAAGAGCCAGAGTGAACCGCCCCGGGTTCGGTAGAGATCTCAGACTGTGGTTGTGACCTGGGGTTTCGTGAGTTCGGTGTAGTAGTTGGCTTCGTATTCGACGGGCG
>NZ_JBIBKS010000046.1:0-30187 GCF_042959345.1 Streptomyces sp. NPDC007905 | reverse complement strand
CCAGATCTTCGTCAAGGGCGAGGTCATCAAGACGGTCCCCGAGTCCAAGATCGTGGAGACCCTCATCGAGGAGGCCATGAAGCTCGCCGAGCAGATGGAGAAGGACGGCGCCGCTTCCGGCGAGCCGACCGTCTCGGTCGCCGGCTGAGTCCCGGATGCCGGTGGGGCCGCGCTCCGGACGGGGCGCGGGGCAGTATCGACTTGTGGCTCCGCCGCGTGGGCGCGACCAGCCACGGACGAGGGGCAGCCGCCGGAAACCCGAAGCCTCCGAGCTCGAAGGCGCAGGGCCAAAGCGGCGCAGCTATAGTGCGGAGATCAGCAGAACCCCAGGGTGAGGCGCCGCACGTGTTGACCCAGACCACCTCACGGGTGCTCGAACCGAGCGACCTTGACGCCGCGCTCGCCGTCCTCGACCGCGAGCCGGTCGCGAACGCCTTCGTGACCTCCCGGGTCCAGGTGGCGGGCCTCGACCCGTGGCGGCTCGGCGGCGAGATGTGGGGCTGGTACGAGGACGGCATGCTCACATCCCTGTGCTACGCGGGCGCCAACCTGGTCCCGATCTGCGCGACTCCGAGGGCCGTAAGGGCCTTCGCGGACCGGGCGAGAAGGGCCGGCCGCCGCTGCTCCTCCATCGTCGGGCCCGCCGGACCCACCGCCCAGCTGTGGCGCCTGCTCGAACCCCACTGGGGCCCCGCCCGCGAGGTCCGCTCGCAGCAGCCCCTGATGGTCACGGACCGCATGCCCGCCGACATCGCCCCGGATCCCTACGTCCGCCGCATCCGCAGGGACGAGATGGAGACGATCATGCCGGCGTGCGTGGCGATGTTCACCGAGGAGGTGGGCGTATCGCCGCTGGCCGGGGACGGCGGGCTGTTGTACCAGGCCCGGGTGGCCGAACTCGTGGCCTCCGGACGCTCCTTCGCCCGCCTCGACGAGAACGGCAAGGTGGTCTTCAAGGCGGAGATCGGGGCGGCGACGTCCCAGGCCTGCCAGATCCAGGGCGTGTGGGTGGCACCGGAGTACCGGGGGAGGGGCCTGGCAGCGCCCGGCATGGCCGCCGTACTGCGCTACGCCCTGTCGGACGTGGCCCCGGTGGTCAGCCTCTACGTCAACGACTTCAACACGGCGGCGCGAAGGACGTACCGGCGCGTGGGCTTCCAGGAGGTCGGCGCTTTCATGAGCATCCTGTTCTAGCCGACTTCCGGCCGGTGCCGATGCCGATGCCGATGCCGACGCGGACATGGACGCGGCCGCAGGGCCCGAGCCCCTCCCTGCCTCGCTCCCGAGCGCGAGTCGGCTCCCGACCCTCGAACCCGCCGTCAGCGCCGTCCCTCGCCGTCACAGCTCGTCGATCAGCCCCGCCGCACGGACCACCGCCGCGAGCGCCTCGGGGCGTCCCGTGCGCCGGTGCACCTCGAGGCAGGTGTCGGCGAGCTTGATGACGTGCTCGTCCCCATGCCGGTCCGCCGACTCGGGAGCGGCGGGGAGGCTGTCCGCGGGCGCGGGCGTGGCGGGACGGTAGGCGGCGGTCACGGCCGCACTGGCCGCCCACGCCGCGTGCACGCTCTCGACCCACTGGGTACGGGGCAGCGCGGGCAGGGTGCGCAGCACCGCCTTCGGCGCGGTCGCCGAGTGCACCAGCATGACCGCCGAGCCGTGCGCGTTCGGGAGACAGTGCAGGGCCGCGGCGGACGTCAGGCCGGCCGGCAGCTCGCGGGCCCGCTCGGCGTCGGTGGCCGGCCCGAGCGCGGCCGGCGCCGCCGGCCAGCCGGCCGCGCCGGGCGCTCTGGTCCGGGACGCGGGGGACTCCGGCGAGGGCTGAGGCGGGGTCGGCGGCGCCGGTACGCAGGGCAATACACCTAGGACCGGGGTCGTACCGGTCCAGGGCGAACACCGGTGCCCGGCCGCCGACCGGTGCCTCCCCTGTACGCTCCCCGCATGGACGTCGTGATCGGTCCCCTGGACCTCGCAACCCACGTCGACGAGGCCTTGGCGGTCCAGGCCGTCGCCTTCGGACTGGGCCCCGACGAGGTCGCCGTACGCCGCCAGATCGTCCAGCGTCACATGCAGTACCCCGGGGCACGGGCGCTCGGCGCCACCAGCGGGGGCCACCTGGTCGGTTTCGTCTACGGCATGCCCAACTCCCGCACTCACTGGTGGTCCACGGTCGTCGAGCCCTACCTGCGCGCCAGGGACAACGACCTCTGGCTGGACGACTCCTTCGTCATCACCGAGCTGCACGTCCACCCGGGCCACCAGAACCGAGGCATCGGCCGGCGCCTGATCACCGCCATCACCGACGGCGCCGCCGAACCCCGCTCGATCCTCTCCGCGATCGACACCGACAGCCCGGCCCGCGGCCTCTACCACTCCCTCGGCTACGTCGACCTCGCCCGCCAGGTCCACTTCCCGAGCGCCGCCAAGCCGTACGCCGTGATGGGCGCCCCCCTGCCACTGCGCCGGCGCTAACCGA
Organism: Streptomyces sp. NPDC007905; assembly: GCF_042959345.1. Taxonomy (NCBI): domain Bacteria; kingdom Bacillati; phylum Actinomycetota; class Actinomycetes; order Kitasatosporales; family Streptomycetaceae; genus Streptomyces; species Streptomyces sp. NPDC007905. The sequence continues at coordinate 27,714 of NZ_JBIBKS010000046.1, read as the reverse complement.
TTTCCACCGGCACAGCCGGCCCGGCTAACCTCCTATGCCATCACCCTTACCCGGCAGGAGTACGAGAACCATGGCGAAAGCACCGGTCCAGCGCATGTCCCAGTTGATGGCGAAGACGCTGCGCGACGACCCGGCCGACGCCGAGGTCCTCAGCCACAAGCTCCTCGTCCGCGCCGGCTACGTCCGCCGCACGGCGGCCGGCATCTGGTCGTGGCTGCCCCTCGGCAAGAAGGTCCTCGCCAACGTCGAGCGGATCGTCCGCGAGGAGATGGACGCCATCGGCGCCCAGGAGGTGCTGCTCCCCGCTCTGCTGCCCCGCGAGCCGTACGACGCGACCGGCCGCTGGGACGAGTACGGCCAGGAGCTGTTCCGGCTGAAGGACCGCAAGGGCGGCGACTACCTCCTCGGCCCCACCCACGAGGAGATCTTCACCCTGCTGGTCAAGGACCAGTGCACGTCCTACAAGGACCTGCCGGTGATCCTCTACCAGATCCAGACCAAGTTCCGTGACGAGGCCCGTCCGCGCGCCGGCATCCTGCGCGGCCGTGAGTTCCTGATGAAGGACTCGTACTCCTTCGACCTGGAGGACGAGGGCCTCGCCCAGTCCTACGCCCTGCACCGCCAGGCCTACCAGCGCGTCTTCGAGCGGCTTGGCCTCGACTACCGCATCTGCGCGGCCACCGCCGGCGCGATGGGCGGCTCCAAGTCCGAGGAGTTCCTCGCCCCGGCCGAGGCCGGCGAGGACACCTTCGCGGACTGCCCCAACTGCGACTTCGCCGCCAACACCGAGGCGATCGCCTACGCGCTGCAGCCGGTCGACGGCTCGGACGTCCCCGCGCTCGAGGAGATCCCGACCCCGGACACCCCGACCATCGAGACCCTCGCCGCCTCGCTCGGCGTCCCCGCCTCCGCCACGCTGAAGAACCTGCTGGTCAAGGTGGACGGCGAGATCGTCGCGGTCGGCGTGCCCGGTGACCGCGAGGTCGACCTGGACAAGGTCGAGGCGCACTTCGCCCCGGCCGCCGTCGAGATGGTCACCGAGGCGGACTTCGCGGGCCGCCCCGACCTGGTGCGCGGCTACGTCGGCCCGCAGGGTCTGGGCGAGAAGGTCACGTACATCGCCGACCCGCGCGTCGCCCCCGGCACCGCCTGGATCACCGGAGCCAACAAGGAGCACACGCACGCCAGGAACGTCGTCGCCGGCCGTGACTTCGAGGTCGACGAGTACGTGGACGTCGTCGTGGTGCAGGAGGGCGACCCCTGCCCGAAGTGCGGCACCGGCCTGAAGCTGGACCGCGCCATCGAGATCGGCCACATCTTCCAGCTGGGCCGCAAGTACACCGACGCCCTCAAGCTGGACGTCCTCGGCCAGAACGGCAAGCCGGTCCGCGTGACCATGGGCTCCTACGGCATCGGCGTCTCCCGCGCCGTCGCCGCCGTCGCTGAGCAGACCGCCGACGAGCACGGGCTGGTGTGGCCCAAGGAGATCGCCCCGGCCGACGTGCACGTCGTCGCCGCAGGCAAGGCCCTGCAGACCGAGCTGGCGCTCGACGTCGCCGAGAAGCTGGCGGCCGAGGGCGTCCGGGTACTGGTGGACGACCGGGCCGGTGTCTCCCCCGGCGTGAAGTTCACCGACGCCGAGCTGATCGGTGTACCGCAGATCCTGGTGGCCGGCCGCCGCTCCGGTGAGGGCGTGCTGGAACTGAAGGACCGCAGGACCGGCGAGCGCGAGGAGCTGTCCGTCGAGGACGCGATCGCCCGCCTGACGGCGTAGTAAGGGCCCGACGGTCAGTAGAGGAAACCCTCAGAGAGTCCTCCCGGGGCCTGCTGGAGCCTCACCGGGGCTCCCGGGCCGTTCCCCGACCGTGGGACGTGACACAGCGTCACGATCACCACGGGAGGGGAACGGTCATGAACTCCAGGGAACGGGGTGCCGCGACAGCCGGCCGCAGGGGCGCACGCCGGACGGCGACCGTCGCGGCCGCGGTCACGCCGCCGGCGGCCGCCGGGATGTCGCCCTGATCGGCACGGCGCACTCGAGCGCCGAAGCGACGGCGAGCACCAGTACCGGCACCGGGTCGAGCAGCAGCGCGCCGGCGAGCACCAGCACCGGCACCAGCACGAGGACCGGCCGAGCAGCAGCACGAGGGCGAGCACCAGCACCAGCACCAGCACCGGTTCGAGCGGCACTGGGTCGAGCAGCGGCTCCCAGGACTCCGCGAGGGCGCACTGTGCGGTGCCCGCTCCTGGGCCGCGCCCCCGATGAACGTCCTCAGAGCCATCCGGCGAACTCGAGCAGCAACTCCCCGTCCTTCGGCCGCCCGACGCGCAGCGCCCGCGCACCCGACTCGACCGCCCGGAACAGCGTCCACCCCCGCAGCCGCTCCAGGTCCACGTCCAGCGACTCCGCGAGCCGTTTGATCCGCCGTCGCGTGGTGGCCGCCCCGGACGGCGCGGCGATCAGGTCCTCCACCCGATCCCGTACCAGTCGCGCCAGGTCGAAGGCGCACTCACCGACCACCGGATCCGGACCCACGGCAAGCCACGGCATCCGCTCCCCGGCCAGCACCTTGCTCTGCCGGAACGTCCCGTGCAGCAACCGGTCTTCGGGCGGCGCGGCCAGCAGTTCCGCACGGGCCGTGAGCGCCGCCTCCACCAGCGGTGCGGCGTCGGGTTCCGCCTGGGCGCTGGTCCGCATGGCCTCCGCCTGCCGCCCGGTCCGCTCCGCCACCGTCTCGAAGGCGTGATGGCCCGGCGGCTCGACCCACAGCCGCCGCAGTGTCCCCGCCGCCTCCAGCAGCGCCTTCGCCTCCGGCAGCGACCGCACGGACACGTCCGGATGCAGCCGCTCCAGCAGCAGCACCCCGGCGGTGTCCTCGGGATCCGTCTCCAGCAGCTGCACGGCGCCCAGGCCGGCCCAGTGCGCCAGCGCCGCCCGCTCGCTCTCGGGACGGGCCCGGGGCGGAGCCAGCTTCAGTACCGCAGGGGTGCCGTCCGCCCGCCGGACCAGCACCACCAGGCTGCTGCGGCCACCCGGCACCTGGACCCGCTCCACGGTCAACTCGCGCCGGGCGACCGCCCGCTCGGCCGTCCCGGGCAGCCGCGCCAGCCAGTCGTCACCGGCCGGTGCCGTCTCACCGAGCGCCCGCACCAGCCGCTGCGGCGGTTCGAAAGCCATGCGCGAGTCGTTCCCTTCTTCCTGGGCCTTCCTGGCTCTGCCTGAGCCTTCCCGGCTCCGCCGTACGGGCGGCTACGCCGTCACGTCGTCGGGGACGCCGAGGTCCGGGGTCCGGCCGCGCCCGCGTCGGTACCGGCCCGTTCGGCGAGCCCAGGGAAGGCTACGCCCTCCCCGCTCCAGCGCACCGCCCGCACCGCGGCCTCGCCCAGCGCCCCGGCGGCCGCGCCGCGCCGCTCACCGGTCGTCGCCCGCACCAGGTCCGAGTACACACCGGCCACCCGCTCCTCCAGTTGGGCGGCCAGCCGCACCGCGGCGGCCGCGTCCGGCACCTGGAACGGCAGCGCATACGCGGCGCTCGCGGCGACCGGCTCACCGCCCCGGTCGCGCACCTCGCGCACCAGCGCGTCGCGGCGCGCCCGGTGCGCGTCGTACGCCGTCCGCGCCTCGGCCCGCCGCTGCTTGCCGATCCTCCCGCCGACGACGCCGTACCCGTACACCGCCGCGTGCTCCGCCGCCAGCGCCGCCTGCAGCGCAGCCAGTTCGGCCTTCCCGTCGGCCTTCCCGTCGGTTGTTCCGCCGGTCTTCCCGTCGGCCTTCTGGTCGTCGCTCACTTGGCTCCCTCCGTCAGCAGGTACGCGTGCGCCGCCCCGGCCGCCGCCACCGACGCCATCAGCCGGGCCAGTTCGCCCGGCACGTCCAGCAGGGCCTTCGCCCGTCGGTCGGCGAGGCCGCGCTCGGCGGCGGCGAGATCGGCGAGGGCGTCCTTCTCGGCGGTGGGCACGGCCGACGGGAACGCCGTGGAGGCCGTGGAGGCCGTGGAGGCAGTGGGGGACGGCGCCTTCGTGGCCGTGGTGCCGCCGAAGGCCTGCGCGTGCGCCGACACCTCGGCGCGCAGCGGCCGCAGTCGCTCCGTCAGCGCCGGATGGGCGGCGAGCACGGCGTCGTAGCGCTCCAGGAGCGCCGCGCTGTCGCGGGCGGCACGCGCGCGTGCCCGCGCGCTCACCGACGGACTGCCGCCGCTGTCCCCGGAGTCCGGACCGGCCGAACAGCCCGCCAGCAGGGCGGCCCCGGCGGCCGAGGCGAGCAGGGATCTTCTGCGCGGCCCCGAGGGGGTACGCGGCGGTGGGGAGTACGGCACTGCAGACGTCCTCGGGGCACTCGTACGAAAGGAACAACATACGAAGGGAACGGCAAAGGAAGAACAGCCGGCGGGCGGCACGTTCGTGATCACCGTACCCGCGCACCCCACGCACACCACCCACCGGCACCGCGCGTACACAGGTGGACGGCAACACTCCCTGCGACCGGATACCCTTTGATCAGACACGCGACCCATCCCACAACAGCACACGCGGCCGAGGAGTCACCCGGATGAGCACCACCCAGAGCGAGAGGCTGCGAGAGCTGCTGGAACCGCTCGTCACCTCCCAGGGGCTGGATCTCGAAGAGATCGCAGTGGACTCGGTCGGTCGCAAGCGGGTGCTGCGCGTGGTCGTCGACTCCGACACCGGAGCGGACCTGGACAGAATCGCCGATGTGAGCCGTGCGCTCTCGGCGAAGCTCGACGAGACCAACGCGATGGGCGACGACGCGTACGACCTGGAGGTCGGAACCCCCGGCGCGGAGCGCCTCCTCACCGAGCAGCGGCACTTCGTGCGCGCCGTCGACCGGCTCGTGAAGTTCCAGCTGACCGAGGGCGGCGAACTGGTCGCGCGGATCCTGACCGTCGACGACGAGGGCATCGACGTCGAGGTGCCCGGTGTGAAGGGCCGTAAGGCCACCACCCGCAGGCTCGGCTTCCAGGAGATCGCCAGGGCGCGCGTGCAGGTCGAGTTCAACCGCAAGGACAAGAAAAACATGAAGGAAGAGGAGGAGGCGTAGCCGTGGACATCGACATGAGCGCCCTGCGGGGCTTGGTTCGGGAGAAGGAGATCTCCTTCGACCTGCTGGTCGAGGCGATCGAGTCGGCCCTCCTCATCGCCTACCACCGCACCGAGGGAAGCCGCCGGCACGCGCGCGTGGAGCTCAACCGGGAGACCGGACATGTGACCGTGTGGGCGAAGGAGGACCCCGAGGACCTCGAGGAGGGCCAGGAGCCCCGCGAGTTCGACGACACTCCGTCCGGCTTCGGCCGGATCGCCGCCACCACCGCCAAGCAGGTGATCCTGCAGCGGCTGCGCGACGCCGAGGACGACGCCACGCTCGGCGAGTACGCGGGCCGTGAGGGTGACATCGTCACCGGAGTGGTCCAGCAGGGCCGCGACCCGAAGAACGTGCTCGTGGACATCGGCAAGCTCGAGGCCATCCTGCCGGTGCAGGAGCAGGTGCCCGGGGAGACCTACCCGCACGGCATGCGCATCCGGTCGTACGTCGTCCGGGTGGCCAAGGGTGTCCGGGGCCCCTCCGTGACCCTCTCCCGTACGCACCCGAACCTGGTGAAGAAGCTCTTCGCCCTGGAGGTGCCGGAGATCGCCGACGGCTCGGTGGAGATCGCCGCGATCGCCCGTGAGGCCGGTCACCGCACCAAGATCGCCGTACGGTCCACCCGTTCGGGCCTGAACGCCAAGGGCGCCTGCATCGGCCCCATGGGCGGCCGGGTGCGCAGCGTGATGGGCGAGCTGAACGGCGAGAAGATCGACATCGTCGACTGGTCGGACGACCCGGCGGAGATGGTGGCGAACGCGCTGTCACCCGCTCGGGTGAGCAAGGTCGAGGTCGTCGACATGGCCTCCCGGTCCGCCCGGGTGACCGTGCCGGACTACCAGCTGTCGCTGGCGATCGGCAAGGAAGGACAGAACGCCCGGCTCGCGGCCCGGCTCACCGGCTGGCGGATCGACATCCGTCCCGACACCGAGCAGGCCGGAGAGCGCGCCGGGGAATAGATCTCGGCCGTCTGTCGCTGAGATCACGTCAGCCTGCAGCAAGCAACTGTTCGACTTTACCCCCGGAGGGGTGAGGTCGGTACGGGGAGGTAGACTAAGGAGTGTCTGGCCGGACGCATGCCCGCGCATGCCCTGAGCGCACCTGTGTGGGGTGCAGGCAGCGAGCGGCCAAGGACGATCTGCTGCGGACCGTGGCGGATCAGGAACAGTGCGTTCCCGATCCTCGCGGTACGCTGCCCGGCCGGGGTGCGTACGTACACCCCGACCCGGTCTGTCTCGATCAGGCGGTACGCCGCCGGGCGTTCCCTCGGGCGCTGCGCGTCCCCGGGCCGCTCGACATAAAGGCGTTGCGCCGGTACGTCGAGCAGACAGACAGTTGCTGAGCAGGCAACACGGTAAGAAAGCAAGCTGCGCGGACACCCCGTGCGGCCTGGTACCTCGCGAGTTGAAAGCAGGTCGAGATTGCGATGAGCACTCGATGAGTACGCGATGAGTACGCCCATGAACTAGCGACGGTCCGGCTTCAACCCGGACCTCAAAGGAGCGAAGTGGCTAAGGTCCGGGTATACGAACTCGCCAAGGAGTTCGGTGTTGAGAGCAAGGTCGTCATGGCCAAGCTCCAGGAACTCGGTGAATTCGTCCGTTCGGCGTCTTCGACGATCGAAGCGCCTGTCGTACGCAAGCTGACCGACGCCTTCCAGGGCGGTGGCAACGGCAAGTCCGCCGGCAGGCCCGCCCCGCGCAAGGCTTCCCCCAAGCCCGCCGCGCCCTCTCCGGCGCAGGCGGCCCGTCCGGCTGCCCCGAGGCCGCCGGCCCCCAAGGCCCCGACGGCTCCGGCTGCCCAGCAGCCGGCCACTCCGTCGGCCCCCTCGGCGCCCGCGCCGGCCCCCGGACCGCGTCCGGTTCCGGGTCCCAAGCCCGCGCCGCGCCCGGCCCCGGCAGCCCCGGAGTTCACCGCTCCGCCGGCCGCTCCGGCCGCGCAGACCCCGCAGGCTCCGGCCGCGCAGGGTCCGCGTCCCGGCGCCCGCCCCGGTGCGCCGAAGCCCGGTGGTCGTCCCGCAGGCCCCGGCCAGGGCCAGTCGGCCCGTCCGGGCCAGGGTGCCCCGCGCGCCGGCGGCCAGGCCTCTCGTCCGGGTGGACGTCCGGCCGGTCCCCGTCCGGGCAACAACCCCTTCACCTCCGGTGGCTCGACCGGCATGGCCCGTCCGCAGGCCCCGCGCCCGCAGGGCGGCCCGCGTCCGGGCGGTCCCGGTGCCCCCGGCGCCGGTCCCCGTCCGCAGTCGCCCGGTCAGCAGGGCGGCGGTCCGCGTCCGCAGGCTGCGGGCGGTCCGCGCCCGACCCCGGGCTCGATGCCGCGTCCGCAGGGCGGTCCCCGTCCTGGCGGCGGCCCCGGTGGCCCGCGTCCGAACCCGGGCATGATGCCGCAGCGTCCCGCTGCGGGTCCGCGTCCCGGCGGCGGCGGCCCCGGCGGCCGCGGTCCCGGTGGCGGCGGTCGTCCCGGTGGCGGCGGCGGTCGTCCGGGCGGTGGCGGCGGCTTCGCCGGTCGTCCGGGTGGCGGTGGCGGCGGCTTCGCCGGTCGTCCCGCCGGTCCCGGTGGCGGTGGCGGCGGTTTCGCCGGTCGTCCCGGTGGTCCCGGCGGTGGCGGCGGAGGCCGTCCCGGCTTCGGTGGCCGTCCCGGCGGTCCCGGTGGCCGCGGTGGCACGCAGGGCGCCTTCGGTCGTCCCGGTGGTCCCGCGCGTCGTGGCCGCAAGTCGAAGCGGCAGAGGCGCCAGGAGTACGAGGCCATGCAGGCCCCGAGCGTCGGCGGCGTGATGCTGCCGCGCGGCAACGGCGAGGCCATCCGCCTCTCCCGCGGCGCGTCGCTCACCGACTTCGCGGAGAAGATCAACGCCAACCCGGCGTCCCTCGTCGCGGTCATGATGAACCTCGGCGAGATGGTCACGGCCACGCAGTCCGTCTCCGACGAGACCCTGCAGCTCCTCGCCGGCGAGATGAACTACACGGTTCAGATCGTCAGCCCCGAGGAGGAGGACCGCGAGCTGCTCGAGTCCTTCGACATCGAGTTCGGCGAGGACGAGGGCGACGAGGAGGACCTGGTGGTCCGTCCGCCGGTCGTCACCGTCATGGGTCACGTCGACCACGGTAAGACCCGGCTGCTCGACGCCATCCGCAAGACGAACGTCATCGCGGGCGAGGCCGGCGGCATCACCCAGCACATCGGTGCCTACCAGGTCGCGACCGAGGTCAACGACGAAGAGCGCAAGATCACCTTCATCGACACCCCGGGTCACGAGGCGTTCACCGCCATGCGTGCCCGTGGTGCGAAGTCGACCGACATCGCGATCCTGGTCGTCGCGGCCAACGACGGCGTCATGCCGCAGACGGTCGAGGCGCTCAACCACGCCAAGGCGGCCGACGTGCCGATCGTGGTCGCGGTCAACAAGATCGACGTCGAGGGTGCCGATCCGACCAAGGTGCGCGGTCAGCTGACCGAGTACGGCCTGGTGGCCGAGGAGTACGGCGGCGACACCATGTTCGTCGACATCTCCGCCAAGCAGGGTCTGCACATCGACTCGCTGCTGGAGGCCGTGATCCTCACGGCCGACGCCTCGCTCGACCTGCGGGCCAACCCGAACCAGGACGCGCAGGGCATCTCGATCGAGTCCCGCCTCGACCGCGGCCGTGGTGCCGTGGCGACGGTCCTCGTCCAGCGAGGCACGCTGCGGGTCGGCGACACGATGGTCGTGGGCGACGCCTACGGTCGCGTGCGCGCCATGCTCGACGACAACGGCAACAATGTCGCCGAGGCCGGCCCGTCGACGCCGGTCCAGGTCCTGGGCCTGACCAACGTCCCGGGTGCGGGTGACAACTTCCTGGTGGTCGACGAGGACCGTACGGCCCGTCAGATCGCCGAGAAGCGCGCCGCCCGTGAGCGCAACGCCGCGTTCGCCAAGCGCACGCGCCGCGTGTCGCTGGAGGACCTGGACAAGGTGCTCAAGGCCGGCGAGATCCAGCAGCTGAACCTGATCATCAAGGGTGACGCCTCTGGTTCCGTCGAGGCCCTCGAGTCCTCGCTGCTCCAGCTGGACGTCGGCGAAGAGGTCGACATCCGCGTCCTGCACCGCGGTGTCGGTGCGGTCACGGAGTCGGACATCGACCTGGCGATGGGCTCCGACGCCATCGTGATCGGCTTCAACGTCCGTGCGGCAGGCCGCGCGGCGCAGATGGCCGAGCGCGAGGGCGTGGACGTCCGGTACTACTCGGTCATCTACCAGGCGATCGAGGAGATCGAGGCGGCCCTCAAGGGCATGCTCAAGCCGGAGTACGAAGAGGTCGAGCTCGGTACGGCGGAGATCCGCGAGGTCTTCAAGTCGTCCAAGCTGGGCAACATCGCCGGTGTCCTCGTCCGCTCGGGCGAGGTCAAGCGCAACACCAAGGCGCGCCTCATCCGCGACGGCAAGGTGGTCGCGGAGAACCTCAACATCGAGGGTCTGCGTCGCTTCAAGGACGACGTCACCGAGATCCGCGAAGGCTACGAGGGCGGTATCAACCTCGGAAACTTCAACGACATCAAGGTCGACGACGTCATCGCGACGTACGAGATGCGGGAGAAGCCGCGGGCGTAACGCCCCCGGTTCGTGCTGGCCGACGGGACTTTGGTCCCGTCGGCCAGTGCGCCGTTCCCGGGGCGGTGCCCCGGGCGTCTGCACCGCAGCCCACGGCGCCGAAACCCTGTCGAGTCACCGGCGGGTACGCGGTACCGTTCTTGATGTCCCCGGCCCACACGGACCCGGGGCCATCGATCCCGTACCGGCGGGTGAACCGGCATACACACATGTACGTGGGGACTCTGTCCTTCGACCTCCTCCTCGGCGACGTCCACTCGCTGAAGGAGAAGCGCTCCGTCGTCCGCCCGATCGTCGCCGAACTCCAGCGGAAGTACGCCGTGAGCGCGGCGGAGGTGGACCACATGGACCTCCACCGGCGGGCGATCATCGGCCTCGCCGTGGTCTCCGGCGACGCGGCGCACCTCACCGACGTACTGGACCGGTGCGAACGGCTGGTCGCCGGCCGCCCCGAAGTGGAACTGCTGTCCGTACGACGGCGGTTCCACGGCGACGACGACTGACCACAGAACGCAAGAAGAAGAAAGAACGGGAGACGGACCAGTGGCCGACAACGCGCGGGCGAAAAGGCTGGCGGACCTCATCCGGGAGGTGGTGGCCCAGAAGCTGCAGCGCGGGATCAAGGACCCGCGGCTCGGCTCGCACGTCACCATCACGGACACCCGGGTCACGGGTGACCTGCGGGAGGCGACCGTCTTCTACACGGTCTACGGGGACGACGAGGAGCGGACGGCAGCGGCCGCCGGCCTGGAGAGCGCGAAGGGCATCCTGCGCTCCGAGGTGGGCCGGGCGGCGGGCGTGAAGTTCACGCCGACCCTCACCTTCGTCGCGGACGCCCTCCCGGACACCGCCCGGACCATAGAGGACCTCCTCGACAAGGCGCGGCAGTCCGACGAGAAGGTCCGCGAGGCCTCCGCGGGGGCGTCGTACGCGGCCGGCGCGGACCCGTACCGCAAGCCGGCCGACGACGAGGCCGCCGAGACGACCGAGACGGACGGCGACGCCGCGGAATGACCCACAAGCACACCACGCCCGACGGCCTTGTCATCGTCGACAAGCCGTCGGGCTTCACTTCGCACGACGTGGTCGCCAAGATGCGTGGCATCGCGCGCACGCGCCGCGTCGGCCACGCCGGCACCCTCGACCCGATGGCGACCGGCGTCCTCGTCCTCGGTGTGGAGCGCGCCACCAAGCTCCTCGGGCACCTCGCCCTCACCGAGAAGGAGTACCTGGGCACCATCCGGCTGGGCCAGAACACCATCACCGACGACGCCGAAGGGGAGATCACCTCCTCCACCGACGCGTCCACGGTGACCCGGGAGGCCATCGACGCCGGCATCGCCAGGCTGACCGGCGACATCATGCAGGTGCCGTCCAAGGTCAGCGCCATCAAGATCGCCGGCGTACGGTCGTACAAGCGGGCCCGCGACGGCGAGGACTTCGAGATCCCGGCCCGGCCGGTGACCGTCTCCTCCTTCACCGTGTACGACGTGCGGGACGCCGTCGCCGAGGACGGGACCGCCGTCCGCGACCTGGTGGTCTCGGTGGTCTGCTCCTCCGGCACCTACATCCGCGCCCTCGCCCGTGACCTGGGCGCCGACCTGGGCGTCGGCGGCCATCTGACCGCGCTGCGCCGCACGAGCGTCGGACCGTACAGGCTGGACTCCGCGAAGACCCTCGACCAGCTCCAGGAGGAGCTGACCGTGATGCCGATCGCCGAGGCCGCCGCCGCCGCGTTCCCGCGCTGGGACGTGGACGCCAAGCGCTCCCGGCTGCTCCTCAACGGGGTCCGGCTGGAGATTCCCGAGGAGTACGCGGGCGCCGGCCCCGTCGCCGTGTTCGGCCCCGAGGGCCGCTTCCTCGCACTGGTCGAGGAGCACAAGGGCAAGGCGAAGAGCCTGGCCGTCTTCGGCTGACCGCGAACCGCACCCGGCTGCCACGGATACCTGCCCGTGGAGCGGCGGCCACGGGGTACTGCCACTGCCGCCGCTCCACGGTCCCCCCTCGGTTCCCCCACCCCTAGGGTGTATCCAGCCGCCTCCGCCTATTCACCCGACCGGGCAGGCGCTCGGAGTGAAGCGGGGGAGCGGAAGGGGGCGCTTTCGCCCCGCGAGCTGTCCCGCTGATCACCACGTGCCTACCGTCGAAGGTGAGGGCACGTGTGCAGAGCGGGGAGGTACGGTCATGGCGGGACGGGGCGGCGACGCGAACCGCACGGGCGTCTTCCTCCGCGTCCGGGACGAGCGCCGTAAGGGCAGCGGCCCCACGGACCGTAGGGACGGCAGCGGCCTCACGGGCCAAAGGGACGGCAGCTACCCCACGGAGCCTGCGGACGGCAGCGGCCTCACGGACCGTACGGACGGCACGGACCCGGCCGGCGACCCGGATCGCACAGACGTCCTCGTCCGCATCCACGACCTGGCCGGCCGCCCCCGCGGGGTCGGTTTCCTCGCCGACCACCACGGCACCCTCCTCACCAGCCACGAGGCCGTGGACGGACTTGCCGGGCTGGTCCTGCACGCCGCCTCGGACCGCACCTGCGTGGTCGGCGCCGACGCCGTCACGCCGCTGCCCGCGCTGGACCTGGCCCTGGTCCGCAGCGAGGGCCTGGGCGTGGAGCCGCTGCCGCTGACCGTCCGGGACCGCGTCGAGGCCGGCACCTACGTCCGGATCGCCGCCGGCTGCTGGCGCGAGGCGCGGGTGCTCGCCGCAACGCAGGTGACGTACACCGCCACCGACCGCTGCCATCACCTCGAGGACGCCCTGGAGCTGGCCATCGGCACAGCGGGCCAGGACGCGCTCCGGCCCGGCGGGGGTGCCGCCGGGGGACCGGTGCTGGACGCGGCCACCGGCGCGGTGCTCGGCGTCCTCGGTACCGCCCTGCACTCCGCCCAGCGCGACACCGGCTTCGCGGTGCCCCTGCGGCCCGCCGACGGCCCCCTGGCCGAGCTGCTCGCCCGCAACGCGGCCACCGTGCCCGCGTACGGCGCCGACCTCAACCTGGCCGGCGTCCTGGAGCTGACCGCCACCTCGGTGGGCCAGGACGGGCCGCCGGGCGCCCACGCCGGGACCCTCGGGACCGCCGGACCGGGCCCAGTGCGGCCGGTGGAACGAGCCCAGGTGACAAGCGAGTTGACCGCCTTCGCCGCCGGCGGCCACTCCGTGCTCGGCCTCGTCGGCGCCCCGGGCAGCGGCCGTACGACGGAACTCGCGGCCCTCGCCGCCCGCCGGGGCCGGGCCGAGCGGCCCGCGCCCACGCTGTGGCTGCGCGGCGCCGACCTGGCGGACACGGACGACTCCGTGGCCGACGCGGCCCAGCGCGCCCTGCGGCGCGCCGCCAGGATCGTCGCCGCCTCCCGCCGCGTGCACCACGCCGACCTCGGCGACCTCACGCCCGAACGGGTGGCCCGCCTCGCCGGGCGGGCCCGCCGCCCGCTGCTGCTCCTGCTCGACGGCCCCGAGGAGATGCCACCCGTCCTGGCCCACCGGCTGCCCGAGTGGACCATGGGCACGGCCCAGTGGCTGCGCGAGACGGGGGTGCGGCTGGTGGTGGCCTGCCGGGAGGAGTACTGGGAGAGCGCGGGGGCCGCGTTCCCGGCTGACCTGCTCCATGTGCCGGACGGCGGTGGGAGTGCCCTTCCCCCGTGCGTGCCGCTCGCCGACCTCACCGAGGACGAGGGCCGCCGGGCCCGTGCCCGCCACGGCATCCCCGACGGCGCCCTCACCGACCGCGACGCCCGGCACCCGCTCACCCTGCGCCTCCTCTCCGAGGTCCGTGCCGCTCTCCCGGACGCACCGCCCGCCGGGCCCGTCGACCGGCACGAGGTCTTCGCCGCCCACCTCGACCTGATGTGTCTGCGCGTCGCGGTCCGCCTCGCCGCCGAGAACGGGCTGCGCGGTACAGCCGTACGACGGCTCGCGGCCCGGGTGGCCGGGCAGGTGCACGAGGCCGCCCGGCGCAGCCTCGGCCCCGGCCAGGGCGAGCTCGACCGGGCCTCCTTCGAGGTGGTGTTCCCCTGGGGGCCCGCCCCGGCCCGGCTCGGCGGTGGCTCCGGCTGGGCCTCCGCCGTTCTCACCGAGGGCCTCCTGGTTCCGGCCGGCAGCGGATACCGCTTCGCCCACGAGGAGCTGGCCGACTGGATCCAGGGCATGCACCTCGACCTCGACGAGGCCCTGCACGCCCTCGTCCACTGCCCCCGCACCCCGCGGGCAGCCCAGCCGCTCCCCGTCCCGCACCACCGTGTCGGCCCGGTCGTCCAGGCCCTGCTCCTCCTCGGCCGCCAGCAAGGACACCGCCAACTCTGTCTGCAACTGCGTGAGTTGACGGACGCCCTGAACCTGGACCCCACCTCCTGGTGGGCCGCCCGGCTGCTCGCCCGCACCCTGCTCCAGGTTCCGGACGCGACGCCGTACACGGAGGTCCTCCGCCTCCTCGCCGACCGCGTCGTCGCCTGGCGCGAGGAGCACCGGCCCGTACCGGCCGAGTTCGGCCCCGCCTTCTGGACGGACTTGCCCCTCCCGGACGAGGAGCGCTTCGCGCTGTTGCGCCGGCTGGTCACGGCCGACGCGGCACCGCCGGAGACGGGTGACCGGGGTGAGGGTGCCGGCGAGCGGTATCTCGACGCCGTGGCCCAGCTGCTCGCCGCCGATCCGGCTGCCGTGCAGCCGCATCTCATCCGGTGGTTCGACGACGAGCGGCCGTTGCCCGCGACCCCGCACGCCACCGTGGCGACCGCCGCGCAGGCGCTGTTGCACACGCACCGGCTCGGTGCGCTGGACGCCCTCACCGAGGTGCTCGTGGAGAGCGGGCATCCGAGAGCCGACGAGCTGCTCGCCGTCCTCGCCGAGGACGAGCCCTCGGCCGTCTGCCGGGCCGTCGACCGCTGGGCGCACGACGAGCACCCCGCGCGCCGGGCGGCGGCACTGGCGTGCGGGCTGCGTGCGGCCCCGCACGCCCGCTCGGCGGCCGACCGGGAACTGCTGCGCTACGCGGCCCTCGCGCTGCTCGCCCGCCCCGCCGACCGCACCCTGCACGGCGGCGCCCTCGCCCTCCTGGTCCGCGATCCGCAGACCCGGGACCGGTATCTCACCGAGGCCGTGCGCCACTTCGCCGACGGCGACCCGCAGATGCCGCCCGGCGCCCTGGTCCCGGCCCTGACCACCCACCCCGAACCCGTCCTGGAGGCCTTCCGCGCCCGCCTGCGCGGCGGCCCGGACGCCGGGGAGACGCTGCGCGCGCTCGCCGACGCCACCACCCCGGAGCTCGCCCGCCGGGTCGCCGCCCTGGCTCGGGAGGCGGTCGGGCTGCGGCCGGACACCGCCGGAGAGCTGGCCGCCTACGTCGACCGCCGCCTCGACCAGGGGCCCGCCGCCCGCTCCGTCCTGCAGCCCCTGGTCACCGGCCTCCTCGACGGCGGCCCCGAGCAGGTCCGGGCGGCCCTCGCCGCCGTGCTCGCCGCCCCGGGCGCGCCGGCCTCCGGCCCCCTTCGCCGCGAACTGCTGGACTTCCTGCTCTCCCACGAGCGGGACCCGGACGTCCTGGACGCCGTCCTGCACGCGGCGGCCGCCTACGGCGACGGCCGGGACACGGAACTGCGCGCCCTGGTCCACCGCACGGGCCTGCTCCTCGTCCGCACCCCCGACGGCGCGACCCGGTTCGACCGGAGCCTGGTCGCCCTGGCCCGGCACGTGCCCGGCTTCGCCGCCCGCATGGCCCGCTGGCTGAGCGAGACCCCCCAGGACTGGGCCGCGGTGGTGGGCCCCAGCGCCCACCGCATGATCGAGAACCTGGCGGGAGTACGAGTACCGGCCTGAGCCGCCGCGGGACCGGACGGGGCGCGCGTACGGGCCGAACCGCAACCGTGCCGGGTGGGTGTGTGCCGGTAGGTCCGAGCTGCCTCCCCCGCCGGGTGGGTGTGTGTCGGAGTTGGCCTCCCCCGCCGGGTGGGTGTGTGTCGGTCGGAGTTGGCCTTCGGTGCCGGGTGGGTGTGTGTGCCGGTCGGAGCCGGCCCTCCGTGCCGGGTGGGCGTGCGGGTGCCGCCGAGCCGGTCTTCTGCGCCGGGTGGGCGTGCGGGTGCCGCCGAGCCGGTCTTCTGCGCCGGGTGGGCGTGCGGGTGCCGATCGGGGCTGGGCCTCTGCGGCAGCTGGGCGTGCGCGGACCCCGTCCGAGCCGACTCTGCGAGCCGGGTGGGTCTGCCTGTGCCGGTCAGAGCTGCCCTCCGCGCCGCGCGGACGGGCGGGAATCGGTCCGGTCCGCCACCGTGAACGTGCGCCCGGTCACAGCCCCCATGCCGATGCGGGCCCGGGGCGCCAGGCATGGCACCCTTAGACCTGCACCAGAGGTCAACGGTAGACACGGACACGGGTTCGAGGAGCGGTCACAGTGCAGCGCTGGCGTGGCTTGGAGGACATCCCCCAGGACTGGGGGCGCAGCGTCGTCACCATCGGTTCCTACGACGGCGTCCACCGCGGCCACCAGCTGATCATCAGGCACGCGGTGGACCGGGCGCGCGAGCTGGGTGTCCCCGCCGTCGTCGTCACCTTCGACCCGCACCCGAGCGAGGTCGTCCGCCCCGGCAGCCACCCGCCCCTGCTCGCCCCGCACCACCGCCGAGCCGAGCTGATGGCCGACCTGGGCGTCGACGCGCTCCTCATCCTCCCGTTCACCACCGAGTTCTCGAAGCTGTCGCCCGCCGACTTCGTCGTCAAGGTCCTGGTCGACAAGCTGCACGCCAAGGCGGTCGTCGAGGGCCCGAACTTCCGCTTCGGCCACAAGGCGGCCGGCAACGTGGAGTTCCTCGCCGAGCAGGGCAAGACCTACGACTTCGAGGTGGAGGTCGTGGACCTGTACGTCACCGGCGAGGCGGGCGGCGGCGAGCCGTTCTCCTCGACCCTGACCCGGCGCCTGGTCGCCGAGGGAGACGTGACCGGCGCCCGCGAGATCCTGGGCCGCCCGCACCGCGTGGAGGGCGTCGTCGTGCGCGGCGCCCAGCGTGGCCGCGAACTCGGCTTCCCGACGGCCAACGTCGAGACACTCCCGCACACAGCGATCCCCGCCGACGGCGTGTACGCCGGCTACCTGCACGCGCAGGACGAGGTCATGCCGGCCGCGATCTCCGTCGGCACCAACCCGCAGTTCGACGGTACCGAGCGCACGGTGGAGGCGTACGCCATCGACCGCGTCGGCCTTGACCTGTACGGCCTGCACGTCGGCGTCGACTTCCTGGCCTATGTGCGCGGCCAGGCGAAGTTCGAGTCGCTGGAAGCCCTGCTCGAGCAGATGGCCGAGGACGTGAAGCGCTGCCGGGAGATCGTCGCGGCGGAGGCGTAGCTCCCCGCGGTGTCGCTGTGACACCCAAGGGCGGCCGGTGCGGTGAGCACCGGCCGCCCTTCGTCGTGCCGTCCTACTGCTGGGGCGGCGCCTGCGGCGCTTGCGGCTCCTGCGGCGGCTGGGCCTGCGGAGGCTGTGCCTGGGGCTGCCCGGGCTGCGGATAGCCGGGCTGCGGCGGGTACGGCTGGCCGGGAGCGGCCTGCGGGTAGGGCTGCTGCCCCGGCTGGACCGGGTACGGCTGACCCGGCTGCCCCTGCTGGGGCGGGTAGGGCTGCTGTCCCTGCTGGGCCGGGTACGGCTGCTGTCCCGGGGCGGGATACGGCTGCTGGGCCGGGACCTGCGGGTACGGCTGGCCCGGCATCGGCTGGCCCGGCATCGGCGGGGCGGCCACCGGCGGCGGGTTGCCGTCGCTGGTCCACAGCCCATGCGCCTGCTGGTGCCGTACGAAGTCCTCGGCGACCATGGCCGCGAGGTTGAAGTACGCCTCCCGCACCTTGGGCCGCATCATGTCGAGGTCGACCTCGGCACCGGCGGCCAGATGCTCGTCGAACGGCACCACGATCACACCGCGGCAGCGCGTCTCGAAGTGCGCCACGATGTCCTCGACCTTGATCATCTTGCCGGTCTCGCGGACCCCGGAGATCACGGTGATCGACCGCGAGACGAGATCGGCGTAGCCGTGCGCCGACAGCCAGTCCAGCGTCGTACTGGCGCTGCTCGCACCGTCGACGGACGGCGTCGAGATGATGATGAGCTGGTCGGCGAGGTCGAGCACCCCGCGCATCGCGCTGTACAGCAGGCCTGTACCCGAGTCGGTGAGGATGACCGGGTACTGCCTGCCGAGCACGTCGATGGCGCGCCGGTAGTCCTCGTCGTTGAACGTGGTCGAGACGGCCGGGTCGACATCGTTGGCGATGATCTCCAGGCCGGAGGACGCCTGGGACGTGAACCGGCGGATGTCCATGTACGAGTTGAGGTACGGGATCGCCTGGACGAGGTCACGAATGGTGGCCCCCGTCTCCCGGCGCACGCGCCGCCCGAGCGTACCGGCGTCCGGGTTCGCGTCGATGGCGAGGATCTTGTCCTGCCGCTCGGAGGCGAGCGTGGAGCCCAGCGCGGTGGTCGTGGTCGTCTTGCCGACGCCGCCCTTGAGGCTGATGACCGCTATCCGGTAGCAGGACAGCACCGGCGTGCGGATCAGCTCCAGCTTCCGCTGCCGCTCGGCCTCCTCCTTCTTCCCGCCCAGCTTGAAGCGGGACGCGGCAGCGGTGGGCCGGCCGCTCTTCGCCTTCTGCTTCTTGTTGTTGAGCAGCCGGTCCGAGGACAGCTCCACGGCCGCGGTGTAACCCAACGGTGCGGCCCCCGGGTTGGTCGGCTGCCGCTGGTCGTGCTGGATGGGCTGCGGCCATGCCGCACCGGCCCGGGGATCGGCAGCCGGCTGCGGCGCCTGTCCGGACTCGGGGCTCTGCGGGGGCATCGCCTCCTGCCCCGGCTGCGGGAAGCCGTAACCGCCGGGATGACCCTGGGGGTTGGGGGCGCCCGGCGGGGGGAAGCCGTAGCCGGCCGCGGGGTTGGGGGCGGGCTGCTGCCCCGGCTGCGGGAAGCCGTAACCACCGGGCTGAGCCGGGGGATTGGGGACACCGGGCGGGGGGAAGCCGTAGCCGGCCGCGGGGTTGGGGGCGGGCTGCTGCCCCGGCTGCGGGAAGCCGTGGCCGGACTGCGGGTTGGGGCCGGCGGGGTTCGGTTGCGGTGCCGGAGGCGGCGGGAAGCCGTAGCCGCTCGGCGGGGTGGAGGCAGGCTGCTGCGCGGGAGCCGGGGGCTGTCCGGGCGTGGTGCCGGGCTGGTTCCAGCCGGCGGGTGCGGGCCGGGGCGCCTGCGGCTGGAACGGCGGCTGCTGCCCGGACACACCGACGGGCCCCTGCGCGGCGGCCGGTTGAGGCTGCCCGGGTACGCCCTCGGGCCCTGGTGCGGCGGCCGGCTGCGGCTGTCCGGGCATCGGGCCCGGCTGCTGCGGCGCGGGCTGCGCGGGCCACTGGGCCGCCGGCGCGGGGGCGGCGGGCTGGTACGACGGCGGCAGCGGGGGCAGCCCGCTCTGCGGCGAGGGCGGGGGGGTCCAGGCGGGTGGAGCGGCCGGGGCATGGGCGGGGGCAGCCGGGGGAGCGGGCGGGACGGCGGCCTGCGGGGTGCCGTCCTGCGCGGCGCTTTCCTGAGGCGCGCCGGTCTGCAGGGTGCCGTTCTCCGGCATGCCGTCCTGCGCCACCGTGTCCGAGGGGACGGCATCCGGTGCCACGGGCGTGCCGGACGGAGCGTCCCCGGGGGAACCCTCCGGCGCGGTGACCGTCTCAGCGGCCTCGTGCGCGGCATTGCCCTCGGCCTTGTCGTCGCCCTGAGCCCGGTCCGCGGCGGGCTCGGAAGGGGCAGCGGCAGCGGCGGCGGCATCCGCAGCCGAGCCCTCCTGCCCGGGAACCCCGTCGCCGGACTCCTCGGACTTGTCATCGGTGCCCTCGGCAGACCCCTCCGGCGCCGCGACAGGCTCCGGTGCGGTCTCGGACCCGGTCTCCTCGGCCGTGCCGCCTTCGGCATCGGCCGTGCCCTGGGCGCCCGTGGCATCCCCGTCGGCCGGGCCCGCGCCGTCCGCGAAACCTTCGCCACCGGACTGGCCCGGCTTCTCCACCGCGGCGGCGCGCTCCGCGATCGCGGCCATCTCGCGCTTCAGGGCGACGGCGGAGAACCGCATCGTCGCCCCGCTCTCCAGGTCGCCGTTGTCGGCCTCCGGTTCGGCCGCCGCGGAAACGGGCGTACCTTCCGGCTGGAGCTGCTGCGGCCGCTGCGGTTCGAAGCCCTCGGGCAGCCGCGGCATCGGAACGGGGTTCCCGACCGGCGGCGCGGGCTGCGCGGGCGGGGCGAAGGACGCGCCCTCCGCGGGCGCGGGCGGAGGCGGCGGGGTGAACGGGGTCCCCTGCGAGGGGGTGAACGGCGCCGTACCCTGCACAGGCGTGAACGGAGTCCCCTGCGGCGGGGTGCCGGACGGCTGGGCGGCGGACGGTTGGGCGGCGGGCGGCGGAGTCGGCCCGGGGACCGGTGTACCGGCTGGGAACGGCGGAACTCCGGAAGCAGCCGGAGCGCCCGGATCGCCGGGCGTGCCGGGGCCGTTCGCACCGGCGAAACCGCCCCCCGGACCCGCTGCCGTACCGGCGGAGCCGGATCCCCCGGACGCGTTCTGCGTGTACCAGGCGGGCGGGGCGTAGTCGATGGTGAACTCGCCGGTGGTCTCGATGGCCGACTCCGCGTCGGGCTGGTCATCGTCGGGTGTGGCCCAGCCCCCGCGGATCCCGTCCCGATCGCTGCTCACAGTTCCTCCTGGTGTGGTCGAGCACCCTCATGCCGTGCCGGGGCGACCATGTCGTGTCGTTCACGTCGTCCGTAGTCGTTCGAGGCAGTCCGGCCCACCGGCCCTCCCCCTGGGACGACGACGCCTGGTCCACGGGCTCTGGCATCGCGCCCGCTCCCAGCCTAATCACCGCGAGGCACACCTCGGCAGGCCCGGCCGCCTCTCCGCTCACGCCGACCGGCACAAGCCACGAACAAACCATGAACAATCCACGTACGAGCGATGCGTAAGCGGCGAACAAATGGGACAGGAAAGGGCAGTTCAGTCCATCCGGCGCGGCGTACCCAACAATCCGATCTCGGCGTCGGTGGGTTGGGTCATCACATATTGCCGGTCACGGTCGGTACACCACAGCGTGACGCCGTCGGGCAGCGCCGGCAGCGACTCCACCTCGGTCCGCGACAGCCCCATCGTGCGCCCCAGTTCGGCGGCCTCGTCCGGCGAGACCCGCTGGATGCCGGTGAGCCGCGCCTGCCGCAGCAGCCGGGGGGCGACCGGGCTGAGGTACGGCAGCAGGGTCAGCACGGACTGCCAGGGGCCGGACACCACGCGCCCGCGCGGCGGCCGCATACCGCAGTCCCGCACCACCAGCACGGGCGTACCCGCCGACGCGCCCTGCGGCGGCACCCGCCCCACCTCGTACACGGCGAGCCCGTTCTGCCCGCCGCCCATGGCGTGCACCATCTGCATCCAGGCCTGCGGCCGGCCGGTCTCCACAGCGACCCGTGCCCCCGTGGCCGCCGTACGCAGGGCCAGCACCTGGGCCGTCCACAGGCCCCCGATCAGCACGATGTCGTACGGCGTGGGCCGGTTGACACCCAGCACGGCCGGCTGCCCCTCGGCATCCACACCGGCCACCACACCGTCGTCGCCGATGGGGAGGGCGAGCGCGTCCAGTTGCTGCACGGGCAGCCCGTGCCGGCCGTGCGGGGGGCCCATCAGTCCGAGCCCGTGCCGCAGCCGCCCACCCATCCGCCGCAGCCCGGAAGCCGTCGACGCTCCTTGCGTGTCCGCAGCCGGCGTCATCGTCGGAACGGTCGTCACCGCGCACCTCCCAGGGGCAACGTGGCCAGCATGCCGGGCAGCTGCTCGCGGTCGAGTCGGGCGAGACCGGCCCCGGCCTGCCGTGCCACGCCCTCCAACGCGCGACGTGCGGCCACGAGTTCGTCGTCACTGCGGCCGGTCACCCGCAGGTGCCCGCACAGCGACACCTCCTGCCGCTCACCGCGCGCGAGTGTGAGACTGAAGGTGGTGGCCAGCGCCGGTACGGCCGTCACCCGGGCCACGAACTGGGGCAGCGACTCGCCCCGGTCACCGCCCAGTTGGGGCCAGCGCCTGACCCAGTACGTCGTGTGCCGCCGGTTGTCGCAGCGCCAGCTGCGCCCGGACTCCTCCGTGCGCCGCTCCCGTGTCTCGCTGCGCCCGGTCTCGGCGGTGACCAGCGGGTTGGCACAGGCCGAGGTGGCGAGCGCGGCGATCAACTCCTCCTCGTCAAGCACCCGGGCACGGAACCCGGCCCCGGTCAGCCGGCTCGCCAGATGGTCCGCCGCCCGTACGACACACTTCTGCGCCCCGGCCAAACCGCCCCCGCGTGCCGCCACGGCCTCGGCGCACAGCTCGGGATCGAGCTTCAGCGCGATCCAGGTGATGCGCACCGCCGGGGCACCTGTCTGCTCCTGCAAGGGCACGTAGTTGGCGACGGCCACCGACTGCTGGGGCAGATGCAGCGCGGGCGCCGGCTGTGTGTGAAGCACGATCTGCGCCGATTCCAGCCGGATCCCGTCCACCTCGAGCGCGTCACGCACCAGCCCGAGCGGCAACGGCTGCCGGCTCCGCTCGGCCCGCAACGCGGTCGCGTCGGCCTCCACCTGGAGCACGGCGGTGACGAACGTGCCGTCCCCGACGATGCCGACCGGCCGCCGGTCGCGCGCCCCGTGGGAGTAGGTCCGCAGAGCGGGCTCGCACTCCACCGCCGGAACCAGCCCGGGCTCCGTGCCCGGAGGTATCGGGGTGTTCTCGGCCCGCTTCCGACGGGCCCGCAACTCCCGTGCGGTGGCCAGCCACTCGGGCAGGGAGCGCCCCCGCCGCCGTACGAATGCCAGCAGCACCAGCGCCACGGCGACCACCGCGGCCGGCACCAGGGCCATCATCCCGACCGCCCAGCCGACGACCAGCACCGCCGCCGCCAGCTCGACCAGCACCAGCCGTTGCAAACGGAACGAACCGGCCTGGCCCGGCCGGAGCCGCAGCCCGAGCGTGACCGACTGCTGCGCCGCGCCGCGCTGAGCGGAGACGCCGCGCGCCGACGCCGCGGACCCGGCCGCACGGCCTCGCGCCGCCGACCGGCCGCGCGCTCGCGTCCGCGTTCCGGAAGCCATCACTCCATCCCCCCGATTTGCTCACAACTCGCTGGAACCAGGCCACTGAACAAGGCCCTTGAGGGCCCAGGTACCCTACCCGCTCCACGAGACCCGCTCCGTACCAGGCATAGTAGGGGCCGGGTCCGACAACGGAGGGCGGGGGAGCGGTTCCCTCGGGCGCGCTCCGCGTGAGACACGGGGAGAAACGGGCACAGATGGCATCTCGGCGGGATCAACTCAACGCCTACACCTTCGCGAAGCGCCGCATGCTCGCGTCGTTCGTGCAGTCGTCACCGGAAGCCTCCGACGAGGGGGCACCGCGGCCGTTGCGTGCCGTCCTGCCCGGCGCGATCGTCGGCGTGGTCGTCCTGGCCGCCTTCGGCGCCTGGGGCATGTTCAAGCCGACGGCCCCGCAGGGCTGGGACACACCGGCGACGAAGGTGATCATCGCCAGCAAGTCCACGACCCGGTACGTGGTGTTGAAGACGAACGGCAAGGCGGAGCTGCACCCGGTCCTCAACATGGCCTCGGCCAAGCTCGTCCTGAACGGCCAAAGCGATGTCGACGTCGTCACCGTCGACGAGTCGATCCTCGACAACGGCAAGATCCCGCACGGCGTCACCATCGGCATCCCCTACGCCCCCGACCGGCTGCCGTCCGCGTCGGAGGCCGGCGCGGACCATACGTGGGCCGTCTGCGAACGCCCGAGCGGCAGCGGCAGCTCCATCCAGAAGGCCGCGTTCGTCCTGGCCGAGCGTGACCGGAACAAGACCGAGAAGGCCGGTCAGAAGCTGCACGGCGGTGAACTTCTCTACGTCACCACTGCGACGGACAAGAAGCAGTACGTGGTCGACGCACAGGGCACGGCCTACCTGGTGGACGCGTCCGACAGCCACCTGGTCGAGTCCCTGGTGGGCTCGGACCGCAAGCCGCAGCAGGTGACCAGTCAGTGGATCGACACCCTGCACCCGGGGGACCCGATCAAGTTCCCGCCGATCGACGGTGTCCCGAACGCCGCCGCGAACGCACCGGGTGAGCTGGGTGACGCCAACCGCGTCGGCATGGTCCTCCGGGCACCGGTCAACGGCCAGGAGCAGTACTTCGTGGTCCTGTCCGGCCGGGTGGCCCCCGTGTCCGACTTCGTCGCCCAGCTCCTGCTGGCCGACACGCGCCTGGTGAAGGTCGGCCAGGCCGGGCACTTCCGAGAGGTCAGCGCGGGCGCCATCAGCCGGGGGAAGCCGTTCGCCGCCCAGTACAACTGGCCGACCGAGGAGCCCAGCGCGGTCAACGACGCCTCCACCGCCACCGGCAGCAGGAACACGGTGTGCAACGTCCTGCACCACGTGGACCCCGGCAACGGAGACACCACACTGACCACGTGGGCCGGCAGGGACTTTCCAGCCGAGCTGGCCACCGACTCGTCCAGTGCGTACGTCACCCCGGGCTCCGGTCAGCTCTACCGGCAGTTCCAGGGCAGGGAGACCAAGGTGGGCTCGGTCTTCCTGGTCACCGACACCGGTCTGCGGTACGCCCTGCAGTCCAACGCCGACAGCGCCAGCGAGAACAAGGGCATCGGCATGACCGCCAAGCAGCGCAAGCAGCTGCAGACGGAGGCCAAGCTGGCGCAGACCCGCCTTGGCTACGCCGACGTGAAGACGACCCCCATCCCCGCCCCCTGGTCAAAGTTCCTGCCGACGGGGCCGCGGCTGTCGACGGCGGGCGCGAGCCAGCCGCAGGGGTCGTGAGGGGTACGCCGATGCGATCCACATTGCGCACCCGTACGAGCCTGGCGTCCGCGCTGGCCGTCACCGCGTGCCTGCTGGCGGCTCCCGTGGCCGCGGCGGACTCGGTCACCGACCAGTGCACCTTCTCCAAGACGAACCACAAGTACACCGGCACGCCCTGGTCGTTGCAGCGCGTCAACCTCGACGAACTGTGGACCCAGTCGAAGGGCAAGGGCGTGAAGGTGGCCGTGATCGACACGGGCGTCGACACGGCCAACCCGCAGCTGACCCAGGCGGTCGATGCCTCCCAGGGCGCCAACTACCTGCCCTCCAAGGACGGCAAGGGCCAGCCGATCGAGCGCGGCAACAAGCAGGGCACGACCGACACGGTGGGCCACGGCACCCGCGTCGCCGGCATCATCGCGGCCCGCCCCATGAAGGGCACCGGCTTCGTCGGCCTCGCTCCCGAGGCCACGATCATCCCGATCAAGCAGAACGACGCCGAGGGCCACGGCACGTCCGCCACGCTCGCCGAGGCGATCAGGCACGCCATCGCGGTGGGGGCCAAGGTCATCAACATCTCCCAGGACACGACGAACGCCGTGGCACCGGGCGGCGCCCTGCAGAGCGCGGTCGACGAGGCCCTGAACCGCAAGATCGTCGTGGTCGCCTCGGCGGGCAACGACGGCATCGACGGCAACTCCAAGCGGACGTACCCTGCTTCCTACCCGGGCGTCCTCGCCGTCGCCGCCTCCGACCGCAACAACGAGAAGGCGGCCTTCTCCCAGGCCGGGGATTGGGTGGGCGTCGCCGCGCCGGGCGTCGACATGATCTCGACGGTGCCCAAGGGCGGCCACTGCTCCGACAACGGTACGAGCTTCTCCGCACCGTACGTGGCCGGCGTGGCCGCGCTGATCAAGGCCAAGCACCCCCAGTGGACGGCTCAGGAGGTGGCCGCCCAGATCGAGCAGACGGCAGAACGCTCCATCAACGGCCACGACCGCCTGGTCGGCTGGGGCGTGGTGGACCCGGTCCGCGCCCTGACGGAGGACGATCACCCGATCGAGTCCCCCCACCCCGACGCCGGCCTCACCCACGTGCAGGCCCCGACCCCCGCCAGGCTCACCCTCGGCGAAACCCCTCAGGAACGTACCGCCCGCATCGCTACGTACGTGGCCGTGGGCGTGGCGGTCCTGGTGGCGGCCATAACCGGTGGCGCGATCGCTCTCCGCGACGCCCGCCGGAGGCGACGGGGCCTGGAGGGCAGGGCTTGATCTTGATGACGCTAGTCCTCTTCACGCTGTCCGCCGCTCTGATCCTGACGGCGTGCGTGAAGGCGGAGCGCGTCCCCTCCTGGCGTGAATCCCTCAACCCCTCGGGCGAGGACGTCCCCGACTCGGCGTTGACGATCGCCCGCGTCGTCCTCCCGTTCATGGCCGTGCTCGGCATCTATTACGGCTTCCAGAGCCTGGCGATGACCGACGAGGCGGCCTGGAGTCACGCCGAACTCACCAGCACGGTACGAAGCGCCATGGACGCCTTCGAGGACACCGTCACCTACGGCGAGGGCCCGGCCGACCTCGACGACGGCTACGCCCTGAAGATCGAGGACGAGATAACCCGCCACGGTGGCCCCAACGCCCCCGACACGGGCGTGGACGTCACCCGCACCACCCCCGGCCACGTCAACGTCGGCCGACGCCTCTTACGACATCACGGCCGACGACACGGACGCCGCCTTCTGCATGCACGTCGAGGTGACGCGAGACAAGGCGGCCGACTACGGGGCCCCGGGCATCGCCGGCGGGACGGTGACGGAGCCGGCCTACGCGTTCAGCGTGACGCCGGACGGGGGAGTGCTGAGCGGCTCCTTAGGGCACTGTTATTCCGCGACAGCGGCGGCGTAGTCCTCGATGAAACGCCGCACGCCCACGCGTCCACCTCGCGCGAGGTCCGCACAGTGACCCACAGGAAACTGCCCTGCGAGGTCGGCTCCACCCCGTAGTCGGACATGGCCATGCCCCACGCGGACGTGTCGGCCCCGCGCTTCTCCAGGCTGCTGGAGAAGCGCGATCTCCCCGTTGACGACAAGCCGACAGCGTTCAACGCCGACCGCGGACGCCTGCTGAACGCGGAGCTTCTCCCCGGCGGGCAACAGCGGCTCCAGCACGGAGCGGGCGACCGGACGACTCCATACGCGGACCGCGCTGTGGCCTCGTCGCGGTAGGTCTGGACGATGAAGGAGACGATCGGCCCGTGCTGCCGGCGAAAGTCCGAAGCGCCGATGAAGCGGACCGGCGCGCAGGAGTCCTGTGCCGCTTCCTTGTGGCACCGGGCGAGTCCCAACGCCTTCGCATTTTTCAGCGAGTAGGCGACCGGCTCAATGACGGTTTCCCATCGGGCACCGAGGCGGCATCCGGCAGCACTGCTTTCGTCTGAAGTGCGTCCAGAGAGACCGGCTCTCCGGACTGCCACCACCGCATCCGCTCAGCAAGGCAAGGGACACAGTGCCTACCAGGGCCGTCTCACGAGTCACAGGCTTCTCCGCGCATGCTGGTAGCCACACGTCATCGGCCGGACAGAGTCCGACAAGTGTCACTCTTGGCCAGAGCAGCCGCATACCCTTCGATGAAGCCGCGCATGGCCGATGCCTTCACCTCGTGTGAGGTCCGCACAGTGGCCCACGAGGTGCTGTCCGCCGAAGCAGACGCAGGACAGTGGACGAGACCGACGGCTCCCGTTTTCGAGTAGATGATGCGGCCCCCGTCCGCACTTGTGTTCGTCGGATCCACACCGTACGCAGACGAAGCCACATCGCTCGCGGTGGTGTTCGCAGCCCACTTCTCCACACTGCTGGAAAAGGCGATCTCCCCGTCCACCAGTAGTCGGCAGCGCTTGGCACCAACCGCCGAAGTCGGCTGGGCGCTGATCTTCTTTCCGGCAGGCAGCAGCGGCCCCAGCAGGCCATTGGTCACTTCGGTTCCGCACACATCTTTAGGCACGCTGTACTCCTGCGTGGCCGACGGCGACGAGCAGGAGCTTGCCAGACCGACCAACAGCGCCGCCCCCAGAAGGGAAACTGCGGAGGGGATCCGGCCTTTCAAGATGTTGTGCATATCGCCTTCCAACCAGGGCTTGCGCAAGTTCCCGGGATCGCCCAACTGGCGTGAGAACGCTGCGGGTTGGGGTGGACGATAGAGCGGACACGGGATCCGTGATCATT
>NZ_JBIBKS010000045.1:0-31357 GCF_042959345.1 Streptomyces sp. NPDC007905 | reverse complement strand
ATCTCCTCACGCGCAGCCCGCCACTCAGCAGTCAGGCCCCCACCATCCGCGTACCGCATACCACCGGCATACCGCAGGGATCACCCAACGTCACCACCCGAAGGCAACCCGAAAAGGTCAGTAGCCACCGCAGCTGGAACCCAAACCGTGGGGCACGTCAAGATGTCACCCGATCGTGCACCAGACTCCTATATGGATCCAGTGGATCAAGCGCAACGCCGCCGTCCGCGACGACAGGTGTACCGGATGGTCGGGGGACGCCGCGAAGCGGTTTGCCCTTCCTGCGCGCCGTCGACCACGGCTTTGGGACGAGGCTGTCGCTAGCCGGCAACACTGAAATCGACGTGAGTAAGGGCGTGTTGAGCCAGAGCCGCAACGTGTTGGGCCTTCGGCAACGGCCTAGGAGTCGGGAGGGTGGTCTCATCTCGGCGGAAGACCGGGAGTAGGCTGGGGAGGTCGGGATGAACCGTGACCGTGAACAAGACCGAAGGAACCCGCGGGTGGTGCTGGCCGCGGCCGCCCTGTCGGGGGCGGTGCGCGCCCTGGTGGCGAAGTTGCTGGACGTCGTGTGGCCGTCCTGAGAGGCGGCTGTCGCCCGCGACGGAGCTGGGCAGGTCACGGCAGTCCGTGCAGGGGTAGGGGTTCGAACTCCCAGACCGGGCGCCTGCCTTGCGTCACGGCTTGGGTCTGGGGGTGGCCCGCGTGATGCCGACCGAGCTCTCGGCGGGCGAGGCTGTCGAGCTCGTCCGCGCGCTCGATCCGACCGAGGGACCGCAGATCGGCGGCGTGTGCGACCGTCAGCAGCAGGGTGACCGGATGGCGGGTGCCGAGCGCGGTGGCGGCCTTCCCCTGGGCTGTGCCGCTCAGCTCGGCTGCGCCGTCCCCATCGCCGTCGGCACACCGGCTCCCGGAGAGGGTGAGGGCGAGGCCCAAGACCCATGGATGTGCCGGGCCGAGCTTCGTGCGCAGTTCTCGCCAGCTGTGTTCGAGGGCGGAGCGGGCCTGCTCCAGGTGGGAGCCAGCTGCGGTCAGCGCCGCGTTGGCCGCGAGGCCGAGCAGCTGCGGGTGTCCATCGGGGAGCATCGCCCGGTAGCCGTCCAGGGCCTGGCGGCCGCTGATGTCGGCGGGGTCGCCCTGCGTGGTGTGGCGGGCAACCCACGAGTAGGCGGCCAGCACCTGCAGGGTCAGTGGGCTCGCGTCGGGTAGACGCAGCACGATTCGGCGTAAGCGGTCGAGTTGAGAGGCGGCGTCGTTCGGATGCCCGGCGTGCCATCGGCACATGGCCAACTCGTATTGTGCGGCGATCGTTTGGGGGTGCAGGGGCCCGAGTAGCGGGATGAGGCCGCGCAGGGCGGCGGTCTGCTCGTCCTCGGCTTCCGTGTAGCGGCCCAGCAGCCGCAGGTCCAGGGCGTGGCGGCTGCGGGCGTAGAGGGCCTGTAATGCCCAGGGCATGACCTTGCGGTACTGCGTCAGTACTTCCGTGCCCAGTTCCAGGGACCGCTCCCAGTGGCCGAGAGCGCGGGCGCACTCCGTCAGCAGGGCGCGGGCCTGGATGGTGCCCGGCGCGTCTGCGCCCGATGCGGTGAGCTGGTCCTGGTAGGCGGCACGTGCATGTCCGTCTGCCTCCGCGTAACGGCCGGCGCCGAGCAGGGCGGCGGTCTTGGCGGCGACGAGGTGACGGCTCGCCTGCGGATCTTCCTTCCGCACGTCCGTCTGCGCGAGTAGTTCCCCAGCCTGCCGGATCCGGCCGGCCTCGTGCAGCAGACGCACTCGCATGGCGAGCAGCTCGTGGTCCGGTTCTTTGGGCCCATCGAGCGCGGCACGCCCCGCGGCGGCGCGTGTCGCCAGGTGGATCCCCTGCCGATCGCCCGACCAGCGACAGTAGGCGAGGCAGTTGCTGACGAGACGGCGGGCGGCCGGGGCGTTGCTGTCCAATGCTCCGGAGGTTTCGAGGTGTGGCAGGAGTGCGGCGTACCGCGGCCACTGAGCGGGGGTCTCCGGTAGTTGCGGGTCGGCCCGGGTCAGCGCGTCCACGGCGAGGACCGAGGCCTGGTGCAGGTGGTCGTCGTAGGCGCCGCGCACTGCCGTCCTGCGCACGAGGGGATGCACGTGCACGGTGGCCGTGTCGTCGACGTGGGCCAACGAGGCCTCCGCCAGCGCGTGTGCGGTGGCCTCCCAAGCTGTGCCGTCCGGGGTGGGCAGGGGCTGCAGCCACCGGAGGGGAATTGCGCCCTGGGCGAAGCAGTCGCTCATCCGCAGCAGCAGCCGCGCCTGGGGTGCGTGGGTGTGCAGTCGGCCCATCGCCTCTGCCAGCGTAGGCAGGCGCACCTCGTCTCCCGGGCAGTGCTCCGTCATGGCCCGCACCAGGGCTCCCGGGTGGTCGCCTACCGCTTGGGCGAGGGCTCGGTCTCCGTGCAGGCCGCGCCTGGGGTCGAAGCGGGTCACGCAGGCCAGGCTCTCCGACCAGGTGAAACAGGGCACGTTGATCAGATCGGCGGCGTAGCGCTCCCAGGCGCGGTTCTGTGTGGTGATCAGGATGCGGACGGCGTGGCCGGGCAGCATCGGTGCCAGTGCCGAGGGGTCCTCGGCGCCGTCGAAGACCAGCAGTATGCGTCGGCCGCCATCGTGCCGGCTGGGGGAGCGCAGCGCGGTGTACAGGGCGTCCAGCTCGGCCCCGGGTTCTCCGCGGGGGGCGGCGAGTTCCTCGGCGAGCTGGGCGAGTGCCGAGCGCACGGTGTCCTGGGAACTCGCATCCACCCACCAGACCACGTCGTAGAGCCCGCTGAATCGATGGGCGTACTCGGCGGCCACCGCCGTCTTACCGACGCCGGGCATGCCGACGAGGGCCCGGACGGTCGAGGCAGGCGGGTGCTCGGCGCCGTCCACGTCGTCTCCGGCGGGGTCCGTCGGACCTTCGGGCAAAACGGCGGCCTCGCCCAGGGGCGCGGGGGAGTGGATCGGGTGCGCTGCGGGCGGGGGCGTAGCTGGTGGGAATGCGTCTGCCGTAAGTTCTTGGTGGATGGTCCACAGCAGTGTGTCGCGACCGGTGAACCGCTCGTCGCGGCGCGGGACCCGCCCCCAGGTGCCAGGGTGACTGGTCGGCAGCGCCTGGACCGGCGCGGGGGGCGTCGGCGACTCGGGCCGTCCCAGCGCACGGCGCAGGATCCGGTCCGCCTCGCTCGCGCTCGCGCCGCCCAGCTCGGCGATGCTCACGCCGGCGTGGGCTTCACAGGTCGTGTGGTCCGGGATGACGACGGTCAGTCGGCCCGGGTGCCGCTCGCCGATCAGGCGGAATGCCGCGGACCATTCCGCGGGCGTGTACCGGGCCAGCTCGTGCAGGCGGCTGCTGAGCACCAGGAGAAGGTCGGCTGTGTGCAGGCGTGCTTGGAGAAGTTCCACGGTGCTCTCCCCGGGCAGCGCGGAGAGCGGCTCGGCGGATACGGCGGTTGTGGGCTCGGCAAGCCAGCCGCACAGCCAGGCGGCCCACGGAGCGTCCGGGCCGGCGAACAGCACATGACGGCGTCGGTCTTCGCCGGGCGCCCCGGAGCCTGGCCGTGCGGTGCCCGTGAGCTCGCGGCGCGCCTGCCGTTCCGCTTGCCGGCGGCTGTCCTCGACCGCGGCCTCCCGGTCCGCGATCGCGCGTTCCTCCGCCCTCTCAGCGGCTTCCAGTCGCTGCGCCAGGGTGTGGCACTGAGCCTCGTAGTCTGCGGTCCGCTGCTCGGCCGCTCGCCGTTCACTCTCCAGCGCATCCACTTTGCGCAGGAGTTGGTCCTGGGCGAGTGCGAGTCGGATTGCCTCTTCGCGCAGCGTGTCGTGGTCGAGCTGAGACCGTGCGAGGCGTTCGCAGGCCTCGTCGAGGTCCTGCTGGATCCTCAGTGCCTCTTGCTCGGCCCGTTCCCTGCGGCCCTCGGCCGCGCTCCACTTCGCCCGGAGGTCCTGGATTTGCCATCCCTGGGGGTTGGTGGCGCGCATCGCCTCGCTCTGCAGCCGCATGACGTGCCCCCGCAGCTGACGTGCCGGGGAGGCCTGTGTGGCGCCTACGTAGTCGATGAACAGGTTTTCCACGAAGTCGACCGGTGGCACCTGCACGCCGTTCAGGTAGCGGGACACGGTGGATTTATGGAGGTGCCGTTTCACGCCGTACGCGGTCATGGTCGTGCCCAGGGCGTCGAAGAGGGGGCGCAGGACGCGGGCCAATTCCCATGCCGTCGGATGGACGTTGGCGGGCACGTTCGCGTCCTGTCCTGTGCCCGCCGGCAGGAGTTCCCCCTGCTCCGCGTCCTCGCTCTGCGCGCTGATTGCAGGTTCGACGTCTTCGCTGCGGTCCTGAGCACTGCCTGCTTGCGTCGCCGCTTCACCCTCGCTCTCTTCCTGTGGCCCGTCCGTGGGCTCCGGTTGGTCCTCAGGCATCGTGGTCCCCGTCTCCCGCACCTGCCGAGCGGAGTCTGTCCACCGCGCGAGCGATTCGGTCCGCCTCGTACGGTGGGCAGATGTCGGCCGGTGCGTCCTTCAGCGTCGTCTGCAGTCGCTCGTAGGCAGGCAGCGCGGAGGAGGCGTCGCTGCCGCTCTCGAGGGCGTCCGCCTTGGCCAGGGCTGCGTTGAACCACTGGCGTGAGGGTCCCGCGAGCCAGGCCCGCTCGGCAGCGATGCCGTAGCAGTGGGCCGCATCCCCGTGCCTGCTCGCGAGGGCGGCGATGTCCCCGCGCAGCATCCACGCTTCTGCCGCCAGGAACGGCGGCACCGTGCCCGTCGGCGCGCTGCGCACGACGGCGTCGGCCTCGCTCAGGGTGCCTGGGTCGGGCTGGTCGGCGCACGCCAGGACGCTGCGCGCCAATTGCAGGCGCCGTCTCGTCGCCTCGGCGTCGTCGTGCGGGCACGTCTGTACCGCGCGGCGCAGCAGGTGCACGGCGGCCGTGCAGTCGCCCACCGTCCCGCGGCGGGTGCCGCGCACGGTGAGCAGTCTTCCCAGCACGAACCAGGCGGCGGACAGCCGCGCGTCGTTGCCAGCCAGCAACGCCAGCACGGCCGTCCAGGCCTCGATCGCCTCGTCCTCGCGATCCTGGCGGCCGTCCTCGCTGCCTTCGCACCAGTCGGTGAGGAAGCGGGCACGGAGCAGTCGGGACTCCACGAGCAGCCGGGAGCGGGCGGGCAGGAGCGTCCCCGAGGGCCCCTCGGCGAGCAGGCAGGCCTGCTCGAGCAGGCCCAGGCTCTCGGTCAGGGCCGCGTCGTCTCGGCCCGGACGGGCCAGGAGGACGGCCTGGGCGTGGTCCAAGAGCGCGCGGCAGCGGTCCTCCACGGTGAGCGACTGCCAGGAGGGCTCCCGCGCGGCGGCGCCCAAGTCTTCGACCGCACGGGCGGCGTAGACGCGAGATGCGTCGAGGTCCGGGCGCATGTCCTCGTCCAGGCCGGTGGGCAGGAGTCCGGGAGGGCCGTGGTGGCGAGCGAGGTCGAAGAGCACCAGGCCTCGCGCGAGTCGGACGCCGTCCTGGTTACCGGCCTGCGCCAGACCGTCGGCGATGCGCAGAGCCTTCCCCAGCTGCATCGTGCACCACACGGCAGGGCGCTCCCTGGCATAGGGCGCCCCATCGACGGCGAGTCGGCGCAGCAGCCTGATGCAGGTCAGGATCTGCCGCCGGGCCAACTCGTCATCTGCCCTGACGCGCGGGCCGGGACCGGGAAGGTGCCCGACGGCCGCGGCGAGCAGGGCGGCCGCGATCCGGGGGCCCTCGTCCGAGGTCTCACGCGGGCCCGCGCGTTGGGCCTCCAGCAGGGCCAGTACCCACGGCGGCAGCAGTTGCCGGGAGAGCCGACCGGCCACTGCCTCGTCGGCCATCAGCTCCAGGACACGCGCAAGGGCCACGGAAGCGGAAGGAACCAGGGGCACGGCTTCCTGGGCGGCGTACAACGCCTCGCGCAGGTGCTCCGCGATCGGCTGGATCGACCACCGGGTCAGGAGGATCTCGGCGAGTTCTGCGTGGTAGTCGGCTCGCACGGTGGGATCGGACTCGGCCCGGACGGCGTCGCGTAGCTCGCGCAGGGCGGCGTCCAGGTGGCGCATGGCACCGAGGCGGCGGAAGTCGTCGATGTGGTCGCGGGCCCGGTCGGCGAGCACGGACGCCGGGATGCGGCCCGCGGGGGCTGTACTTGCCGTGGCCGGCACGGAGACACCGGTGAAGTGCCGTACCACCTGCGCGGAGACATGGGCGAACTCCTCGGGCGGCGCGACCATGTGGTCGGTCCCGTCCGCTGTCGGTACTCCCCGGGCGCCGAGGGTGTAGACATGCTCGGGCGCAATGCTGTCGGCGAGGGCGGCCGACGCGAGGGCGGGGAAGTTGCGCGTTCTGCGTCCGTAGTGCCGTTCCACGTAGTGGGAGACGTGCTTGAGCACCAGCGCGGCCACGTCGCGGTCCAGCGTTCGCAGGAGTTCCTCGCGCACGTCTGAGTGGTATTCGAAGCGCAGAGCACCTGGGGACGGCGGTTGGTCCACGCGCTGGAGCAGTCCGCTGAGCAGGACCTCGGCCATGGCCTCGGGGCCTGTTGAGGGAAGCATGGCACGTTGCACGAGTTGCATCACCGGCAGCACCAACGGCGCTGCGGAGAGGAAGGCGGTCAGCTGTAGGGCTGACGGCGAGGCCGTGCGGCGAAATCGTCGTAACCGCTCGGCAGCCGCGAGCGGGATCTCGGCGGGCGGTGGCCCGACCATCCCCGGGTGGTCGGCCCGTACCAGGGCGGCCGCCCCCGGCGCCGAGAAGCCTGCGGTGTCGGCGACCAGCCGCGCCCACACCTCCAGGGGTTCGGCGTGCGGCGCGAGGACCGGCACGGGGAGCAGGCTGGCAGGCGGCTGCCGGTCGTGATGGGGCGCTTTGAAGGTGCGGAAGCCGATCTTGCCGGCGGGTCCCGGAAGGCGACTCAACATGCCCGGTTCGGCTGGCAGGTGGGTGCGGGTCCACATCCGCTGGGGCAGTGGCTGCATGACGGCCACCGGACCGCCGCTCGCCAGAAGGTGCACGAGCCGTTGCATCTGGCCGCTGCGCCACAGGGGTCCTGCGCAGTCGCTGAGGATCAGGACGAGACAGCGTCGGCTGGCGTCCATGAGCCGGGTGGGAGGGACGACTCGTTCCCATCCCGCGCCCGATTCGAACGCGTGGGTGAGCGCCGGCCGCCCGTGGTGGTCTTCGTGAATGTAGTGGCAGAAGACGTCGCTGAACGCGCCGGCCCTCTCGGAGATCTGCCGTAAATCCTCGAACGTGTTCTGCCAGACGGCGTTCGAGGACGAGACGTCCATGAGCAGCACCATCCGGTACGTGCGCCGTCGCGGTGCACGCAACACGGGAAGCAGGAGGCGGGATTCGGCGGTGCGGTCGACGGTGGCGCTCTCGTCGAGGACGCGCACAGCACTGGTGTCCGGCAGGTGCCCGCGCCGAAGCGGGCGCAGTGCGCGGATCAGCGACTGCGCGTCCGGCAGCGTGCCCGCCGCAGGGACGCGGATGGCCGTCCGGGCGTCCGCCGCATGGCCGGACGGGTCGGCACCGCGGTCTTCGCCGGGCATCGCCAGGGACGCACGCCCCGTGCCGGGCTGCCCAGCGGACGGCGAACCGGCTGGTCGGCCGGCCGCGGGGGACGGGGTTTCGTCGGCTCGGTCCGCAGCGCCAGGCTCCCGGGACGCCGCGGGTCCGTCTGGGGACGGAGCCACGCCAGCCTCGGGCAGGGCGGGGACAACTCTCGCCAGCCAGAGGGCATCGGCCACGTCCTCCGCCCGCACGTCGCCGCCCTGCGCACGCAGGGCGGCGATCAGCGTCGCGAGACGTCCCTCCGCAGCGCCGGTCCCGGACGGCTCGGGACGCCCGCGCCGCTCCTTGCGTCCGGCACGGGTCCCGGTGGACTTCCGGGATCCCTCGTCTGCCATGGCTCCTCCGGTCACCCGTGCCGCGGATCGATCGGCCTCATGAGCATCTCAAGCAGTTCACCGCGCCGAAGCGCGTCAGCACCCGCGGGCCCATTGACCAAAAAGATTGCGTTGAGCAACTGATCGGCCGGCCTGGCCCCTCCCGTGTCGTCGCCGTCGAGGAACCGCTGGATTAGCTCCCCGTGCCGTGCATCCTCCCCACGGCCGAAATGCGCCTGGACCAGAGCGGCGATCTGCTCGGAGTTCGGCGGGGACAGCTCCAGCGCCAGACACCGGCGCTGCAAGGCGGGCGGGAAGTCCCGCTCGCCGTTGCTCGTGATGACGATGAACGGAAAGGCTCGGCAGCGCACCCGCCCTTCCTTCACCACCACCCGCCCCCCGTCATCGGTGAGGACCGTGACCTCGGGCTGCCGGTCGGCGATCCGCTCTAGCTCCGGGATGGTGAACTCTCCGTCCTCCAGCACGTGCAGCAGATCGTTGGGCAGATCGATGTCACTCTTGTCGAGCTCGTCGATGAGCAGGGGGCGCGGCCGGTCCGCGGCGATCAAGGCCGTGCCGAGCGGGCCGAGCCGGATATACCGGCCGATGTCGTCGGTCGGCTTCCCGTCGCCTGAGGCGAGCTGGGAGTCCTGGAGCCGGCCGAGTGCGTCGTACTGGTAGAGGCCGTCCTTGAGGCTCGTGCGGCTGACGATGGACCACTGCAGCACGCGGCCGAGCCCCAGCTCGTACGCCACCGCGTGGGCAAGGGTCGACTTGCCCGTGCCCGGCTGTCCGGTGACGAGCAGCGGCCGGCGCAGGTAGAGCGCGGCGTTGACCATGTTCACGGTGTGGTCGCGGTGGACGGGCGGCGTGCCGGCGTCCAGGCCGCCGAGCCGCCGCAGGGTGGTGGAGTCGACCGGGGGCACGTCGTAGGAGCCCTCACCATCGAAGCGCCGCCACTCGGGGGCTGCAGGCAGGAGCGCCATACGGTCGGGATCGGGCTCCCCAGTGCCCTGATAGATCAGCCATTCGTCCATGGTGGGTGCTCCTCGCTCGGCTGCGGCGGGACGGGTGGGCGCGGGTATGCCCCGCACCTGCTAGGGGGCGTCAAGTTCAAAGTCCTCACTCGGCAGCGGACGATGGGGGTCGTCGAAGAACAACGCCATGTGTTGCGCCCAGCCCCCTTCCGGTCGCGTCTCTGCTCTGCCGTAGCGCAATCTCCTTATGCTGTCCGGTAGTTCACGAATCGTGTGAATCTCGCCGAGAAGGCTGACAGCGCCGCGGACCTGCTCGTCGTCGCTTTGTTCCTCCGCGCGCCTCCTGGTGCTCCACAGTGCGACCGGAAAACCGGCTTCGAGGACCGCCGCGAGCTCCCGGCGCCTGGTTCCCGCACCCGCCGGGCCCCGGGCCGCCGGCCGGGCGAACACGGGTACGCTGCCGGGCCCGGTCCGCTGCCACCACTCGTCCGGACCACGTCCGATTTGCTCGACCGGCACTGCGGTCAAGGAACCGGCATTCTGCAGTGCCTCCCACCGTTCACGAACCCGTACCATCCGGCCCGAGCGCCGGCTCAGATCCCGCAGCACCACGCTGCGTTGTTCACCCACGGGCCGTGACCGCGCAGGGTGCACGGCGTCGTGTGCCCGCCACAGGTGCACTTCGAGGTCGAAGTAGTCCGGAGGCAGGGCGACTTCCAACGGCGCCGGCAGGCCCGGCAGATCAGCTCTGCTGAAGGCGTCCGCCAAAGGCTGCGCCAGCCGGCGAACCACGTCGGCCTCGCGCACACCCCCACCCACGCACTCCTCCTCCAGCGTGATCAATTCCCCGTCCCCCTGGTCCACCGCGATGCGCCAGTAGAACCGCGGCGGCATCGCGTAGTGCAGGGGCTCCAGTTCCACGGTGACGACAGGATGACCGTCGCCCCGAGCCGGGAACGGGGTCGCCGTGTGCGGTGTCGTACGCGGCTGCGCGAGCGAGGAAGGCAGGGACGCGTCGGTGACGAGCGCTCGCAGTGTGGGCGCCACCTGCGTCAGCCGTTCCCTGATCCAGGAGTCCAGCCGGAATGCGTCCGCATCCTGCGGGTTCGCGTGCCGGGTGTAGAGCACCACCAGGCGCAGATAGCGGAGGAACACGGCTGCGGGCGTGGGGTCGTGGCCGTAGAGCATGCCGTGGCCTTCACGCCAGGTCCTCGGCGGTAGCCATGTCATGCCGGCGGGTGCGTCTCCCAGGGTTGCCAGGAGGATGTCGGCGACCGGCCGTGCCCCTTCGGGAGGAGGGAGGGCGGACAGCAGGGCCAGCGCCGTGCGACGGTCGTCGGGGCTCCACTGGTCACCGGTGATGGCAAGGCCGGTGACTAATTGCCGTTGCAGGGTGGCCCAGCCGTCGGTCGCATCGGGGACGGATCTGGCGTGCCACCGGTCGTGGTCGGCGAGGACGCGCAGGCCGAGGGGGCCCAGGTCGTGCAGCGCCGCGGTACTGACCAGGAGGGCGGCGCTGTCACCGCGACGGGCCCTGGCGACGACTCCCACCACGGCGCCGGTAGCGGTGTCGAATACCGGTCCTCCAGAGACCCCCGTCGCCAGCGCCCCGTCTCCGCGCAGCCCGTACCGTCCCGTGCTGCCGATGAGCTGGAAGGACCCCTCCCAGTGCTCGGTGCGGCCGTCCGCGCGGTGGGCGTAACCGCCGACGAGGACGGGCCGGGCAAAGGTGGGGGGACGGTCACTGAGCCAGACCGCCGTGTGCGACGGCGGATCGTCCACTCGGACCAAGGCCAGGTCCTGCTCCGGCGGGATGAGACGGTGCGAATCCGGCTTCTCCTCCAGCAGCCAGGCTTCCAGCCGTGCCTCGCACGGCCTGCCGCCCGCAAGGCCGTCCCCCTGGACTTGGAAGGGCACGCCGGTATCGCGCCACAGGTGGGGGGAGAGAACGTGCGCGCAGGTCAAGACCCAGCCCGGCGCGACGAAGAAACCGGAACCCCACACGTCGCCGTCGGCGGACCGCAGCCGCACCGTGGCCTCGTGCATCAGGGATCTCAGACCGGTCTCCACGTCGGTCATCGGCTCCTCGTGGCCTCCGCTCCTACGTACCGGTCCGTATCGCGTGTGGCAGTTGCGCCGAGGTTACCGACCAATTGGAAGCCTTGGGAGACGAACGGGCCACTCCGTGACACTGCCCGGTCCGGCGGCGCGGAGAACTCGAACAAGCGATCTAATGCTGGTATGGACGTGACCGACTTCCCCGACGACCTAGTGCAGACGCAAGCCGCCTGGAACGCCACCTACCAAGCACTCGCCGCACCCCGCCCCCGCGACACCACCTCCCTGCGCCGCCGCCTGCTGCGCCTGTCCGTACGGCTGTGGTGGCACCCCTACTGGGAAACCGTCCCCCGGTGCCGGCGGCACGCTCCGAGCTGCGCCACCTCACCCGCACCCACGGAGCCGCCCGGGCCGCGTGACCGCTCGCCCCGGTCGACCAGGAGCACGAGGTTGCGACTATCTGTTGCCCTGGATGTTGCGCCAAGGGTTGCGCTAGATGTTGCGCGGCCCGCAGGACCGTCCCGTGTCCGCGCAGGTCACCACGCGGTTTGCCGTGGTCGGCCCGCTGACATCCCCGTTGCGGCCGCTCTGCCCATGTCCCTTGGCTGGAGTGAAGGAGTAAGGGACGGGCGGGATGGGCGGCGCGGTCGCTGCCGGGGATCGGGGCGCGCTCATCCGGTTGCGCGTCGCCGGGGCCGCCGCGCCCGTGCCGCCGTCAGTGCGGCGGCGACGTCCAACGGGCGACGTCGGCGGGGGAGAGGTCGGGGCGGGCACGGTGCAGGTGCGCGGGGTGGCGCCACCGGCCGGAGGCGTCACGGGCGACGTCGACGCCGACTTCCACCACCAGTTCCGGTTCCACCAGCGTGACGGTCAGCGTCTCCCGGCTGCCCCACCCGGCGGATTCTCTGTCAAGTTCTGCGTGTTGAGCTGACAGTCGGGGGGCAAGTAGACGACCGGACCCCGGCGGGACTGCCGGGGTCCGGGAAGCAGCGGTTTTCGCTTCTTTACTCGGCCTGCTGCTCGCTGGGACGTAGCCCGGCGGTCCACTTCTCCTCGATGCGGCCGAACTTCCATACGGCGAGGGCGATGACCCAGGTCGCGAAGAACAGGCCGACGATGACGTAGCCGATGATGTTGAGGTCAAGACCGGCGATCCAGTCCCAGAAGGCGCCATGCAGGTCGGCCTTCTCGGCGATCAGGCCGAGGAGTTCGACGGTGCCGATGATGAGGGCGACGGCGACGGACAGGCCGGTGATGGTGAGGTTGTAGTAGACCTTGCGGACGGGCTTGGAGAAGGCCCAGCCGTAGGCGAAGTTCATGAACGAGCCGTCGATGGTGTCAAGCAGGGACATGCCGGCCGCGAAGAGGACCGGCAGGCAGAGGATCGCGTACCAGGGCAGGCCGGAGGCGGCGCCGGATCCGGCGAGGACCAGCAGGGCGATCTCGGTGGCGGTGTCGAAGCCGAGGCCGAACAGCAAGCCGAGCGGGTACATCTGCCAAGGCTTGGTGATCGACTTCATGACGCGGCCGAGGAGGCGGTTCATGAAGCCGCGGTTGTTGAGCTGTTCCTCCAGGGCGGCTTCGTCGAAGTGGCCGGTGCGCATCTGCCGGAAGACCTTCCAGATGCCCGCCATGATCACCAGGTTGATGATCGCGATGACGTACAGGAAGGTCCCGGAGACCGTCGTGCCGATCCAGCCGGTGATGCTGTGCAGCTCGGAGTTGTCGTTCTCGACGGGCCCGGCCAGTTCCTTGACGCCGAGGGAGAGCAGGAACGCGAGCACGAAGACGATGGTGGAGTGGCCGAGGGAGAACCAGAAGCCCACCGACAGCGGGCGCTGACCTTCGTTCATCAGCTTCCGGGTGGTGTTGTCGATGGCGGCGATGTGGTCGGCGTCGAAGGCGTGCCGCATGCCCAGGGTGTAGGCGGTGATGCCGATGCCGATGCCGAACGTCTTGGTGCCCAGACTGTAGTGCTCGGGTGCGACGATCACCACCAGCGTGAACCAGCCGATGACGTGCAGGGCGGTGATGAAGGCGGCCAGGCCTGCCAGACGGCCCCATTCGGCTCGGGTCATTGACCGGGATATCCGCTGCCAGGGTCGTCCGGAGGTGGCAGGGGTCGTGGTGGTGGAGCCGGTGGGGCTGGCCATGGGCGGTCTTCCTTTGATCGAGGGCGACGCGGAGCCTAGACGCGTGTACATGGTTGTTGCAATACGGTCGCATTAGGGGTGCGCTGGCCGCCCGTACGCAAGGAGGCGCATTTCGTGATCCGCACCGCCACAGACCTGCGAGAGAGCTGCCGCGAACACCTGCGGGCGCGGGGCGTGCGCTGCCCATCGGCGCGCCTGTCCGTGCTTCAGGTGCTGGCCGAGGACGGCGGTCACCTGGGCGCGGCGCAGATCCACCGCCGGATCAGCGAGGCGGGCGGCCACCTGGACGTGTCGACCGTGTACCGGACCCTGGAACGCCTGGCCGAAGCTCGGCCTGGTCCATCAGCTGGCGGGGACGGCGCAGGCGAGTTACGGGCTGGCGGTGGAGCCGCACCACCACGCGGTGTGCACCGGCTGCGGGGTCGTCGACCAGATTCCCGCCCCCGCGGTGGCCGAGGCCATGCAGGCCGCGGCGGGCGCTATGTCCTTCCGTCCGGAAGGCCTGGTGCTGAGCGGGCTGTGCCCGAGCTGTCAGGCGTGATGCGGTGGCGGGGCCGGCCGGGTCCGGCGGGTGCCGGGTGAG
Organism: Streptomyces sp. NPDC007905; assembly: GCF_042959345.1. NCBI lineage: Bacteria > Bacillati > Actinomycetota > Actinomycetes > Kitasatosporales > Streptomycetaceae > Streptomyces > Streptomyces sp. NPDC007905. The sequence continues at coordinate 17,701 of NZ_JBIBKS010000045.1, read as the reverse complement.
AAGACGATCACCTTCCGGGAAGGAAGCAGCACTGAGGAGCCGCGTTTCCGAAAGCTGACGGGCCGACCCCGCTGAGGTCATGCTGATGCATTGCTGTAGTTGTTGCAAGCTCTTCGCAATAGAGGCATAGGCTGTCCCGGACGATCACCCACACGGAAAGGGGACGTGCCTGATGGGCACCTACACGCTTCCCGACCTGCCGTACGACTACGCCGCGCTGGAGCCGGCCATCACCGGGCAGATCCTGGAGCTGCACCACGCCAAGCACCACGCTGCCTACGTCAAGGGCGCCAACGACACCCTGGAGCAGATCGCCGAGGCCCGGGACAAGGACCAGATCACCCCCACCAGCCTGGTCGGCCTGGAGAAGACCTACGCCTTCAACCTCTCCGGCCACGTCCTGCACTCGATCTTCTGGCAGAACCTCTCCCCCGACGGCGGCGACCGCCCCGACGGGGCGCTGGCCGACGCCATCGACCAACACCTCGGCGGCTTCGAGCAGTTCAAGAAGCAGCTCACCGTCGCCACCTCCTCCGTCCAGGGCTCCGGCTGGGGCGTCCTGGCCTGGGAGCCCCTCGGTAAACGCCTGGTCGTCGAGCAGGTCTACGACCACCACGGCAACGTCGGCCAGGGCACCACCCCGCTGCTGGTCTTCGACGCCTGGGAGCACGCCTACTACCTGCAGTACAAGAACGTCCGCCCCGACTACGTCACCAAGCTGTGGGACCTGGTCAACTGGGAAGACGTCGCCGCCCGCTACGCCGCGGCCGTCGGCGCCTGACCACGTGACCACGTCGTCGGAGGGCCGGGACGCCTGGTGGCTTCCCGGCCCGCACGGTGCCATACGTCTCCGCCGGATCACCCCGGCCCGCCTCGCCCCGCACCTCGACGCACTCATCCGGCTCGCGCACTCCACCTTCACTCCCCGCCCCTGGCACGCGGCCCCGGCCGACATCGCCCGCATGATCAACCGCCTCACCATTGATGGCCACCAGCCCGGATTCCGTCTGCTCCTGGCCGACGACGCCGCAGGCCACCTCGTCGGCTTCGCCTACGGGCGCCCCGCCTGCCATCTCGCCGCCCTGGCCGACCAGCCACCCGTAAGCAGGCTCCCTTTCGAACTGCGCGAACTCGCCGTCACGCCCAGCGCCTGCGGCCACGGCATCGGAGCCGCACTCCACGACGCCCTCCTCACCACTGCACCGCCCGGGCCCCGCTGGCTGCTCACCCACCCTCACGCCGCACCCGCCCTCGCTCTGTACCGGGCACGCGGCTGGCGCACAGCCAAACTTCTGCGCCTGCCAGATAGTCGAACCCGGATTCTCATGCACCGCCCCTGGTAAAGGGATCAGACCCGGAAGACTCCTGCCCGCCGCTGAAGTCAGACCTCGCGGCAACGCTCCCACGCTGAACTCGACAGAGAAGTTGCGAGTGACGCTCTCGGTCCTCTGGTCGGCTGCGCTGCCGGGTTAGAAGCCGTTGTCTTTCCGAGAGTCCCGGGCGCGTTTCCGCTGGTCAGGTGTAGGGGCGGTGTTTCGGCGGCAGGGACGAGATGTCGTGTCGTCTCTTCGGTGGAGGTGCCGGGATGCCGTCGGTGATGGGGTTGCTGGAGGAGCGTGAACGCGCCGCTCGGCAGCGGGTGGAGGCTCTGCAGGCTGAGCTGCGCGAGGCGGAGGCCGTGTGGGAGCGGTTCGTGATCGCCCGCGAGACGGTGGGCGAGGTCCTGGGTGAGCCCCGCAAGGCCGGGGACACCCCGCAGGCTGTGGTGGCCGACGAACGGCCGGTGCAGGTCACGGCCGCGGTGCCCGGTTCGGTGGTGCCGCACTGGGAGGAAGGACTCGCGCCCACGGTTCTGGCACCGGACTACCGGCGGATCACGGACATCCTGGCCGGTGGGAACGGCGCGGGCGGGGAGGCGATGGACTGCCGTCAACTCGCAGCGGCTCTCGGGCTGGAGCCGGTCCCGGCGAAGGTCGAAGGAGTGCGGTCGAAGGCGAAGCGCCTGGCCGCGCGGGGCTGGCTGACGGAGGAACGGCCGGGCCTGTTCAGCGTGCCCGCCGCGCGAGTCGGCGGCTCATGAGCATGCTCATCGACCACCGGATCACCGCTTCGGAGGTGTCGGTGCGCGCCTCGTAGTCGCGGGCCAGGCGGCGTGAGTGCATCAGCCAGGCGAACGTGCGTTCCACCAGCCACCTTTTGGGGAGCACGGTGAAGCCGCTGGTGTTGTCGCTGCGTCTGACCACGGTCAATGCGACGCGCAGGACCTCGCGGGTGAAGTCGACGAGTTGTCCGGTGTAGCCGCCGTCGGCCCACACCCGCGTGATGCGCCAGTGCCGCTCGTGCAGCCGGGCCAGCAGCGTCAGGCCCGCGTCCCGGTCGGTGACCGAGGCCGCGGTCACCGTCACGGCCAGCAGCAGTCCGAGGGTGTCCACCACGATGTGCCGCTTGCGGCCATTGACCTTCTTCCCGCCGTCGAATCCCCTGGTCGCGGCAGGCACCGACGCGGCTCCTCTGACCGACTGCGCGTCGATGACACCGGCCGTCGGTTCCGGATCGCGGCCCGCGGCCCCGCGGACACGGTCGCGCAACCGGTCGTGGAACTCGGAGGTCAGGCCGTTGTCGCGCCAGCGCCGGAAGAAGGCGTAGACGCGGTCCCACGCGGGAAAGTCCGCGGGCATCGCCCGCCAGGCGATGCCGCCCGCGACGAGATAGCGCACTGCGTCCACCATCTGCCTGTGGCAGCAGCCCTCAGGCTGCCCGCCGCGGCCCTCCAGCCAGCCCGGCACCGGCATCGCGTCCCGCACAACCGCCCATTCCGCATCGCTCATGTCCGACGGATACCTCGGACGCCTGTGCGGCCTGTCTGCGGCGTTCCCGAACCGGTGAGCGAGACAATCACACGTCAGGGAAGCCGAGTTGGACGACATCCGCGTCGGCACGGAAGACTGCAGCACCAGGGGCCTCCTGTTGCTCGGCTGGATTCGACCCACGAGCTGTGCGGGAGGCCCCACCTTCATGCGCAGCCAGCCAAGAGATCACCCGACCGAGTCGACAACCTCGAACTCACGCTCACCAAGATCGATAGAGCAACGGCTTCTAACCCCCAACCTCCGCACGGTGACCCCGCCAGCCGCCCCCCAATCCCGGGGGACGGCGGCCCTATCGGAAGGCGAACCGTCACCGTGTCGAGTACCGCGAACGTCACCGTCGAAGAGATCCCCCTCAACCCCGCCCGCACGTCCCGGCGTAGAAAACCGGGCCTCACCGCTGCCCTCACCGGCCTGGCCGCGAGCAGAAGCGCCGCTCCCGGCATCGGGACCGGCCGTACCCTCGCCCACCGCGGGCACCTCCCGTCCTCAGATCCGGATCGGTGCAACTCGGGGTTTGTGAAGCTTGCGGTCGTCAGGTGTGGCGACGGCTTTCAGGATGGTTCGGCTCGTTCATCAAGCGTGGCCGCTGGATTGGCGGAGGTCTCCGATCCATCTCAAGGCGGACAGGGAGGGCATGAAGAAGTATTCGCCGCCGCGCAGCACGTTGAATGTCTGGATGCCGTGGATGCGGCGCCGCACCGGATGTTGCGGGATGGTGAACGTCGCCCCGTCCTCCTGCAGCCCGACGTTCGGATCGCGTTCGTCGCCCAGGTCCATGAAGTTGCCGTTGTTGATCCACTCTTGCTGCAGGAACTCCATCGTGGCCATTGCCTTGGCGCTGAGGAAGATGAAGTAGGTGCCGCGCCGTACCTCGTCGTCCTGCTCCGAGGTCGCGTCAGGGTCGTAGGGTGCCCCGTAGGTCGTGCTGCGCCGGATGATCCGGTGGATGTTCACGTCGGCGAGTAGGGCCATCTTGGTGTCGCGCGGGTTCATGCGCCGCATGTGTGAGCCGAGCGGCACCTGCCGGCCGTGCGGATCCGCGGCGTAGGTGAAGTCGTTGTTCCGGCGCGCGTCCGCGCCGAGCGCTGGGTCGTCCTGCGTCGGGGCGAGCGTCAAGGGCGCGCCGCTGCGCCAGCGGCCCACCAGCTTCGCGGCGAGCAGTTCCCGCTCTTGCTCGGTCTGCGCGTGCTCGCGCAGGAACCGGTTGAACGTCCCGACGCGGGCCTGGTAGTTGCGCAGCCCGACGAAGGTGCCGTTGCGGCCCAGCACGTCCGGACGCGGCATCGGCAGCGGCACGCCGGCCTCGCCGGGGTAGCCGAGGATGAATTCGCCGGCCTTGATCGGTGGTCCCTGGCCGGGCAACGAGGCGACGCCGCTGCCCTCGATGGCCGGCTGGCCGATCGAATCTTTGTAGCCCAGCGGGTTGAGGTTGCCTGGCTGGGCGCCGAAGTCCTGCATCAGCATTACGGTGACGCCGGAGAACCCCTGATACTGCCGGCCCGCGGTCTCCATCGCGCGGCGCCACTTGTCTTCCGTGTCGCTGAAGATGCTGACTGCGATGTGGATCTCCCCGGTGCCGAAGGGCCTTTCCCAGTTCGTCGGGTCGTTTGGTCCGTAGTCCCGGAGCTTGTCGGCGCGTGCGGCCATCCCCACGCGGAATGCTTCGGGGAAGGACCGGAAAGAATCCTCTGGCAGGCCTAGAGCCACCAGCCCGGTGGAGCTGATGGCGATTGAGGTCCAGGCGTCGCCGGCCTGCCACCAGTCGGCGGCGGAGTCGACGTAGGGTGTCAGCAGCTGCACGAATTCGCGGCCGGCCTGGGCATCCTCCACGTGGAGCATGACGTGCGTGCCGTAGTAGGGCTCGGGTCGGTAGCGCAGCACCGTCGCCTGGATGTCGTCGAGCTCCACGGTGACGGGGGCACGCGGAAGGTCGCCTCCGAGGCGATCGACGAGCGGCATGGCGTTCTCCCCACAAGAAACCGAGACGAGCCGGCTCACGGGGACACTCTCGCCGGGTGGCGCGGCCGCACCCCCCAGACTGTCCGGGTGGCTGGACTAGTCGCTGATCTTGTCCAGGAATTCTTCCAGCGCGTGGCCGACGCGGTTCAGCCGCCTGGTCTCCGCCACCGTCAGATCTGGATTTGCGACGTACCAGCCATCGGCCGTGACCTGGTACTTCGCGATCCAGTCCTTCACCGACGGGCTGCGCGTTCCCGGCCATCCCACGCAATTGCACATAAACAGATCCAGTTCGTCCGGGATCTTCGTTGCGAAGTCGTCGATGTAGGGGTCCCACTCGTCGTCGTAGGCGGTGCAGAAGAGCAGCTTCGTGTCGTGGTCAAGGAATACGAAGCGCATATCGTGGACGGTGCCAACCCTGTCTGTGTCATCGAAGTTTCCGTCCCGCAGCTGCAGGAAGGCGCGCAGTCGCTCCGCTCCACCTTCCACGAACGGAGCGATCAGGGTGAGCTCCGAGACCCTGCCCTGCCGGCTGCCGACCCGGCCAGCGGATTCCATTTGCGTTCGCGGCTTCCCCACAAACGACGTCGCGCCTTTTCGGAGTACGTTCTCCAACGCCTGCTTTCCCACCTCCGGCGCGTCGGCGTAAAGCTCCTGCAACTTCTGGATCTTCTGCTCCGCGGCCTGATCGGGTTCTGGTGCTGTCGCTGTCTCACTCTGCGTTGTCATGGCTGCCCTTGTCCTTTTTCGATCCTCTTCAACTCTTCAGTCCCTGCGATGGCCCCCCGGCCTTCGGGTGCCTGCAGATCGGAGTGGTTGTCGCCGAGTTCGAGTCCGGCCCGGCCGATTAAGGCAATACCGAATCTGCACTCGTCGGCTCGCTCTGCGGCTGGTGGTTGAGCGTCCGGCGGAGAGATCGTCGCCGCGCGGGACAACTACTGGCGCGCGGACCCCGAGCGGTACCAGCGGGTATGACGCCTTGACGTCACGCCGCCGCGGACGCCTAGCCTTCTCGCATGGGGAAGAAGCAGCGATATCCAGCCCCGCAGCGGATGAAACACGTTGGCCGGTCCGTGGCGGAGCTGCGAGGATGCTCTCCGCTTCTTCGGCGGAGGATGTTTGTTCATTTTCGTGTGTGCTGGGTGCGGTGCCAGGCTGACGGTCCCGCTGTCCCAGGTCGTGCTGCCGGCTCACGCCCATCAGAAGTACGGGAACGGGGTTCAACTCCCGGTGCTCATGGAGTCGGGCACGTTTGCCGTGGACCCAAACCGCTTGGGGCCGCCATGGCGGAGATGGGATGAGACAGATCCGGAGGAGGCGGCGGCCCGCGACATCCACGCGCCGAGCTTCTCCTGGTCCGACGGCACCCCCGGCACGGTCGTCATCGCACCCGGAGACACCCGCGGCGCTGTGCTCATCCCGGAGAAGGCCGGCGGCTACTGCTGCGGCCTCGACTGGGGTGAGGGCCCGAACATGGCCTGTGAGGCGTGCGGCCTGCCCGTGGCGAGCCGGATCGACGACTGCTCACTCTGGCAAGCGGTCTGGCTCGCGCCGGACGCCGTGCGCCGCCTCCCCGTCGACAACGCCGCCCCCACAACGCTCTCCTGGGCGGAACTGTTGGTGGAGGGCAAGCGGACGCCCCCGTACGAGCCAATCACCAGATGGAGTTCGCGGCTCGGGTCAGGCCACCGGTGGTCATGGAGCCCGCAGTGGGAGGCGGCTGCCGGCCGGGCGCTCGCCCATCTGCTGGCAGCCTCCAACGGTCAGCCGGTGACCGTCCCGCACGGGCTGACCGCGGAAGTGTTCCAGCGTGCCCTCGACGCCCTCCTGCCTGGGGGCCGGCCGGCGCGGCACGCTGTGCTGGCCGGACCGGGACTGTCCAGTCCTGACGCGGACGCCGACATACTGCTCGTGCCGATCCATCCGCAGACAGGGGAGACCTGGAGCCCGGCCGGCCGGCCCGCATCGACCTATCCGGTGCCGCTGCCGTTCGGGGGGTGGATGTGGCTGGCCTTCCCCGAGCCGCACCTACGCCTCCCCGCGTCGGGCACCATGCCCGACGGCGTTCTCCGCGACGACCCGCCCGTGCCGCGCCCCCATCAACTGTTCCAGGTCGACCAGGGCATCTTCCAGCACACCCTGACCCAGCTGCCGGCCGCGCGCAGCCCGCGGCTGCGCGAGATCCTCGAGAACCTCACGCAACACATGCGCTCCGGCCTCTTCTAGGCCGTGTTTTAGAACGCGCCCGTCTGCTGGTTCGGCCGTCCGGGGAAGTCTCGGCCGGCCAGCCAGACGATGAGGTCGTTGGCAATTCCGTCGATGTCTGTGTCGGTGGTGACCTGGTGTTCACGTCGTGTGCTGTCGCGCAGGACGATTTCATAACCGCCTTCGTCGAGGACGGCCACGGAGGCGAACCAGGCGGGATCGTCCTCGTCGGGCTGGATGACGACGAACGTGTTGTCCAAGTCGTTGAGTTCGCTGATCAGGTCGAACAGGGCGTCTTCGGACGGGTCGTCAACGTGGTCGCCGTTCTCGCTGTCGGCGCAGTAGTACCGGGCGGCCACTGGGCATCTCCCCACCGTGTGCTCTCGATTCCGTCGTCAGCATGGCACGGCTCCCTGAGCCGTCGGCGGCTCACAGCCACTGGTGGATCGCGGCGATCTGGACCGTCGATTCGAATCGGACAGCGAGCTTGTCATACCGAGTGGCCACGGCCCTGTGCTGTTTGAGGCGGCTGATTCCGCACTCGACGGCATGCCGGGCCTTGTAGTCCTGCCGGTCGAAGGCGGGCGGACGGCCTCCGCCGCTGCCGCGGCGCTTGCGGTTGCGGATCTGGTCGGCCGGCTCAGGGATCGTGCATCGGATCCCGCGTCGTCGCAGGTAGGCGCGGTTAGCACGCGAGGAGTACGCCTTGTCGCCCCGTACCCGCAACGGACGCAGCCGGGGGCGCCCACCACCGGTGCGGGGTACCCGGATCGCTTCGAGGACCGGCTCGAACTGCGGGCTGTCACCTCGCTGGCCAGCGGTGACCAGCAGCGATAACGGCTTCTGTCCCTGCTCGCAGGCCAGGTGGATCTTCGTGGTGAACCCGCCCCGCGACCGGCCCAGCCCGTGATCGTCCGGCTCGGTCCGCACCCCGCCCGGCGGTTCCTTCTGCCCGGCTCCGTCCCGGCGGGCACCGGCAGCATGCTGATGGGCACGACAGATCGTGGAGTCGACGTTCACCTCCCACGTGATCAGACCGGCCGCATCGGCCCGCGCCTGCAACGCGGTCAGGATCCGGGCCCACACACCCTCGCGCTGCCAGCGTCTGAACAGCCCGTAGACGGTCTGCCAGCGTCCGTACCCGGCTGGTAGATCCCGCCATGGCGCACCGGTCCGCACCCGCCACCGCACCCCATCGATCAACCGCCTCCGGTTCCGCGCCGGACGCCCGACCCCCACCACCGGCAACAACGGTTCCAGCACCGACCACTGCTCATCCGAAAGATCCCCACGCCCCACACCGAGATCATCACGGCACGAGGCGTGGTCAGGGGCTCAGTTCCAAAACACCGCCTAGACCCCTACAAGCCCTATCTGGAGCGACGGTTCACAGCGGGACGCGCCAGCGCCACCCGTCTACACCGCGAACTGATCGCCCAGAACGCCCCGTCACCTACCAGATGGTCCGTGCCTACATCGCCACCCTGCGCGCCGCACCGCCGCAGGCGCCTCCTCCTCCTCCGACCGTGCGGCGGGTCACCGGCTGGCTCACCCGACACCCCGCGACCCTGAGCGAGGACGAACGCACCGCGCTGAAGGACGTCCTGGCCCGCTGTCCCGAACTGGATGCCGCAGCCGAACACGTCCGCGGCTTCGGTGAGATACTCACCAGCCGCCTCGGCTCCACGCTCCCCTCATGGATCGACGCCGTCGACGCAAGCCAACTACCTGGCCTCACCAACTTCGCACTCCACCTGCTCCGAGACCTCGATGCGGTGACCGCCGGCCTCACCCTGCACTGGAGCTCCGGCGGTACGGAAGGTGCCGTGAACCGCATCAAGAAGATCAAAAGGCAGCTCTACGGGCGCGCAGGATTCGAACTACTCCGCAAGATGATCCTGCTTCAGTGACGCTCCGCGACCGCTCCCCAAGATCTGTGCCAGAACCGACTTTCGACAGCAGTTGTTCAGCACTTCGGGAGGCGCCCTGACGCGGTCGTGTTCGATGTTCACGAGAAGCAGCAGCACTGAACCTCGGCCCCAGCGAGGGCATGGTGAGGGCTCCCGGTAGCGTCACCGGGACACTCGCGCCGAAGGAGAGGGCATCCACTCGTGAACCTGGGCGTCGTCGGGCAGGCCGCCGGGTTGTTCGCCGTCACCAACATCGACGACATCCTGATCCAGTCGCTGTTCTTCGCTCAGGGTGCCGGACATCATGGCTCCGTCCGCCGGATCGTCGTCGGCCAGTACCTCGGCTTCGCTGCCATCCTCGCCGTGGCGGTCGCCGCCGCGTTCGGCGCCACCTTCTTGCCCGAGTCGGCGATCCCCTACCTCGGCCTGCTGCCCCTCGCCCTGGGGCTCAAGGCGGCCTGGCAGGCGTGGAAGCACCGCGACGATGAGGACGACGAGCAGGAGACGTCCGAGGGCGGCCCGAAGGCGCGGGAGGTGGCCGCCGTCACCTTCGCCAACGGCGGCGACAACATCGGCGTCTACGTCCCCGTCTTCGCCACCGCCGGCATCGGCGGCATGAACGTGTACGCGATCGTCTTCCTGATCTTGGGGGCCGTGTGGTGTCGACGGAGCTGTCTGAGAGGTCTACCCCAGCGTCACCACGTCGATGAACACGGTCCGCTGCCGCAGCTCGCTGGCCAGGGTGGCGTCGTCGCCAGCGACGGCGGGCTGGATGTTCTCGATCTCCCGGATCACCGCGCGCAGCTGGCCGTCGCTCGCCGGGACCGTCAGGGGTGGGAGGGGTTCGCCGAGTACGCCCGACACCATGTGTCCCGGCACTCGATGCCACATGCCGGCGACGTCAGGGGCGGCGGAGGTGAGGTCGCTGGTTGCCGTGCCAGAGGACTCCTCAAGGAGGGCGACGACCCGGTTCTGGTTCGGCCCGAGTGGCCAGGTTCCGGTCAGCAGCACCTGCAGACCGTCGGCAACGTGCTCCACGGACAGCGTGCGGTCCGGCATGAGTTGTACGAAATCGGTGGTCACCGATGACGACAGGGCACAGCCGGGCAGGCTCTCCGGCTGGTAGCGCGCGAGTACCAGCCGTACGAACGGGCAGTACGAGTCGGCCGCCGCGCCGGGCAGTTCGACGTCGGCGTACCAGCGGTCGGTCTCGCTGTGCAGGTGCACGGGGTAGGGCACCGCCCGCACCATGGTGCCGGTGCCCGGCAGTATGTGCTCGGCGATCGCGCCCGCCGCACCGGCGAACAGTTCGGGAGGGGCGGTTCCGGCGGCATCGCCGGTCGTCCAGATCGGATCCCGCGACACCCGGGTGAGGTCCGGGCCGGTGAGCACGGCAAGGAGTTCGCCCTTGCCGGACAGGTTCCACGGTCGCGCCAGTTCGACCCGGATCCGGCCGCCGCGACGAATCCGTTGCACCGGCCCGGCTGCCAGGTCGGCCGAGCCCTCCCAGCGGAAGGACGGGGACGCCGCGAGGACGACCGGTGCCACGGGTGGCGCCGAGCTGGGGACACTGACGGCCTCGGCCAGGGTGGTGTCATGCTGGAAGGCGGCGTCCTCTCCGGCCACGAAGAACTGCCGGAACCGGCTCAGCGCGGTCAGGGTGTAGGTGACACGGCGATGCCGGGTGTCGCCGAACTCGTGCCGCACCGACAGCTGGGTGGCGTCGGGCGCGACCGCGATCGAGCACACCTGTTCGGTCAGCAGCGGGCCGGCAGCCTCGCTGTCGCCGGGTTCGTGCCACTGTGCCGCCACGTCGATCTGACCGGTGGACTTGCGGTCGACGCCGAACAGCGGGCGGTCAGGGTCGGTGAGCGTAACCCAGGTGGCGCCGACCTCGCGGGGGGCGCGTAGGGCGGCGGCCGGTGCCTCGAGTGGCCTGCGAACGGCGTGCACCAGCCGTACCACCCGCGGCGGGGTCAGCATCGGGTGCCGTCCTGCTGCCAAGCTGGCCTCCGCGGTGTTGGGCACCCATTCCTGGATCTCGAACTCGTCGATCTTGTTGGCGTCCGCGCGGGAGCTGAGCTCGAGCTCAGCCTCCTCCCCGGGTGCCAGCCGCACCACCAGCGTCTCGTCCACCCACTGGATGACCGGCTCGCCGGGGCTGCGGCGAGCGTGCAGTTCGAGCGCCTTGGCGGAGTAGTCGGGCCAGCGCGGCTGCCAGGCGCTGTCGGTGCTCTCCCCTGGCGCCGGCGCGTCGGGGCCCGGGGTGAGGAAGCCCAGTACGCTCACTGCGGCCGGATCGGAGAGCCAGCTGTAGTCGCCCTCCTCGGTCGCGGTCGGCGGGGTCACCGCTCGCTGTACCCAGCCGGCGACGACGGTGTCGTCGATCGGGTTGCCGTCGATGTCGGTCCCGCTGAGTCGGCCGTGTTGCTCGGCGAGGGGGAGCGAGGTCGGCGGTGGCAGCAGGATCCGGCGGTCGTTGCGCGGATACTCAGGGTGCGCGGCGGTGAACTGGTCGACGTCGAGGGCGGTCGTGCCAGCCGGGTCGCTGCGGATGACCAGGCAGTCGAGGGTGCCGCCGGGACCGAAAGCGGCCGGGTTGGCGACGAGTTGACCGGACTCCAGGTGGAACGCGTCGGGTGGTGGCGCGAATTCCGGCGGCGGGATCGCCTCGTGCCGCCGATAAAGCACCAGGTCGGTTGCGTTGCGGTTGCTGCCGGCCGGCAGGTCGTCGAACCGGAGGCCGCCGCCGGCCATGTCCGCGACCCGGATGCGCATCTGGTAGCCCTGCCCGAACCGCAGTTCGCCCAGCTTGCGCTCGGACTGGCCGAAGTCCCAGTGGAAATCGAAGGGCAGCGGCAGCCGGGTCGCCGCGCTGGGTACCCGGCCGCGCTCGTCGAACACCGGGCGGGGCAGCACCAGGCTCCACCCGCTCCACCGAGCCACCACCTCATCCGCGCGCACCACCCGGTCGTCGCCGATCACCGCGGCGTTGGCCTTTACGTGCCCCTCCTCGACCTGCGCCGCCGGACCAATCGGCTGATCACCGACTCTGTAGGTTGCAGTGCGCTCACACAGGGGGAACCACTGGCCCGTTTGCCCCTCGGTGCTGGCTCGGCGAATGTCGACCCGGTAGCCGAGCACGAGATCGTCGGCGGTCAGTTCCCGGTCCTGCAGCGGCCGTTCGGCGTTCGTGGCGCGCTGTCCCAGCTGCGCGCCACGGCCGTTGCGCAGCAGCGCCAGTCCCGCCGACCGCAACACCGGCAGCGTCACCGCGCGCTCGCCGTCGGAGATCGACCGGGCGCCGTCGCGGAGCCGGTCGACGCCGCCGGCCACGTCGAAGGTGGCCACGCTCCAGGTCGCCGCAGCGGCTGGATCGGCGCCGATCTGCGTGGTGCCGGTGAGGTCGACCATGCCGGTGCGCAGGTCGCTGTCCGCCCCGGGGGCCGGCACGAAATGCACGCGATCGAACTCGAAGCGCGTCCACGGGGTGACCGTGCCCCAGTCGCCGGGCAGATCCGCGCCGAGCGTGCAGCGCACCCGGATCAGGTGCGAACCAACCGGGATTGTGGCTGCGTCCAGGGCGAATTCGAGGATGAGGCCCAGCCGGGTGAGGACCGCCGGATGCTCACGCAGCAGCGAGACGGTACGGGCAAAATCCGGCGCCCGCCACTCCTCGGGCCCGAGCGACCCGGGGTCCCCGGCGGGTTGCTCGGCGGCCCACTGCGCGTACTGCTCACGCAGCACCGGGTCGGCCTCGACCGCCGGGTCGGCGATCGCCTGCGCCGACAGGGTGTAGGTCTGCCGGACCCGGGCAGCGTCGGTCGATGTCGGGCTCACCGTCGGAGTGTCGTAGACCCGTCGGCGTGGCGGTTCCACCACGGTGTCGTCGGGGAAGAACGACCGCCACACCTCGCTGGCCGGTGCGGTCAGCGGGGTGAGCCCGGTGACGGCGGTGACGTTCGACTCGGCGTCGGGCGCCGTCTGCACGGTGAACTGGGCACCGCCCAGAGCCGTCGGCCAGTCCTGCAACCCGAAGCTCCAGAGCGGCTGCGGTGTCGCCGTGTCGAGCTTGGGCACGACCAGCACCCGCAGGGGCGCGCGATCGCCCGTGACGGTGCCGGCCGGCACAGCGATCCACAGGATCTCGTTCACCCGAACGCTCCTCGATAGTCCCGCCACGCCTGCAGGAGGGCCGGATCCGGCCCGGGCGGTGGTGCGGCGAAATCCACCGGCCCGGGTGGCGGCGGACCGACCGGTTCGCGAGGCGCACCACCAGCGATCACCCATTCACCGCTGTCCAACTCGACCGACTGGGAGAACAGGGTGACGTCGATCTCCACAACGATCTTCGCGCGCCCGACGAGCGCGTTGGTGTCGAACTGGTAAGCCAGCTCGACGTGCAGCTCCACCGCCACCGACACCAGCCCGAGCAGCTCCACGCTGCCACCGATCTGGAGGAAGCCGGAGAGCCGGGGCGCCTCCGCCACCAGCTCGTAACGGATACCGCCGAAGGCGTGCACCTCCGCGGTGGCCACGCCGAGGTTGATCGCCAGCGCGGCACCGAATTGCAGCGACACCTCCAGCCGGCGCAGCCCCGAGCGGTCCAGCTCCAGATCGAGGTAGCCTCCGCCGCCGAACATCAGCACGGTGAGCGTGAACGGCCGTGCCCGCGAGGCGAATCCGAGCGACAGCGACACCGGTGCGCTGTCGAAAGGCACCCGCAGCGCGGCGCTGAAGTTCAGGTTGCTCAGCACGAAGGAGAACGCCGCGACATCCGGCACGGGCACCGCGTAACCTGCGGTGATGTCCTTGGCGGTCGGCACGATCCGCGGGCCGAGCTTGCCCAGTCCCACCTTCTCCTGGAGCACATCCAGCAGCCGCAACTTGCCGACGAACGTTGCACTCAGCCCGTCGATGGACAGCTGCGGCGCCTCGCCAGTGATCTGCCGGAACTCGACCCGCCCGAAGCTGATCTCGATCATCGGCTCGCTTCGCGGGAGCACCAGCTTAAAATCGGTGATCACGCAGGTCGTCTCGTTACGCCCGGCGGAACTCATGTTGCGCAGAGTGAGCGTGGACGTCTCGGTCGACAGCGGCAGGAACTCCCCGCCGGGCGCCTCGGCGAGAGGGATGTCCGCCCAGCTCAGTCGGACCTCCGGAGGAGTCGTGTCGAGCGTGACCAGCTCCGGCGGAGCCTCGATGTCGCGGACCAGGTCGCGCAGATCGAAGCCGAACAGCGAGGCTCCCTCGGTGAACAGGTCGGCCGGCGCCAGCGACTGCGATCCGGCGACGTTGACCAGGCCCTGCAGTCTGGAGATGCCGTCCGCGTCGAATTTGGGCGCGGCCAGCCCGCCAGAGCGATCAGCCTTGGTGGTGAAGTCGACACCGAGGTCATCGAGGATACGCAGCGGGATGTCGTCGGAAGTGGCGTCAAGATACGCCTGGTCGAAGAAGATCCGCACCCGCGGGTCGCGGTCCAACAGGGTGCGCAGCGTGGGCAAGGCGACCTCGGTCGCCCAAGACCCCGGCCCGCCCGCGCCACCCAGAGACGGGACGAAACCACCACGCGACGACGGGCTTCCCGTGATGTTGAGCCGGTGCACCTCCTGCACGTCGCTCGGTGCCGTGCGGGCCGCGTCGAACACCATATTGATCTTGGCGCCTGGCAGCTCCACCACCCCGAGTCCCAAGTCAGTGTGGAACTTTTGGACTTGCTCCATCACATCCGGATTGTCCAGCGACCTGAATGTTGCGCGGACCTCGTCGCCGAGCTCGAGGTCGGCGACGAACACCAGCGGCAGCTCGAAACCCACCTGACGTCCGGGCTGACGGCAGCGCACCGGGAAGCGGATCGGCGCGCCGTTGCGCGTCGTCGGCAGGAAGAAGGTCTCCACCGGGTCGGTGCCCAGATTCTCCCGCCGGAGCAGCTCGATGGCATCCCACGCGTCCCGCCTAGCCCTGTGCAGTTGCAACCACCAGAGTGCGGCTCCGGCGCGGGTGAACCCCTCCGGGTCCTCCGGATCCAGCAGCTCGTCCGCGTCGTCGGTCCAGCCAGCAGCTCGCTCTTCCACCTGCGGCATCCCGGCCATCAGGGCGTCTGGCCCGTACAGGTCCTCGAAGATCCGACGGGCCTCAACCTCGGCTTCCAGCGCCCGGTTCTCGAGTCCGGCGATCTCCCGGGTCGGCCGGGGCACCGTCTGCCAGTCGGCGTCGTTGAGACCGCCGAACTCCAACTGGGTGAGTTCCACCTGCTCGAACGGGAACGCGCGGGAGCGCAGTCCGTCGACCGTCGGCTCGGTGACGTGTAGCACCCGGGTCTTGCGCAGCACCGCGACCGGCTCGCTGGTGCTGCGTTCGGTGGTCTCGACGAACACCGCCCGGTGTCCGAACGGGTACAGCACGCCCTTGGTGGCGGTGCGCACCTGCTGGTCGCGCCCGCCGACTGTGCGCTGCTCCCACTCGAGCGTCCGCCAGCTGCCTGCCGCGATCAGCGTGCCGGCCAGGCTGCTCAGCTCCAGCCGGTCGGCGCGCGCAGGCGGGGACTGTCCGGTGATGTTGACCCGGTTGGCTTTGGTCAGCGCCACCGGGAACGGGTCCGGACGCCCGGCCCGCAGCGCGGCGACCGCGACGCCGCCGTCGCCCGCGTCGGTGCCGAATCGGGTGCGCCACAGGCCGGTCGTGCCGCCGAGGTCCACCGGCTCATTCGGGTGCCGGGTGACCACCGCGTCGGCGCCGGGCTGCGGGGCGAGAATCAGACCCCAGGGCAGTTCGACGGCCGTGCGCTGCTCGTTGCGGTCGATCGGCGCGTCATACAACGCGGCAAGCACACCCGCGGCGGTCAGCTCGAACTCGGGCGCGGCGGTGACAGCGATCCGGCTTGAGCCGGACAGCCGCGCTTGCCAGACATTGCCGAGTAGCGCTGAGGCGCCGGGCGCGGACACCTCCTCGGCGATGTGCTGGGGCGGGAAGGTCACCACCAGGTGGGCATCAGCTGCCTCGGCGACCAATCTCGGCACCGCGCCAGTGGTCATCCGGTAGCCAACCGCGTGAACCCCAAGCACGACGTGGTCAGCGGGCCGGGTGAGCAGAAACGCCGGCTGGACGTCGTCGGTGGCGCCAGCGAGCGCGTCCTGCGCGGGTTCGGGCAGCACGGCGCCGGACGCGTCTCGCGGGCTGGGCAGACCCAGTATGCGATGCGTCCAGAGTTGGGTGTTCCAGTACGCCACCCGCACTTTGTCCGCCTCGACCTGGGCAACCAAGTCGATGCCCGGCGGGCCACCGGTGCGCTCGACGACGGCTGGATCAGCGTGCCAGCCGGTTGTGAGCGGCGAGACGTCGTCCCAGCGGCGTTCCTGGTGTTGCCAGATCCAGTGGTGCAGCCGCCCGTCCTCGTCTCGGAAGATGATGTCGGGCCCGCGCGCCGCCACTGCGGCCTCGAACGGCAGCCGCTCTGGGCTGATGGGGTCCGGCCCCCACCACCGGGTCGGATCGGGGCTGGCGAAATAGCCATATCCCCAATGCCGGAGGGTGCCGTCTCCCAGTCGGCCGTACACGTCCTGCCGGACGAATCCGTGTTCGTCAGTCCAGGCGATCGCCGCGACCGAGGCGATGCCCGGCTCCAGGGTTTCACTACGCGGCAACAGCACCGGTGCGTGCCATTCTCCACCAACGACTTGGTGCACGATGCCGTTCGAGGTGGAGTAGGTGTCGTAGATCCCCGGCTGGCGGCGCACTGCGACCAACGCGGCAGCGCCGACATCCGTGCGGATGGAATGAGTCCACGGACCGTCCAGGCGGGACTCCCAGACCCGCAGCCGGTCGCCGACGTCGGCCGCGAACACGTAAAGGTAGTCGCCGTCGGCCACCGGAACCGGCCTGGTCGCGATGTAGCCGGGCAGTTCCTCCGGCCCGATCATCCGGCCGAGCGCTGTGTCCCAGTACCAGTGCAGCAATTTCAGGTTACCGACCGCGAATACGTCGAGGCCCCGCGGTTCCCGGTGAACGGCGACCGGCTCGGCGAACCGGTCCACCCGGCCTCCCAGGTCTAGAGTGCTTCCGGTTCAGCAGGCCGGCGGAACGGCGCGACGCTCGGCCGCACCAACGACCCGCTCGAACTCAGTCGAGGAGGCCGAGGGCGGTGTCAGGCCGGCGGCGGCTGGAGGCAGGCACACCGTCAGCGAGTACCTGCAGTGCCACCTTGCGCGGCACGCCCTGTTACGGCTGCCCGTGTTCCGGCTGCCCCCGCGCGTACATGGCCCCGATTCCGGCATTACTGACCTTTTCGGGTTGGCTTCGGGGCATCTGAGGCAAGGGTCAGACCAGTTTCGGTGAGGCAGCCGTCGATGAGTTCGGGATGGCGCTGGATGTGGGCGAGGCCTCGGCGGAGGGTGCGGGTGAGGTGGTCGGGGTCGGTGAATGCGGTGTTGGCCATCCACCCGCGCCGTAACAGGGACCAGATGCCTTCCACGGGATTCAAGTCTGGGCTATAGGAAGGAAGTTGGACGATGGTGAGCCAGTCGTGGTCGGCTGCGTACTTCCTCATCCCGGCGGCACGGTGGGTGTTCAAATTGTCCCAGACGACCACGATCGGGGCGCCCAGCTGCAGGTGCGCGCGGACCAGGAGGTCGCGGTAGTCCTGCCAGGCGAAACTCTTGCGTGCGCCTTTGAGGAGCGGGTGGAAGCGGGGCCGGTAGATCAGCCGGGACCGTTCGCCGGGCCGGTAGCAGCACAGCGCGGCGACCGAGATCCGTCGCC
>NZ_JBIBKS010000044.1:0-33290 GCF_042959345.1 Streptomyces sp. NPDC007905 | reverse complement strand
CGCCGCTGGGCCAGGCTGAAGAAGAGGTCGTCGAACCGGGCCGCGTACTCCTCCAACGGTCCCGGCGCGGGCGGACACGGACGGCGAGCGGTCATATGCAGCCCCTAGCAAGGCAGTTGACTCCTCCCACCGGCCTACGACCAACCCGACTTGCCGTCAACCCACTCCACCGCCGGATTTAACGAACTACCGGTAGAGGGCGCGCTGCTGGCTCTCCCGGGCGCGGCGGGTGTCTGCCACTGCGTGACCTGTATGAGTTCGCGGTGGAACGAGATCGCCCCCGCAGGCCGGTGAGCGAGTCCACACGCAACGACGTCATCGACCGACTGAGCTGACTGCAAGGGGCTGTGGCCGCTCTGCTTGTTGCAGTCTGGGGAGGGGCTGACCCTGTGTTCGGGACAAGGCGCCTCTGCGTCTGCGCACACTGTGCCACGACTGCAGGGATAGTGCGGTTGTACGGTCCTACTTATCAGTTCCGCCACTACGAGCTTCAACACTGGATCGTTGATCGCCCCACCGCTGTGGGTTGCGACCGCATTTGGCCTGTCCCGTGACTTGGAGCGCCAAGTGGGACCGACCGAAATGTTGCTCTGCGATGCCTCCCACGCCGGATGCGCCTGTGGTCTGGCCGGGCTACGCGGGTGAAGAGTCGTCAGTGACGCGGCTGTCGGGGAGCGGTAGCGGGGGCGGGCCGTCGGGGAATCGGAAGGGGGTGGTGCTTTTCATCTCCATCAGCCGGTTCTGCGCCGTTGCCAGCATCACGGCGAGCTGACCGTCGAACTCGTCCTCGGCGACCCGCACCCGGAACAGCGGGTCGTTGGGGTCGTTGTGCCGGCGCCAGTTGCGCCAGAGCACCCGGCTGAGGTCCTCCCAGATCTCCTCACCGCCTGACTCCTCATCTCCGTCGTGGCAGGGCACCAGTACGCCGGTCGTCGGGTGGTGCTGGCTGTCGAACTCCGCGAGTACGTCGCGGTAGGCCGGGGTGCGTGCGGCCCATGGATCGACCAGCAGGATGCTTATCTGGTTGTTCTCCATCGTCTCGTCGAGGCGGCTGTTCAGTCCGGCGTCGACGACCTCGATGTTGCTGGTGTACCCCTCCTGCACGATCGCCTTCTGCGCCCGGTGGGCGATCGTGGGGCGCTTAGGCGGTTGGTACGGCGTCCACTCCTGGGGCGATCGCCCGTAGTACTCCGGCCGGTTGCGTCCCTCCGGAAGCGGATCGGCGACCCCGGCGACCAGGAAGACTCGAACGTGCCCAGTGCCCGGTGCGGCGGAGCGCTGCCAGGCGGCCGGGAACCGGCTCCGTACGTCACCGAGGTCGAGGCCAGGTGTCAACGGCAGCCGGTACCGGTCGGCGACGAGCCGCACCTGGGCGGCGACCTTCTCGACGATCCTGCGGTACGCCGGGCCCATCGGGTCGGCCTTCAGGATGCGCAGCAGACCGTGCGTGAGGTATTCGTCCATGCCGGGCTCGTTGTACTGCAGATTGGCCACCTCGTCGGGCAACTCGCCCTCCACCGGCGTCCACATGACTGGCACCAGCGCTGGGACGTTGATGTCGGTCTCCTGGCGGTAGCGCTCAAGTCTCTCCCGGAAGGCGGTCCACTCCTTGCCGCAGTACTCGCTGTTCAGGTACGACGGGGAGTACAGCGCGACGAAGGCGCGGCAGTGCCCGACCGCGTCCCCGAGCACCCGCGCCCAGTCCGAGCCCAGACCGAGCCCTTCGAAGTCCCGGAACGGCGGCTGCGCGGCCGGGTCGCCGCCGATCCGCCGGAGCTCCTGCACGAGATCGTCGTAGAACCGCTTGACGAACTCGCCGGAATTGTCCGTCCGCGCGTAGCTGAGAAAGAAGTACGGTTCGCGTCCGGCACCAAGGTTCACAGACCGGCTGAGGGTGGTTATTTGTGGCTCACGCCGAACATCTTCCGTTGCGACCGTCTCGCCTTGCAGCCACCCGTATGAGTCCGGTAGGCGCAGGACTTCTACGTCAGTGCCCAGTTCGTTTGCGAGTCGTGTCGAGTCATCAGCGATGACGAGCCGTACGCCGGGCAGCTGCTGCAGGGGGCGAACCACTTTGTCTACGATGCTCAGGCGCTGACTCGGGGAGGCCTCGTGGAGCCGGTCCAGGAGTACGAGCACCGTGTCCGGGGAGCTGGCCACTTGGGTTATCCAAGTGTTCTGGGAGTACCTTCCGAATCCGAGCTGGACGACCAGGTCCCGTGACACGTCGTCTGCAGTGCCGGGAATCGAGCTCAGCAGTACGGTCCTTACTCGCTTGTCTTGTTCGCGACCGCTGGCGTCGGCATCTCGGCTGCTGCGTTGGGCCAATTGGCGCTCGAGGAACCGGAGTACCGTCGTCTTGCCGGATCCTGGCCGCCCGGTCACGATCCTGGGTCTGTCATCGTCCGGCTGGTACAGCAGCCAGTCCATGATGGCCTCGAGAATATCCGATTGTCCGGCCCTTGGGGCTATGTCTTTTGGCAGGGGTGGGAAACCTGCAGTGCGTGGCCACCCCGGGTCAGGGAAGAAGCGGTGGAAGGCGGACGTGGCGACTGGATCCCAATACTGAATGGTGGGGCCGTGCCCCGTCGGGTCCAGGAGCATCTGCTTCCTGATGCGCGCAGAGAACTCCGCCAGGTCCTTTGGGGGGGCTGAACCATGGTTCTGCCGCGTCAGCTCGCTGGCCAGTGTACGGGCGAAGGTGCTGTTGCGGCGCTCCTGCGTGTCCTGATGGCACGACAGCACCCACAGGGGTGGACCTTCCGGGTCGACCGGCGTGGTCGAGATGCCTGGCATGCCGGCGTCGAGGATAAGCATGAGGCCGCCCAGGCGCCCGGAGAAAGCCCGGTGTAGCCGCGGAACGGTGATACCGCTCGGTTGCTCGGTAGATGGCTCGCTGTCGAAGGCCATGAGCTGGGCAGGGCTGTCGCTCATGATCGTCGTGTGGCTCGCGAAGTAGACGACTACCACGTCGGAGGGGCGGACGTTCTTGCTATGGGCCCAGGCTTCGATGTTGCGCAGCACGGTGGATGTCGACGGGTTGTTCGCCAGCTCGGGCAGGACGGGTGTGTACCCGAGTGCCTCGAACGCCTCGCGTACCCGGGCGACGTCCTGGGGTACCTGAGGAAGCTCCGGCAGATCGAGCATGAACTGTGAGACGCCGATGGTGATCAGGAAGCGTCTGCGGTCGTTGCGGCCTGGCCTGGCCGGAGGTAGGTCGTCGGCAAGGGCCGGGGCTAGTCGCGCGCCTGCAGGTTCGGAGGTGCGGTGCGGTGCCGGTTTCCGTCCCGCTTCGAGTCCGCGCATGACGGCGGGATCCAGGCTCTCTGCGTTGTGCGCCGGGGTCCTGCGGCGTCGGCGACGGCGCACCAGGTTCTGCACCTCGGCCCAGTGCCGGGCCCCAGTCTGCAGGAGCGCTGAGCCATCCGGGTCGGCGACCGCCGCGGTGAAGCGGGCGGCACCGGCTGGCACATGGCGCTCGACGTAGGCGGAGACATTGGCGATGACCTGGGCGGCTTCGTCGCGTCGCAGGGTGCTCAGTAGCCGGTCGCGGACGCCGGGTGCGAATTCGTATGCCTGCTGCAGCGGATCGCCGTCCGTGCTGCTCGAGGGGAGCCTGCGCAGGAGGCCGCTGAAGACGATCTCGGCAAGGTCCGAGGGTGGGCTGTTGGGAAGCATCGCCGACTGCACCAGTCGCATGACGGCGAGGTTGAGCGGGGCAGCGGACAGGTAGGCGGCGAGGCGGAAGGGCCCAGGCTGCGTCTGCGCGAGGAATTCCTCGAAGCTGACCGGCTGCCCGGAAGGTGGTGACGTGAGTGCGTGGACCGCTGCGGCCCCTCCCGCTGGCAGGCGTACTGCTGCGCCGTCGAACTCGCAAGTGCCCGCGACTGCCATGGCCCACGGCGCCAGCCATTCCGGATGAATGGCCAGCACCGGCAGGGAAGCCTCGCCCGGTTGCAGTGCGTGAGAGCCGAGACTGTAGGGGCTGAAGTGCAGCCGCGAGGACGAGTCGCCCACCCCGGTGCTGCGGAAGCGGCCTGGCTCCGGCGCCAGCGCCGTCTGCCCCCACAGTTGCTCAGGCAGAGTCTGCAGTACCGCAGCAGGACCGCTGCGGGCCCACTGCCGCAGCATGCCACGCAGGGCTTCAGTGCCCCAGCCCGGGTCGACTCCGTCGGTAAGGAGCAATGTGACCGTGCGGCCGGTTGGATCGCTCGCGGTCGCGACCGAGCGCGGTGCCTGGCGCGGGCTCGCGGCCAGTCCGGGCGTACCATCGGGGCGACGACGCAGCCAGTATGTTCGAATGCTGCGGAAGGCCCCCAGCTCCTGCAGCACGCCGAGTAGTTCGCGGCCCAATGGCTGCCACAGGGCGGCGCCGTCCCCGTGGACGTCGATGACGAGCGCGAGGTTGAGCCATCGGTCCTGGGCCGGGACGAGGACGGGCATCCACCGGGCCTCGTCGGCGATGCGGTCGGCGGTGGCTTCCTCGTCGAGGACCAGGCGCGTCGTCGAGGGCACCCGGCGCTTGAGCGGCCGCAGCGACCTGGCCAGGGCGCGCCGACGTGACAGCGAGGGCGCGCCGGCGACGCGGATGAGGGAGGCGGGATGGAAGCGGGTGCGATCCTGGCCTGGGACTTCGCTGTCCGGCAGGTACAAGCGGCCCTCCGGCCCCACATCACCCTGATCGGCAGCTGCCTCCGAAGCATCGGCGGCAACCGCCTCCTGGCTCGGGGGCGACGACGGAGTTTCACTGACAGCGCCTTCGTCAGATGATGTCTGCGCATGGATGAGGGCCCCCACAGGCAAGTTCGCGGCCAGCCACAGCAGCTCGGCGACCTCCCG
The DNA here is from genome assembly GCF_042959345.1 of Streptomyces sp. NPDC007905. NCBI lineage: Bacteria > Bacillati > Actinomycetota > Actinomycetes > Kitasatosporales > Streptomycetaceae > Streptomyces > Streptomyces sp. NPDC007905. Next base: position 28,451 of record NZ_JBIBKS010000044.1, on the reverse strand, counting down.
CGGACCGGGCCGTAGCCCATGTGGGTCAAGGGCGCCGAGCAGCGCGCTGAGGCGTGCGATGCCGCCGCTGTCGCTTGTCACTGGAGGGGAGCTGTCACGTTCAGATGCTGGAGCACCAGCCGGGCGATCCCGTCCTGATCGGGTGCGCCCTCCTGGACGGTCCGGCTCATCAGATACACCGCGTTGAGCAACTGGTCGGTGGCGAGTTCACCGGTCGCTGCCCGCTCCATGAACAACTCGATGATCTCCTCCGCCCGGTCGTCGGCCCCTGGAAGATGGGCGCGCACAATGGCTCGCAGTCGCGTCTCGTCGTCGGTGACAGCTGGCAGTTGGAGTCGGACGCACCGCCGTAGGAACGCGGGAGGAAACTCTCGTTCCCCGTTGCTGGTGAGGACGACGAATGGGAAGGCACGGCAGCGGACCATGCCGCGGCGCACCGTGACGTGCTCGCCACCGTCAGCTGGCCGGATCATGACTGTCTCGTGCGTGTCCGCGGCCCGCGCCAGCTCCGGGATTTCGAATCCGCCTTCCTCGAAGACGTCAAGAAGATCGTTCGGCAGGTCGATGTCGCTCTTGTCGATCTCGTCGATCAGCAGCACGCGCGGCAACCGGTAGGGGGCCAGAGCGGTGCCCAGGGGGCCGAGGCTGACGTAACGGCCGGGACCTGCCGGTTGCGGCTGGCCGCCCTGTCGCGTTTGGTGTCTGTTCACGCCGGCCTCCTCCAGGCGGCCCAGCGAGTCGTACCGGTACAGCCCGTCGCGCAACGTGGTCTTGCTGTTCACTGGCCAACGCAGCACGGTGCCCAGTTTCAACTCGCCCGCGACCGCGTCCGCGAGGGTCGACTTGCCGACGCCGGGGTCTCCGGTGACCAGCAGCGGCCTGCGCAGATATAGGGCCGTGTTCACCGCCTCGATGATGTTTGTGTCGGCCTGGTAAGCCGCGGCCTGCGGCAGCCGGCGTCGGCTCTGTGCGGGTACTTCTCGGTCGAAGGGAGTCACCTCGTCTTCGGCGTTGCCGAAGTCACGCCACGGCGGCGGAGAGGGCAGGCGGTCGATGCCATCGTGTGGCTCGCCGACGCCCTGATAGATCCTCCACTCACTCAACGGGTTGTCCTTCCTCGACCGGGGCTGCCGGGGCTAGGGGTGTGCGAGGAATTCGTCGGCTGGGGTCGTCCCACAGCAGGACGACGTGCTCGCCGATGTGACCCTCGTCCTCCGCTTCGATCTCCGCATCGTTGCGCAGCGCGCAGATCCTGTCAGGCACGTCGTCGCGCGGGGTATCGGAGAGGAACTCACGTGCCTGAGTGAGGAACCCCGGGGCGGGGCAGGCGTCCCGACCCGGGATTCCGCAGGGACTTCCGCAGACTGGCGGGCCAGGCACGGAACCTCGTCGCCACAGCATCATCGGCACTCCGGACGTGAGCGCGACCATGTACGCGTCGGCGACCGGTGACTGGCGTGGCGACCCGGCCAGCGTCAGGGCAGCCAGCGCCGGGTCGTTGTTGAACAGGGCGTCGAGCGCTGCCTGACGTTGACGGTCGCGCCCGCAGACACAGACCAGCGCCTCACCCACCCTCTTTCCTTCCAGATGGCGCCAGCGCTCTTCCCAGGCCGCGTGGAGATACGGAGCCTCGTGTCGTTCCAGGGGCCGCACCACCAGGTCGTACTTGCGTCCCAGAGACCAGTACTCGAACTCCGGCCACAGCCTCCAGTCGGCGAAGTCCTCGTCGAGGACCTCGCGCGGAAGGATCAGTTCGATCAGCCCTCGGCGCTGCGGGGTGTCACCCATCAGAACGATCTGCTGAGCCAGCAGATCGGACAGCAGGACGAGTGCCTCCCGCAGGGGGAGGGCCGAGGATTCTGACGCACCCGGAACGATGTCATGCGGCGACCGGAACCGCCAGGCCATGACGTGGTAGAGACTGCGGTCTCGGAGCGAATGCCGGACCCTGCCGATTACAGAGGGACGTCGGGCTGGCACTCTGCCGCCCGCCAGCCGGGCCCGTACCGCGTCGCCCAGTCCGAGCCGGCCGGCGTCGATCAGCACTTGATCGCGCAATTCGGTCACTGCGCCCGACACGCCGGCTGGCACCCCCGCCAGCTCACGGGCGAGGTCGGCGCAGAAGGCGAGTTCATAGGGGAGTTCACCGTCCGGCGGCGGCAGGAGCGCAGTCAACTCCGTGTAGACGTCGCGATGGGCGAGCATGGGCCGCTCTGGCAACGGCGTTCCAGGAGCGGCAACAGCCAGGAAGGCAGCCGAATGTGATCGACCGGCGTCGTGAGAGTCGGGCAGCGCGGACAGCAGACCGAGGAAGTGCCGGTCAAAGGCACCCTCTGAGACCTCACCGACGTGAGTCTGCTCCATTCGATCGGACAGCATGCGCCATCGGGGGTCCGATTGGTGGAAGCGGTCGTGATTCTCGACGACAGTCCGGTACACCTCCGGGTCGATGAGCCGCAACGCGTCGACAGGCACTGCGAAGCCGCCCATGGTGGTGTCCTCCAGGCGGGTTGCCTTGACAACGCCGCATACGCCGGCACTGGTGTGATTGAGCACAGGGCCCCCGGAGAGCCCCGGATTGATCTCCCCGTCGACGAGTTCCACCAACTGGCCGCTCGCCTGGGCGGTGCGGCCGCCAGCGGTCAACCTCACCCGGCGCGGCGCGGCCGCGCATGCTTGAAGAGTGTCTGTGAAGCCCACAGCCGTCAACTCAGTTCCTTGCAGGGGCCTGGCCATGTCTAGCCACACACAGGGATGACCCTCAGGTGGATCGAGGAGCTTCACGACAGCCAAGTCAGGGAACGCATACAGCGCGCTGCTGCGCTCTGGCGCGTCCGCGGAAGCCGCTAGGACCACCGCTTCGTAGCTCTGATCGTTCCATCGAACCCGTGCGGGCAACCCCGCTTCGACGCCGGCGACGTGGGCGCAGGAGACGACGAATCCGGGGGCAACGAAGAATCCGGTCCCGTCGGTTGCGCCTTCCACGAGCACGCGGCAGCTCTCCAGGAGCTCCTGGAGAGCTGCGACCGGGTTGAATCCGCGCATGGCGAGTGTCGGTATCTCATATCCGTCTGGCGAAGCAGAACAATTTCACGCCTCGTCAGAAGGTGCAGGCACGACAACCGGGTCCGGCTGCTGTGGTTGGACGAGGTCGGGACCCGTTGCGGTCCACTTGAGTGTCACCTTGAAGGTAGCCTTCCCACCGACGCCCGTCAGTGCGGCGACCACGCCATGTTTGCCAGCTGCCAGCTCCAGCCCGAACTCGATACCCACCTCGTCCGGCCGAGCGGTCGCCACCGCAGTGCGTACATTCGCGGCCAGGGCATGCAGCGATTCCTGAAAGCCCTCGATGCGCTGCACAACCTGGTCACCGAGTCCGGTGTCCCGTGGCCCCTGCCTTTCAACCATGGCCCAGACCATCTGCCCGTCGGGCATGGCGAGTTCGATCAGCTGCTGTGCCAAGGTCCCCCCTTAGAAACTGCGTGACACTCAAGCTGGCAGACATCGTATCCACGACTGAGCCCACGCGGCAGGCAAGTGATGATTGTCGGCTGGACGCTCGATGGGCTCCAGTAAGAAGAGCGTCTCCCGGATCCGGCCGGTCGCTCGGCGAGATCCACACACGACGTCGTACTCCGATTGGTGGCGGTAGGCGTACTCGATGGTGATCTGTGTTTCGCCGACACCGCTTATGCCGTGGATGGTCTACGGGCAGTACGTGGTTGTGTCCGACCGTAGGCGCTGGCCGAGCAGCTTCAGTAGTTCGGCGGGATCGGTGAAGTTCGGATCGCGCGTGGCAGTTTTGCCCAGGCCCGCGGCGGGAGTGCCGAGGGCCTGCAATGAGGTGATGGTTGCCTCGTCGGGGCGGTAGGGGATCTCTGCCCTGTTTCTCTGCTCCTTGTGGGAGAAGGTGACGATGCTTCAGGCAGGTGGCTATGTGTTCGTCTTCCGACACTGCCCTTCGTCCGTTACTGGCCAGGTCACGAGGTAGTGGGGCGGCCCCATTCGATGTTCAGGGCAAATCGGCGTTGTGTACGGTCGACAGCGGAGGCCGTCGAGCGGGGGCGCGGGCTGGCGGCGTGCCTGCTGGCAGGAGTGAGCGTCGTACGGCGTCGCCTGAGTGCCCTACGGGCCTCCCGAAAACGAGCCCCGCGAATTAAGGTCCTGATACTCCGCTTCGCACACAACGATTCACCCCTCTTCGGAGAACACCATCCGGAGAGAACTGGTACAGAACGGCAGCCCGGCGGATACCGTCGATGCGGCTCTGCCGTGTCAGGACAGCGGGGCTGGGGGGCGGCCCCTTCGCACGCGCCCTGGTACGGGGCCGCCCCGACATCTGCGCGTCAGTCGGACAGTGAGCGCCCGCAGGCCGTCGCACGGGCGAGGACCGAGAAGGCGGGCTCCCCGCCCCGCAGGCGGTCCTTGACGCGCCTGCCGTCGAGGGACGTTCATCGCGGACAGGGCGATGCCCGCTGTGCGGCAGTCTCGGGCGATGGCGGCGCCGTCCACTCCGACGGCGCCGATCCATGCCTCCATCTCCTGCGGCCACAGTCCCACCCGGCCCCAGGCCTGCGCCCCGGCTCCGCAACTCGGGCCCGCGCAGGTTCACGGCCTGGCGGCTGAGCAGGGTGAAGGCCAGGGCCTGAAATGAGCGACGGTCCTCGCGGCGGGTCGTGCGCTGCCGGGTTGCCGCCGCGGAGCGGGCGGTGCGTCGGCGGACGGCGGCCAGGTCGGCCGCCAGGTTCAGGCCTTCGCGGGCGGCGATGGCTTCCGCGCTGTCGGCCGGTGCGCCGGTGTCGGCGGGGGCGAGGTAGTCGTAGGCGGCCTGCAGCGCGGGGTCGGTGAACCGGGGACGGGTCATGGCGGGGCTCCTCAAAGGGGTGCGGGCATGACGAAGACCCCGATGCCGAGGGGCATCGGGGCCTTCGAGGAATGCGGCTGTCGCGGTGAGGGGGGCAGTCCGTGCGCGCTGCTCTCAGCGGAGCAGGCAGGAGATGAGCGGACTGCCGGAAGCGGGGTATACCCCGCACGTAAGCGGGCAGCTTAGCCAACCATCTCCTCACGCACAGCAGTTCGCGAGAAGAAGCAGGTCAGGGCCTTGCGCCGAGCAGCAACGGCGAAGCTCGACATCGTGTTGCAGCTACCCCGATCAGGCGGCTGTCGCCGTGGTGCGCCGGGTGGCTGCGGCTCTGGTGCGGGCGCTGTCGGTGGGATGGATGCCGTAGCCGGCCGGGTCGAGGCTGATCAGGTCGCGGTGCAGGCGGCGTATCCGCAGGGCCAAGTCGAGGCGGAGGCGGGGGCGTTTGTCGCGGAGTCGGCGACCGTACGGGCGTTGACACCCAGGCGGTGGGCGAGTGTGGTGGCGGGCCATCCGGCCCGTGCCAGGTCGGCCAGCAGCCAGGATGCCTCGGTGGAGTCGGTCAGGCCGGGGGCGCCGGGCGTGCGGTGGTGGGGGAGCGGGATGCCGAGGATGGCGTCGGCGGAGGTGCGGGCGATGTCCCGGACGGTCTGGCCGTCTGCCGGGGTGCGCAGGACGCGGCGGACCAGGGTCACGGACAGCCCGGCCCGGTCGGCGATGTCCTGCGCGGACATACCCCACTCACGCAGCCGGCCAGCCCACCGAGCGGCGGAATGCGGTGGCACACGGGAGGACAGACCACGCAGACGGTCCTGCTCGCGCTGGCGGCGGGGGCCCGCAGTGCTGCCTGGCGGCACTCGACGCGGGCGCAGCCGTGGTCGGCACAGGACGCCTGGCCGTGACGGACCGACGACCGCCCCGGCCGACGCTGCCGCGCGGCTGGCACGGCGACGGAAGCAGACTGCTCCCCGGTGAGTGGCATGGTGGTTCCTGCTGCGAGTTGGCTGTGCCGGCCCACGCTACGCGCCCCCACCGACAGAACACCCCTGCTAGGCACCGCGTGTGAGGTCCACAGGCCCGGGGCGGCAGCGCATGCCGCGCCCCTCACCCCAGGCCGGTCGAGACGACAGCGGCGTATCCGCCTGACCGAGTAGGCGGGTTGGCATGCGGTGGGTCAGCGGTGCTTCCCGAGAGACGGTAGGCCGCCAGGGACGGTCCGCACACTGCTCCCCACCCGCACGACGCGCGCCGCTTGCCCGTGGCCGGCTTCTCCGAAGGGGCTTGGTCGGACTCGGCCTTCCTGGCGGCCGCCTGGCGCGCCATGAGATCGAGCGCCTTCTCCCGCTGCGCCATGACCGCTTTATGTCGCGCCATAGCCTCGGAGGCAGACTCACCCGTCGTCGGTTTGGTCATGATCCCCCAGAGAATGCGCACCTCACCGTCTCGCCATGGTCGACGCAAAAGCCCCGCCATGCCATAGGAAACCCCGAACAGACCCAGCACGGGAGTCTCACTCCGTCCGGGGGGTCTCCGGTGTCGCCAGCCCTGGGCTCGCCAGTTCAGCGCGAGACCAGCCAGCATGAGCAGGCTTTGACCACGAAAGGGCACCAGCCACGCCGCCGTGAGGCTCGCCGCGATCAACAACGCCCCGGCACCCCATACACGAGGCTGTTTCACTCCCTTGCGCACCCAAGGGAGTACGACGCGCCCAGTCGCCATGGCCAATACGCCGGTCACGCACAGCATCAACGCCATCACGAGGATGATGACGAGAACGACGGACGACACATGACCCTCCCCGGCGCCTTCTCCTAGGCACTCGCCGTAAGGATCTCAGCGTTCAACCACGGGGCACAATGCCGGAACCTGGCAGGCTACGACTTCCACTTGCAGACCCGCGGGCACCCCCTTGACTCGGTCCGGGCCCGGGGCCACCTGTACGTCCCCCCGGGGGGCGTCTTTCGAAGCCCTCCGGGCGGGCTTGGGCCGCTGCTAGTCTGCCGATATGGCCCGAGAGATTCAGGTACCAGTCGACGACGCGGCGTACGACGCCCTCGTCGAGGAGGCCGAGCGCACCGGCGTCACGGTGCCGGAACTGGCCGGTCGGGTCCTCGAGCACGATGTCGCCCGGCGCCGGTTCGTCTCAGCCGTGGGCGACTTCGTCACCGCCTGGGGGCCGGCCTTCGACGAGGCGTTCGGCACGAGCGGTGCCGGCGGTGCCGCCGCGTGATCCTGCACGTCGACCGCGCCTGGCTTCTCGACGCCGCGCAGCTGTACCTGCGGGCCGACCCGGACGTCACCGACTGGGGAGCTCTTGCGGCCGCCGTCGCCCGGCATGCCGACGAGGTCATGGGAACCCCCGTGTACCCGGAGGCGCACCACCGGGCCGCCGCGCTCCTTCACCTCCTCGTGCGGGTCCCGGCGCTGGAGTCGCGCAATGAGCTGTTCGGCGCGGCCGTCGCCGCGGCGTACCTGACCGCATCGGGGCTGACGGTCACGGTCGAGGCCAAGGAAGCCGTCGCCCTCGCCTCCCGGGTCCGTGACGGGCTCGGCGTACGCGACCTGGCCGCCGAGATCCGACGGGACTGGATCGCCTGACCATGGCCAGGTCCTTCCCCGAGATCTCCCCGCGCGGCTGGAAGAGCCTGGGCATCGTGCTGCCGTCCCTGGCCGAGGTCCGGATCGCCCTGACCGGCGGCCGCCCCTACAGTCGACTCGAAGGCGTGTCTACCTAGGGCGACTGGCGTCTTCTTCATTCCATACCGAGATCACGTGTCCCTCGCCGTACTGCTCGATGACGATTGATCGGGCTTCACTCGACGACGAGGCCATCAGCCGCAGTTGGATTTCCGGTTGGCCAGCAATCCGAATAAAGCCGACGTACTCGCGCTTCGGTCCCCCGAGCTCCGCATTCACCATGTCTCCCTTCTTTTGTGGTTTGCCGTAGTCAGCGGTGCACGGCCAGCGCCAGCCCTACTTGGTTCTCCTCGTCGACGAGGGCGGCCGGGGCCAACGAGGAAGCGGCTACAGCTCGAAGTCGAGGTCGATCAGGTCGGTGAGTTCGACTTCGAGGCCGTGGGCACGGCGGCCGTTGTCGCGGAAGTAGACCTCGCCGAGGGCTTCGGCGGTGATCTGGCGGAGTCGGTCGTCGGTGAGGCCGGCTTCCTGGGCTTGGAAGAGGCGTGCGGCCTGCTCTGGGGGCAGGGCGAGGGTGAGGTGGCGTACGCGGGCGTCGTCGGTGCTGCCGGGGGCGGCGGTGTAGCCGAACCGGGCCTGCACGTCGATCATGATGCCGCCGGTGGTGGCCGCGGCCTGCTTGGCCTTGGCCCTGATCTGCGGCTGCCAGCGCACGCGGACCTCACGCTCGAGGCGGTCGGCGAGCTCCGGCCGGGGTTTTTTGATCTGGTTCTTCACATAGCGTTCGACGGTGCGCTGGCTGACGCCGAGCAGCTCGGCCACGCGCCTGGTGCTGCGCTGGTGCTGGCGCACCAGGTAACGCATCTGCGCCCCGGCCGTTTTCGGGATCGGGCGTGTGAACGCACCCTGGACTGCCTTGTCGAGTTCGTCGCCGATCGTGACCACCGATTGCTGCCCCCCTTTGCTTCTACTCTCCGGTGTCCTTGGTGGTGACCTCGCCGGTCTTGATGTAGCGGGCGAGGTTGGCGACGTGGCCGTCGCCGGCGAGCTGTTCGAGGACGTTGGCGCCCCACAGCACGCTCTGGGTGCCCTCGTGCTTGACCATCCCGGGGGAGACGCCGAGCCGGAAGCTGCCGGGCACGGTCTTGCCGTCGGCGTCGTAGGGCAGGACGTCCAGCGGGCTGGGCCCGTCGGCGGCGTACACGGCGCAGTCGGAGAGGACCGCGACCGGATACCGGCCGGTGGCCGCTGCCAGGGCGACCATCTTGCGGTGCATGTTGATCCGGGCCCGGGAGATGACGGTGGCCCGGATGTCGGGGCGCCACGTCGGCCGGGCCAGAGCGGGCCATGCCTGTCCCGGCTTCCAGCCGCCGCCGCGCGCCTTCTCCTGCAGCTTGCCGATGCCGCCCTTGACGGTCATCTTGATGGCGTCCACGACGATTCCCGCCTCCGCATCACGGCTCTTGTAGCCGTCCATCGCGGTCAGGAACTCGTGCGGGGGCAGCTTCTCGTCCACTCCCAGGTCCGCCATGGTGGCGACGTAGGCGTCGCGCAACCGCTTGTACCAGCCGTCCAGGAACCGGCCGCTCTCGGAGCGCACCCACGCCTGAAGCGGGGCCACCTCGTAGCCGAGGTCGACGGCGTAGGCGACGGTGGGCGTGGCATACCAGGCCGGGCCCTCGGGACGCTGGCCGCTCGGCGTGAACGGACTGGGCAGCAGACCGCCGTCGAGGTCGCGCCACTGCTTGCCGACCTTCACCCGGTTCAGGTCGACGTGGGAGAGGTCGACCAGCCACGAGCCGGGCACCGAAGCGTCGAATGCCGGGTTGGTGACGTGGACGGGCGGCGACGCGAGGCCGACGACGGCGCCGTTGGCGGCCGCGCCGAAGGCAAGGTTGACGTCGATGCCGACCAGGTGGCGCTTCATGCACTCCTCATCGGTGAGATCCCGTGCCCAGTCGTAGGCCTCCTCGAACAGCCGCTCGCCCGGGCCACGCACATGGAACCGCGGAAGGTCAGCGAGCACGGGGTGGCCGTCGGTCGCCTCGCACGGCGCCGGGTCCATCGGCTCCGTGCCCAGCGAGCCGGGCCGGTGCTCGCGGTGCCGCTTGCCGTCGGCGTCCGGCTCACTCGCCCGGGTCGGCGGGTTCAGCGCGGTCATCAGATGCAGGCCGGTGACGGCCGTGGACCCCACCGGTGTCATCACTCGCGTCGCGTACAGGCCCAGCACTTGGGCGAGCTCCGCCGGCTCCAGCTGGGCGGCATGCCCCCACGCGCGCCCATCGAGGGCGCGCCAGGAGGGGATGCACAGCTGCACGCACTGCCGCCGCCCGCCGTGGGCGGGGCGGTAGATCCGCGCCCACGGTCCCAGCCCCCGCTTGGTCAGCTTCCACTCGGCCCGCTGGAGCTGCTTGATGACCTTGTGCCCTTCCGGGAGTCGCCCGGCGAGCCGCTCCTCGTGCGACAGCGCGGCGGGCAGGCCGTAGCGCTCGCACGCCGCCTCGGTGAGCACCAGCAGCGGATCGGCGTCCTTCCCGGAGCCGTGCAGCCGCTCCGCCCCAAGCCGCGCCTCGGTCAGCGTCCATTCCACCAGGGCGGGCAGGGACTTGGCGGGCACGTCCAGGATCAGGCCGCCGACGCCGTAGCCGGTCACATTCCGCTCGGCGTCGGCGTCGAGAACGAGCAGGGGACCGTGCGCGTACACACCGCTGGCCGCGGGCGTGTTCGCCGGGGCCGCCTTCTTCGCGCCCGGGCGGCGCGAGGCCGTCACCGGCCGGGACGTCGCAGCCGAGGCGGGAGCAGAAGCGGGGGCTGCGGGCGCGGGGGAGTCGGACGCGGCGGGGGCCGCAGCATCGGGCTCCGGACCCGTGGGGCCATGCGGCGTCTTTGGCGCTGTGGGGGGAGCGGTCTGCTGCGCAGTGGTGTCTTCCTGCGGTGCGCTGGTGCTTTCCGCAGCGGGGTAGAGCTGCGTGAGCTGCTTGAGCAGGCGCGCGTACGCGTCCCGCTGCGGCGGTCGCGGCTCGGTCTTGCCCGTCTCCCAGTCGCCGATGGTCGCGCGCCGCACGCCCAGGGCGGTGGCCACTTCGTCGAGGGTGAGCGCATGCGCCTGGCGCAGTCGCCTGCGCTCTGCCGGCGGCGGCAGCGGGGATCGGGACGCCACCAGTGCGTCCACCGCGTCGAACAACTCGGACATGAAGCACCTCCGATCCCACCCTAGCCCACGAAACGTACTAGCTCCGCACTGTAAGCGTACCTATTCCGTGCATTCTGTGTACGGAAGGTCTGCCGGGTGATAGGGTGCCCGCACGGAAGGCTCGCCGGCACCTTCCGCTTCCGGATCGAGGAAGAGCTGAATGACTGTGGCCGCTGTTTCCGCCCACGGCCGGGGACCGGCAAAACGCTGGTGTCGATCCGCGTGGCGGACGAGCTCGGCGCTCGGCTTGTGCTGTTCGTGGGGCCGACGCTGGATCTGGCGGCGCAGACCGCGCTGGCGTGGCGGACGGACGGCCACGGTGAGCACATGGTGATCGTGTCCTCGATGGACGCCGCCGGCCTGATCTGGTGGCGGTTCCGCGAGCGGCCGCCGCAGATGGGTCCACATCGATCATGTGGCCGAACGGATACCGGCACGATTGACACGCCCGGCGCCGCGCTGCACAGGGTAGCCGTTTGCACGGCAGGTGATGATCATGGTCATTGGTTTGGAGACTCGACTTCAGTACGTGCGTGCGCTCGGCCGCGAGCGGGGGCGGGGTGCGCCGTCGGGCAGATGCCGTGGCGTGATCACTCGCCCTGCTCTGAAACGTCGGTGATCTCCACCGAGACCTTTGTGCCTGATGAGGCGGTCTGAATCAGGGACGGGGTGTAGTTGAGGCTGGTCTTGTCTGACAGCTCGGCGGTCTCGATGACCGGCCCGGACTCGTCGCCGTGGATCTCGTAGGTGATCTCATACACCGCGTTCGGGTCGATGCTCCCGCTGTCACCCAGGTAGGTCAGTGTCGGCTCGACCGTGACATTGCAGCCCGCGGATCCGAAGCACTGACGTTTCGTGGTCTTCAGCTTGATCGTAAAGCTGGCTTCGTTGACAACGGCATACGTCGGTGTGGGGTTCGGCTTCTTGACAGCGGTTGCCTTGGCTGAGTGGGGTGCAGCGGCCTTGCTGTCCTGTTTGCCGCCGTTGTCCTGCGAGTCTATGACGACAGCGCCCGTCCCGATCACTGCTGCGATCACCGCAGCGGCGGCGCCGATGATGACCAGGTGGGTGCGATTCTTCGGCGCGGACGTCGGCGGCTCGGGCGGGAGCGGCGGTGGAAAGGCAGGCGGTTGCGTCGTGTCACTCATCAATCCCCCAAGGCTCGCTGATGCGTGCACGCATCATGCGCCCACGTAAAGGTCCCGTGAAGGCGTCGTCACTGATCCGTAACGTGGATCCGCTCGAACCGGTGACGCCCGCCCAACGCGCGCGCCACACTGGGCTCATGGTGGTCCGGTTCTCCGTGCAGGCAGACACGCGGGACGAATTCGTCGAGGGCCTGCAGCAACTCGTGCAGCTCGACCTCGTGCCCGTCAGGCTGACCGCACAGATCGGCGGCGACCGGTGGATGGCCCGCGCCGTACCTCGGTCAGCAGCTCGACCGCAGGAGCCCCGTGAGGCGGAACCGGCCAGCTAGCGCTCCCGCCACTTACCGACACGATCGGACCAGCAGTAAGGACGGGGCATGGATCCGCAGATTCAGGGAGCGCTGTGGGGTGCGGGAGCAACTGCCCTTGGTGGTGCGATTGGCTGGCTGGGTGCCAGGTCACAGGCCCGGGCCTCGCTGGAGGCAGTCCGGATGCAGGTCCGAGGCCAAAGGTTCGACGCCCACCAGCAGAGCCGACGCGAGGCCCATGCCGCGTACTTCGGAACGGTGGAAGAGGTCAGGATGGCGGTGGCCCACGCACGAGGGGTGATGGTTGCTCACATCCAGCATCCAGAGGCCGTGGTCACTGAGACGCCTGCGGAGGCACGCCGTGCCGTGAACGAAGCTCTCAAGCGGATGTGGTTCCAGCAGTCTCTCCTGCGCCTGTCGGTGTCGTCGCTGGAGAGGATGAGCGCCGAGAGCCTCGCAGAGCAGATGACCGGCCTCGTAAGGGTCTTGGATGAGTGGTGGGCAGCCGCCCTTCGGCGAGATGCGGCGGTTTACGAGGTAGATGAAAGGCTCCGAGACCGGTCAGACCACCTTGTCGATGTCATCGACTATGTGATGGATCAAGCGCGTTCTTGGCTCGAGGCTGACCCAGTAGTTGACCGTCACCAACGGCGCCTCTGGGAAAGGCTGTGGTCCGGATATCACGACTGGCGACTGCGAAACGTCATGAGCGATTGACGGGCGGCCCTGCCGTCGACGGGGGCGACGGCGGAGCCTGTTAGGCCAGTGTGCCCTCGATGGGCGCTCTCTGTCGCATGGCTCGTGAATCTGCCGAGCGGGGTCGCCCAAGAGCTATCGGTGCGGCCCCCAGCAGTTGGCGAGGATCAACGCGAGCAGGGTGAGTGCTGCAAGAAGGGTGTGGCGGGGCAGGATGAATGTGCCGCAGGCCGTCACCGGTGGTGGGCCGAAGACCGCCGTGTGCACTTCGCCGATGCTGAATCTAGTCGTCTTCGGCGTCAGCGTTCCGGTCACGCCGCTGTGGTGAGACGGCGTCACAGGACCGGACCGTTGTCGCATCAGCCTACGCCTCATTCGGCTTGGGCTCTTCGGCTGCTTTCCGCTGGCGGCGTTGGGCCCGCAGACCGGTGCCGGGCTTGTCCTGGGCTTCCCAGTCCGGCTCCGGGCCCGGGTCCTTCGTCGGAACCTTCGTCACCTTCAGCCCATCCGCGCAACCGCGCGTGTGCTGCCCAGTGTCACAGGTCAGCAGCCGCACTGGACGGGCGGCCAGGGCCTGGATGGCGACCGCTCGATCGATGATCTCGTCATCGGGGATAGGGAGACGCACGTGTCCCGGCTGCTCCAGGACGATCTCCACGCTCACTTCACCGCGCCAGAAGGCGGGTTCGCCGGCATAGTCGGAGTGGTGGAGAATGCCGTAGGTCGAGCCGTTACCGGTAGTTCGTTAAATCCGGTGGTGATGTGGGTTGACGGTGGGTCGAGTTGGTCGTAGGCCGGTGGTAGGAGTGAACTGCCTTGTTGGGGGCTGAAGATGACCGCTCGCCGTCCGTGTCCGCCCGCGCCGGGACCGTTGGAGGAGTACGCGGCCCGGTTCGACGACCTCTTCTTCAGCCTGGCCCAGCGGCGAGGGTTTCGCGCGTACCTGACCGGGCTGCTGGCGCCGCGGGAGCGGAACAAGACGATCACCTGCCTGGCCGGGGCGGAGCCGGTGGCGGGTGCGGGGATGCCAGGGGTGCAGCGGCTGCAGTTCTTCCTGTCCGAGTCCCCCTGGGAGGCCGAGCGGGTCAACGACCGGCGGCTTGAGTTGCTGCGCGAGGTGCCGGCGACGGCTCCGCACGGCGGCGGGGTGATCGTGATCGACGACTGCGGGGACCGCAAGGACGGCACGGCGACCGCGCATGTGGGCCGGCAGTGGCTGGGCCGGCTGGGCAAGACCGACAACGGCATTGTCACGGTGACCACGGTGTGGACCGACGGCCGTGTGTACTACCCGCTGCACGCGACTCCCTACACCCCCGCCCACCACTTCACCCGCGGCCGCTCCGACCCGGCCTTCCGCACGAAACCGCAGCTGTCCGCCACTCTCGCGGCCCGCGGGAAGGAGGCTGGCTTCGGCTGCCGGGCGGTCGTCGCCGACTGCGCCTACTCCGTCAGCGACGACTGGTACCTCGCACTGCGCGAGGCCGGCCTGGCCTACGTGGTCGCCCTCAAGCCGCACCGCGGCACCTGGGCCCGGGCCGACCAGCCGCACACCCCCATCGAAGCCGCCCAGGCTCTGACCTGGCGCGATGCCAAACATCCCGGCGACTGGACACCCGTTAAGCGTCACTTCCGCGACGGGCACACCGAGACCTGGTGGGCCGCCGATGCCCATCTGGGCGGCTACGGACCCGACTCACCCTGCCGGCTGGTCGTGGCCACCACCGACCCGGCCCAGCTGCCGGAAAAGGCCACCTGGTACCTGGCCACCAACCTGCCTCACCCCGACGCACCCCACGCCACAACCGGCCCGCACCCGCCGGCCGACCTCGCCGAGATCGTCCGCCTCTACGGCCTGCGGCCGTGGATCGAGCAGAGCTACAAACAGATCAAGGACGAACTCGGCTGGGCCGATTTCCAAGTCCGCTCCGACCGCGCCATCCGCCGCCACCAGACCCTGGTCAACTGCGCCTTCTCCTTCTGCTGGGACCAATGGTTCGCCCCACCCGGGCCCCTGGATCCCACCGCGCCAGACCCGTGCCCCGACGAGGGGCCAGAGAGGGGGACCAGACATACCCCACCAGGCCCAACAGCCCTGCTGGCCCAGGGCCTTACGCGCCATCCGGTCCTGGCTCACCCCAGCCATCACCCTCACTCGATGGTGGCAAGCATGGACGGACACGGATCCACCCCATGAACTCCAGGCCCTGATCGACGCGGTCACCACCGGACACGGCATCGACCTCTACCTCCGGATTTAACGAACTACCGTTACTGACTTCGGCTCGTCAGGGTGATCTTTCCTGAAGTCTCTGCTGGGCTTGGGGTAGTGGATGTATTCCGTGGTGTGTGAGGTATGCGGATGGGGGCGGGCTGACCCCTGCGGGGCGTCAGCGCCGGGAGACGGTACGGATGCAGGCGGCCGAGCTGTTCGAACAGAAGATCAAGCCGCTGGAGGTGGCACGGCGCCTGCGGGTGAGCCCGAAGTCGGCCTACCAGTGGCACCAGTTGTGGCGGGACGGCGGTGTTCAGGCTCTGGCCTCCCGTGCCCGAGCGGATCGCGGTGCCGTCTGTCCCCGCGCTGTCTGGAGAAGCTGGCCGCATACCTCGAGCAGGGCCCGGCCGCGCACGGCTGGGTGGAGGACCAGGTGTGGACCGCGGCGCGAGTGGCCACCCTGATCGGCAGGAAGTTCCACATCTCCTACAGCGTCTCCGGTGCGACGAGGCTGATGCGCCGGCTCGGCTTCAGCCCGCATGTGCCCGCGCGGCGGGTCGCTGAGCGCGACGAGCAGGCAGTCACCGTGTGGAAGGAGGCGACCTGGGCCGAGGTAAAAGAGCCCGGGCGGCCTGCGGGGGCTACATCTGTTTCGAGGACGAGGCAGGCTTCACCCGCCAGCCGCCCAAAGGACGTACCTGGGGCCGACGCGGAGTGACTCCGCGGGTGACAGTGAGCGGACGGCGTTCGGGACGGCTGTCCGTGGCCGGGCTGATCGCTGTGCGGCCCGGCTCCCGGACCCGGCTGTGTCACCGCCTGCGCACTCACCCATCGGGCAAGGGCACGCGACGCAGCATGGGAGAGCGCGACTTCATCGCGCTGATCGACGGTATTCACCAGCTCGTCAAAGCGCCGATCGTGCTGGTGTTGGACCGCCTGAACACCCACGTCTCCCACGCCATGCGTGAGCTGATCGCCGAGCGTGCATGGCTGACAGTGTTCCTGCTGCCCGCCTACTCGCCCGACCTCAACCCCGTCGAAGGGGTATGGGCACACGTCAAGCGCAGCCTGGCCAACCTCGCCGTGGTCGCCCTCGACCGGCTCGAGGCCCTCGTCCGCAACCGGCTCAAACGACTTCAGTACCGGCCCGACACCCTCGACGGCTTCATAGCGGGAACCGGCCTGACCCTCGACGATCCAACATCACCCTGATCAGCTGAAGTCAGTAACGTTTGAGACACGGCCCCACTGGGCCGCTGGGCCAGCCACACCTCTCGCCATCGCATCCAAGGAAGACACTGTGACCGATACGCCCCGGCCCTCTGCCGGTGACGAGACCATCGACGCCGCGACCGCAGCTCGCGGTCGTCAGCGGCAGCTGACTCGCCGCCTCGTCGCTCCGTTGCTGCGCGCCGGTTGGGAGGACTGTGGCTGGGAGGTGTTCGAGGAGGACGACTACAGCGAGCACACGCTGGAACTGCACCGCTCCAACTTCCACATCCAGGTTTCCTGGTGCCCGAGTGACCGCACCCTGCACCTGTCCGAGCTGGAGCTCGAATGGCTCGACGACTTCGTCGTGCCACCGATGTGCCCTCTTCAGGAAGAGCTGGTCCTCGAGCTGCCTGACGCTCCCGAACACATACAGGCCGAGACGGCCCGCCGCGCCTTCGCCACCGCGGGACTGCTCGACCCTACCCGCATTCACCTTCCCCCCACCGCAGGCCACCTGCGCCCGTCCCTGGTCTTGTTGCTCCTGGAGGACACGTTTTTCCAGGCTGCGCGCATCCACCGGGCCGCCGTTGGCCAGGACGGGGTGATGTCCTTCGACGGCCTGGGGGAAGACTTCGATTGGCGCGTCTCGGCCGGCCTGCGGGCCTACCCACTGGTGGTCCCCGGCGCGGTGCCCTCCTCGGCCGCCCTCGGTATCGCCGAATGGTGCTGGCGCCGCGAAAGCGATGTCGAGCGCTGGCACCACAAGGTCACTGACCTGGAGATGGCGCGCGCCAACATCGCCGCCACGCGCGCCGTCCTGCCGCACATCCACCGAGAGGGCGTCGACTGGTCCGCCGTCCGCCTGGCACTGACCGCTCCGGGCCGGCGCCTGGCCTCCGGCCCTGGCCTCGCTGACCTGTTCGAAGAAGGCTGGCAGCCGATCCTCCAGTCCATCCACCGCGAAATCGACCGCTGGTGCCTGGCCGAGGACCGCTTCGGACCCCAGGCTGTCCTCAATCTGCTTTCGCTGCACGGCTCCCGCACTGAGTCGATCGGCAGCTGGTGGGGCTCCGGCTGGTACGAGACCGCGGTCCGCGCCGCCGTCGACCACGCCGTCACCAACAACCAGCTGCCCCACGATCTCACCACCGCATGTGCCGGGCCCGGGCAGATCGCGGATGCGATCGTCCACGCCCCCGACCTCCTGGATGACGACGCTCTGCAGTGGGTCATCGATGCCGTCCACGACGTGGAGCGCCGTCGCCGTGTTACAGACCAGTGCGTCCCCTCTGCGGTCACCCTTCCGGCCTGGGCCGTTGACGAACTCACCAGTCTCCTTGCCGAGGACGAGGATTAGCCAACAAGCGTCCGCAGCAGAGCTCCCACAAGGCACGCCTCCCGACGAGTAAGCGCATCGCTGTAGTCGGGTTCGCGGCCGTACTCGACACTGAGCCGCTTCCGTTCATCGACCTGAGGACCATCTCCAACCCACGGGCGTGCCTGCGCCGTCGACGAAAGATCAACAACGCCCGAGAACCCGCCCGTGGATTTCGCCTCTGACGATCCGGAGAGCCTGCGCCGTACGCCGCCGACGAGTTGGGCCCCCGTCTGCTCGTCCACCGCGGGCTTCCGGCTGCCCGCCGGGGGCGTACGTGGGGGGCGGTGTGCGCCCTGTCCGCGCCCTCGGGGCCGGCCGTACGGTCGTGACGGTGTCCCGGCAGCCGGCAGGGCGTGAGGGCGAAGGCGGAGCGGATGGAGCGGCGGAGCGTGCTGGGCGCGGGGGCGGTCCTCGGCGCCGCACTCGTCGTACGTCCTGCGGCCGCGTGGGCCGCCGAGGGCCCGGTGGCGGTTTCGGACGCCGATCTCGCCGCGGGCCGCGGGCTGTTCGCGGCCGGCGCCTACGACCGGCTGGACGGGTTGCTGTGGCTGCTCCTGGACGCCGCCGGGTACAGCACTCGGCAGGGCTCGACGGTGCCGCCCGCGCGGCCGGGGTGTGGGTGCTGGCCTCCCAGCTGGCGGTCAAGCAGGGCCGTACCACGGCCGCTGGCGCCTACGCGGGCCTGGCCGGCGTGGCGGCCCGCCGCTCGGGCGAGGCGCTGGTGCTTGCCGCGGCGGCCCGCGCGGCCGCGACCCCGCTGCGCCACACCGGCCGCGCCGACGAGGCCCTTCAGCTGCTGCACCAGGCGCGCGCCCAGGTGACGGCCGTCTCCCGCCCGACGGCCGCTGAGCTGGAGGCCGTGGGCATGGCGGAGCTCACCGCCGCCTACACCCGCGGTCTCCGCCAGATCCAGTACCGCAGCAACCTCATCAACGGATGCCTCACCGAAACCGGCCTCACCTTGACGACATCACGGCGACAACGTCAGTAGCTCCTGCCGTCGGAGCTGGGGTTCGGCTCGGGACAGACGTGCTGGTGGCGTCTGGATCGGTGGCAGAAGGCCGGGGTCTTCGACAACCTCCACCGGGTCCTGCTCGCGAAGCTGAACGCGGCCGGCGAACTCGACTGGTCACGAGCGTGCGTGGATGGTTCCCACATCCGGGCGAAAAAAGGGGTGCCGACACCGGTCCGTCGCCGGTCGACCGCCGGAAGACCGGCAGCAAGCACCACTTGATCTGCGACGGACGCGGCACCCCGCTCAAGGTCATCACGACCGCGGTCAACGTCAACGACGTCACCCAGACCCTCGCCCTGGTCGACGGCATCCCGCCCGTCGCGGGCCGCCCCGGCCAACCCCGCCGCCGGCCCGACGCCCTGCTCGGCGACAAGGGCTACGACTCCAACGCCCACCGCGACGAGCTGCGACAACGGCGGATCCTGGCTGTCATCGCACGCAAGGGATCACCGAACATCAAGGGCATGGGGAAACTCCGCTACGTCGTGGAGCAGACCTTCGCCCTGCTCCACCAGTTCAAACGCCTCGCCGTCCGCTGGGAACGCCGCACCGAACTCCACGACGCCTTCGTCTCCCTCGCCTGCAGCCTCATCTGCTGGAGACGCCTCAAGAAGGCCCGCTACTGATCGCCCCCAAGCCATGTATCGCCAGCGCGTGGGCAGCCGTATGTCAGCGAACCTGAGGTCACAAGATCGTGTTAAGAGCTCTACGGGTGCTCCAAGAGAAATCACTGGTTCCGGCCCGAAGAGTCAGCAAGGGGTGGGAGACTTGCGGCACGGCAAGACGCGGCTGACATGTCTGTGAGGCGTCGATGAGTGATCAATCGGAATTTGTCTCAGTGGCTCTTCGCGATGGTTCCACCATGCAGGTCGAGGTGGAAACCGGCGAAGAGCTGGTGGCAAGCCGGATTTTCGATTTCAGCGACCTGACACATAAGATCTCCAGTGTGGCGAGCGAGTTGGGCGCCGCTTTGAGAGCGGTGGGCCCCGATGCCGCCACGGTGGAGCTGGGATTTGAGGTGGGAGTCGAGCCGGGTGGGCTCACCGCGGTGCTTGTAAAGGGGACAGGAAAAGCCAATCTCAAGTTGACGCTCGAGTGGCGAAACGACATGACCGTTTCTCCCAGCACACAAACAACCGCCTGAGCCTCATGGACGACGCCCAGCTCCGCGTATCGACAGTCAAGATCCTCAGCGGGTCGCACGGTTTTGGCACAGGGTCCTTCGTTGGGCCGGGACTGGTTCTCACGTGCGCGCATGTTGTCGAGCGCGCGGTCACCGACGGTGAGCGCCTCAAAATCGCTTGGCAGAACAAGGACTACGCCAGTGAGATCGTTAGTGTCCGTGATCGTCCCTATCCAGACCTCGCACTCCTCAGCGTCGCCTCACTCAGAAGCCACCCGTTAATTGAGCTCCACCATGAGGTCGAGCTGGGTGACCTCTTATACGCCTACGGCTTCACAGACCTCTATGGCGAGGGCGATTCGCTCACGTCTGAGTATGAGGGGCTGACACGCGCTCACCAATCCTTGTTGAAATTGAAGGCGGGCCAGGTACGGCCCGGCATGAGCGGCGCCGCAATCCTGAACCTTCGGACCGGTGCCGTGTGTGGCGTGTTAATGGCGACCAGGGACCGCGGCAGCGCCCTCGGTGGGAGAGCCATTCCGATGCGGACTGTGCTCTCCGAATTTCCGGGATTGGTGCGGAATGCCAGCACCTTGACCTCCGTTCAAGCGGGTGCGCTTTCCTTTAGCTCAGTCACGGCGCGCGAAGCACTCTGGGAACGAATGCAACAGGAGCAGAGCCGGCTCCTCTCCCGAGGTGTGCCCGGCTCGTCGCGGGTAACGGTCGGGGATCTTCTCACTCGTCCTGGACTTCTGGTGACTGCTCCCTGGCGGTTAGCTGGCGGCGGAGTCCGACGAGACCGTGTCGTCAATGAGCTATGCAATCGAATCATCGGATACCCGACGGACGACGCGTTTCGCCGCCGCCGGGTGCTTGTGCTGTCTGATCCCGGCATGGGCAAAACTACCCTCACATATTGCCTTTACGTGGAACTTCTTAGGAAATGGTCAATCAAGGACCGCAGCCATGTTCTGCCTGTAAGAATCGATCTCAGGGCAGTCGGTACACGCCCCGCAGACCAGGCCTTCGGATCGCCAGAATGGCTGACTCGTTTCCTGGATCAACAGGTGGCCGGATACGGACCCGTCTCCTGGTTGGGCGTAGTAGAACGAGAAGGCACTCCGATACGGCCAGCCCTGATTCTCGACTCTCTTGATGAGTATCTTTCCAAACTTGCACCCTCAAATGTGCTCAGCGAGTTGAACAAATTCATCTTCAACTATGCGAGCGTCGTTTGCTGCCGCACGCAATATTTCGACCGATTTTTGGCGCATTCCCCTTTCGGGGACAGCCTGGAGCGCGTGGAATTAACGGAATGGGGCGACGTCGAACGGCGTGACTACGTGGACGGATACGTGGGTTATTGTTTCCCCGAATACGAGGAGCGGGATGCGCAGAATGTCCGACTCCGAATCGAGTCCAGGCCAGTACGCGATCTGTGCCACGCCCCTCTTCGAGTCAACATGGCGCTTGAGTTGATGGTCAGGCTCGGCAGCCGAGGACCTGCCATCACTGACACTCTGGGGCTTTATCACGCGTATGTGGGGCAACTATTGCGGATCGAATCAGCGAAAACCGGAAGTATTCTGGAGATCGATGAGAAGCTTGATCTGCTCACCAGCATTGCCTGGCACTTTTACGACGAGGGTCGCGACGGCGCTACCCACATATTCACCCTCCGTGAGCTGTCCGACCTAATTTCCAGTGAACTGGAAATTGCCTCCGCTTCCGCGCGAAGTATAGTTGAGGATCTCGCCTTCCGTTCCCTGCTGAGCGTCGAAAGTGAACAGTTCGACTCCCTCGAACCGACCATTGTGAGGTTTGCCCACAAGTCCTTTCAAGAGTACTTTGTTGCGCGGCATCTTTTCACCTGCATGAGTACCGATGCCCGTGCTACGACCATAGCGTTTCGTAAACTAATCTCGGCGGAAGTATCGGAATTCGTCAAGGAATACCTTGAACGAGTCAACAGGAACAGTCGCGTTCTGTCACGGGTGTGTGACGTCTGCTTCGAATCGTTTCTGGACAACAGTGCTGATACATGTGGCGTTGATGCGGACGACATCGCGCGAGCCCGAGTCGCTCGCCAACAGCTCGCATACTATTTGGGGAATCTGCGATCCAGGCGTATCACGAAGTTCTTGGAGGAGAAGCTGGCGCAGGAGAGTGATCTCTGGATCCAGCGCGGTATCATTCTCGGACTGGCTTTTGGGGGCACCATGCAGCCACTGAAAAATTATGTCGACCGGCTACGGGACAATCGAATCAGTGGCAGAAATCTAGCCGAAAACGAAGTGAATATCGGCTACACGCTCACCTTCTTCGGCGATCAAGCGACCGATGAATTCCGGCCGGAGGTCGACCAAGGCCTCAATGATTGCGAGCGTACGGTTCGACGGCTTATTTACCTTGTCGGTACGGAGACGGACCGTGAATGCTGGCGGCTCAACCTTTTCACTCTGGTGGAACTCTGGCATCACCGAAAATGGTCGAGGGAACGGTATGCGCTGGCGATGCGGGAGTGCACCCGGGAGCTGACAGTTATTCTGAAGCGGCTCACGGACGATCCCGATTCGGCAAGCTGGCCAGAACTTGAGGAGTTGCGAGTGATTCAGAGCGCGATCGCGCGAGGGAAACCATGACTAACCGTGAGGAGAGGGTGCGGGCGAACGCTGAGCAGGAGGGGCGGAGGGCCAATATGTCCCTCTACGCGGGGGGCGACGAGGTGCGTAGTTACTTCGCCGACCGATATCACGCGGTACGGGTGATGATGGCTCGTCGGCAGCTTGGGACGGCTCTGCAGGGCGGCGCCGCAGCCGCCCTGCAGGCGCCCGTGATCGAGCTCGGAGCCGGAGGGGGACGTATCGTGGCGGGCAGCCGCCTTACGCAACTGTTGGGTTCCCGCCCCGTGGTATATGTGGACTTCGATCCCGCTGCGCTCGGGACTGATGAGTCCAGTGGCTATTTTCGCGTGTGCTCCGACGTTACAAACAGTCTGCCTTTTCGGGACGCGTCGGTCGCCGCGGTGGTCATGGGAGAGTTGATCGAACACATATATGACACGAGGCGACTACTGGAGGAGTGCCACCGCGTCCTGGTCCCTCATGGTGTGCTCGTAATCACCACTCCGAACCTCGCTGCTCTGCAGGACCGGATTTGTTTCGTGGTGGGCAAATCCCCGCGCCATGTCAATCCACTTCACCGCTATCTGTGGCTCCACATCCGACCATTCACACCTCATTCACTGCGAATGGTATTGCGCGCTACGGGATTCGCTGTGACGGAACTGAAGTCCAACTTCGTCGTCTGGCGTAGGGGTTCTGGAAGCCGATCCCAGTCCCGATTGCTGGCCCGAATATTTCCGGGCCTAGGCAGTATTCTTGTCGTCTCAGCCCGGCGGATTGGAACGGCCAGGGAAGGAGCCCCGTGGAAACGATGAGGCAGTTACGCGATCGCCTGAATACCTCCTTCGATGGCACGGCGCCCGATGCGGGCCAGGAGGCACATCGCTTCATCCGTGAAATCGGTACGATGCAAGGATTTCGTTCTCTTTTGGCGACCATACTGCGCGATGGCCCCTTCCTGTCGGAAGTCGCTGCCGCATCATATGCACATAGTAATGGCTTCGACAAGATAGTGCTGGCAGCGGGACCCGCCAATGAGTACAAGCTGCGGCTGCATATGTGGCGTCCGGACCGAGAGCCGCACAGTGAGCACATCCACAATCACCGGTGGAAGTTCGGCTCCGTCGTCCTCGCCGGTGAAATGCAAATGGAGTTCTTTGAATTGGCGTCGGGCGGTCGACGACTGGAGCGTTATCGATATTCCCGCGCTTTAGGGCCGGGGAGGTTTAGTACTCGCCGACTGGGCAGTGTGGAAGTTCAGCCCACCTATGCGGGGACTGTAGGCGCCGGCGCGAGTTACTGGCTACGCAATAATGTATTTCATCGCATAAACGTCGCTCGCGACGGTCTTGTTGCAACACTGGTGCTTCAGGCAGCCGCCCTGAGTCCCGACTGCGAGTTGCTGACCAGCGACCCACTGGGTCATCATTCAGTGGTAGAACCGCGAAAATTCAACGAAGTAGAACTTGCTGATCGGATAGACTCGCTCCTGGGGTCAACTTCTATTTAAATCGAGAAACTCGAATCAAAGGTGGTATCTGACATGGGCGCCCTGGTCGTTACTGCAGCCGACGCCAAGGTCATTCCGGTGGATGACGCAATGACAGTGTTCGAATACTTCACGGGGGCAGAAAGCGGCAACGTCAGTTTGGTCACTGCTGACATCGATGGCATCCACTCGAATCGAGTGAATCATCGGAGTGCGAAATTGTATTTCGTTATCAGTGGTAAACTGCGCGTGGTTTCGGACAGCAGTGAGCGGGAAGCCGGACCGTTGAGTGGAGTTCTGGTTCCGGCCGATACCTGGGTAGAATTGGTGGGAGAAAACGCCAAAATCATTATTATTTGCGCGCCCGCATTCAACCCTGCTGACGAGTCCTTCGAGGTATGACAGAACTGGATTCTGAGGAGTGCTGATGAAGCTGAACGGCAGGACCGCTCTGGTCACAGGGGGGGCGCGGGGAATCGGTCGAGCGACGGCGAAGCGCCTGGCCGTGGAAGGTGCCGACATTGCCATTACCTACAACCAGAACTCCGCAGCGGCGGCGGAGGCCGTGCAAGAAGTGAAGGCACTCGGCCGGACGGCACACGCGATCAAGTGCGATGCCACCGAACCGGGTGAAGTGATGAAGGCGCGCGCCGAAATCGAGCAGGAGATGGGCCCCGTCGACATCCTCATCAACAACGCAGGCGCCATTTCCCGCCCCAGCGATTGGTGCGGCCAGAGCGATGACGACATCCGGCGCGCTGTGGATGTCAACCTGCTGTCCGTGATCTATGCAATCCGCAGCTTCGCACCGACCATGGTCGATCGTGGCTGGGGCCGCATCGTCAACCTGACCTCGACGTATTCATTCAATGGGGGCGCAGCAGTGCTCGCCTATACCGCGGCCAAAGCCGGAGTGAACTCCGTGACCACCGCAATGGCGGCGGAGCTGGGAGAGAAGGGCGTGCTGGTTAATGCAGTGGCGCCAGGGAACATTGATACGGAGATGACTCGTGCGGCTGGTTCTGGCGTGGTGGACTGGGTAGTGCAGACCACCCCGGTCGGTCGCTTGGGAAGTGCCGATGAGGTGGCGGAAGCCATCGTGTATCTGGTGTGCAGTGACTTCGTGTGCGGCCATGTGTTCGTCTTGGACGGTGGCCAACTTTTGCGCATTTGACCCTGTCGGGCCGGTGGTACTGCGGGGAGTGCTTCCCAAAGCAGGGCCCCCGACGCCTCGGCCGCGCCCGGCAGGTGGCTGGCCATCAGCTACCGGTAGTCCCCAGGGTCGTCCAGGTGGGTTGTGCCGGGATTCGAGCACGGCGCCTCGGTAGTCGGCAGGGCTCCGGCGACGCGGGATGGCCGCGGGGTGACGACGGCTGCCATGTGGGCCACCACCGAAGGGCCGGGCAGATGCCGCAACGGGTCGCCGCCGCCTACCGCGCGGCTGCGCGGTTGCTCGCCAGATCCAGGACGCCAACGGGCCGGCGGTGTCCGCGCGGGAGGCGCTTAAGGTCGCACAAGCAGAACTGACCTCGCCCCCCGAACCGGCCCACGACGTCCCCGAACCGGCCCCCTCGGGCTGCTCCGGGGAAGTCAGTCAAGGACAGCCGCATCACCTCCCGTCGACTACTGGATGACCAACGGCCGCCCCTACATCACCGGGCGAAGCCGGAAGCGCTCGCCCCCCAGCACCGCTCAACGCCGTGACGCCCCTGCACCCACCCACGCCCACACCGGCGCGCTCCACTCCTGCCGGTTGCCACGCTTACCGCTCCTGCTCCCACGGTGCTCCCCGCCCACTCAGGCACCCGCTTCAGCTGGGAACTGGTGTCCACCGCCGACGGCTCGGCTCCGGTCGCCGGCTCGGACGTGATCACCCTGACCGATGACGGCCGGATCACCGCCGTCCTTGGCTTCCTCGACCGGCTCCCGCAGGCCTGACACCCGCAGGCCCTCCCCCGGCTCAGGGAAGCCGGGGGAAAACCACCACCGCGCCGACTTCCACCTCACGCTACTGGTCGGCGAGGACACCTACGCGTGTTCAGCGTCCTCAGTCGTGCGGTACCGCACCGGACGGTCCTGCACCTTGGTGAGCACACCGGCTTCCACCAGCCTCCGGAGCGCCCAGCGCGCTCGCTTCTCCTGCTGCCGTTGGTCACCCTCCCCGTGTCCGGCGTCGCGGAAAGCGGTGACGGCACGCTGGGTGTCCCACAGGCCGCCGAGAGCCCGTACGGACTGCTCCAGGGACTGGAGCTTGGTCATGGTGTCCTCACTTCTCGGCGTCGCGCTAGTGGTACTTGTGATTCCCGAGGCTCTCCCGCGTCCCCCGGTACCCGGGCTTCGTGCTGCACTCGTCGCACTCCAGCCACACGCCTTCATTGACGGCGGCCGCGCTGACGCAGTGGTGGGGGCCGTAGCCGTGGGCGTGAGGGGTCCGGTGTCTTCTGCGGCTCGCTCACGACTGCTCCCTGGGTGCGGATCACTACAAGATGACAACTCCCGGACGCCCGAGATGAGTTCCCGCTGTCTCGTTCGGCAGTGCCGACCAGACGGGGCTGTGACGTGTGCTCGCGGCCCATGCCTGGTCGCTGGTCGTCCAGCTCACGTTCCGGCACGCCGGGTGCCCGGCTGCTGACGGTGGTTTCGCGCGTGCCCGGCCGATTGTCGGAGTTACGGTCGCTTCGGTCGCTTGCGTCCTCGGACGTCCGAGGGACGGCCCGCCCCGCCGACCATTCACTCGTCTGCGGCTACAAGCTGATCGGGTCGAGGAGTTGGGGACCGTTGTTGCGGACGTTGTTGACGGCCGTGGAGACCGGGCGGGCGTCGAGATGTCCGTCGGCGGGTTGGCCGAGGAGAGCGCGCAGGTGGTCGGGGTCTTGGTGGGCGGGGTCGAGCCAGGCCTCGTAGTGGTCCTCGGTGAGCGCCAGGGGCATGCGCGGGTGCACGTGGCCGGCTGCGTCGGTAGCCTCGGTGGTGATGATCGTGCAGGTCATCAGCCAGGCGGCCGGGTCGTCGTCCTGGGTGACAGCCGGGTCGCGCCAGTACTCGTACAGCCCGGCGAGCGCCATCACCTGGTCGTCCTCGGGGTGGATGAAGTACGGCTGCTTGCGGGCCTTGCCGGTGGCCGGGTCCTTACCCGGCATCCATTCGTAGAAGCCGTCCGCGGGGAGCAGGCAGCGGCGCTTGACGAACGCGCGGCGGAAGGCCGGCTTCTCGTGCACGGTCTCCACCCTCGCGTTGATCATCCGCGCGCCGATCTTCGGCTCCTTCGCCCAGGACGGCACCAGCCCCCAGCGCAGCGGCCGCAACTCCCTCGAGGGCGCAGCGGCACCGCCGTCGTCGCGTGGGGTGCGTTCCAGGACGGCCCAGACGTCGTCGGTCGGGGCGACGTTCCAGTTCGGTGCGAGCGCCTCCGTCGTCGGCCACTCGTCGACGCGGAACAGTTGCGCCAGGTCCTGCGGGCGCCGGGTGGAGACGTATCGACCGCACATGCGCCCACTCTCTCACCGCCCGCCCGCACACGGGGCGACGACCGGTTGTGTGATCAGGCGCGTCGCAGCTGTCACCCGCGAGCCGCACATCGACCAGGTGGCGCGCCTCACCCACCAGCAGCACGACCAGCGACATTGCGACCCCGCCGTCGCGCGGTGATGTGACCTTCCGCCCGTGCGGGTGACTGCGGCGCGACGCCCCGGGCGCGTCGCATCGGCCGTCCTTTGAATTTCCGGAGTTCGGCATTCCGGCGTTGTTCGGGGAGGTATTCAGGCATTGAAGGGAGGCGGGGCCCCAAGGAGAGCGGGACCGCCCGCCTTGGAGCCGCGGGCGGCTCGTTGGGGGCGCTGCCCAGCCGGTAGACAGTCTTCACTCCAGGTATCCCAGCTCGGCGTCCGGCCGGCACTGCGGGCACGCCGCAACTCCGTCGGCGAGCGCCCGCAGCGCCGCATCCCGCGGCACGCCCCGGCTCCGCTTTGCGACGTTCCAGCAACCGCCGGTATGTACGTACACCGGCGGGCTGTCCTGATTGAGGCCGAGCTCGAGGAACCAGTCCGGCGCCGGGGGCCGGGCCCGCTCGCCCTGCCGCTGCTCCGCCTGCCGCCGCTCCTCATCTGCGATCCACCGGCGGGTGCGCGCGAGGTCGCGTTCCTGCGCGCGCTCCAGGAAGCGCAGCACGTGGGCGTGGGAGTCAGTTCGGCGGCGCGGGCGGCGGCTTTGACGATGTCGTTGACGGTGTCGGCGGTCATGCCGCCGCGGCGGCGCGGGTCCTTGGTGTGGCGGCCGGCGCATCACCTCCCCGCGGCAGGTCGCCGTGAGTGCTAACTCATCCCAGGTCAGCGGGTGGGCCCGGTAGTGGGCGTTGGAGCGCTCGGGGTCGCCGGGGTAGCAGTCGACCGAGATGCGGATGTACTGGTGCAGGGAGCCATCAGCACGACCCAACCCGGCGAACCTACGCGGTCACAGCACTAGTAGGGCTCCGTTAGGTCTGTCTCGCGGTCCTGTTTGGGGGCATGTTGGGGGTGTGGATGCACATGAAGTGAACCGTGCTCGGGCGAAGTTG
>NZ_JBIBKS010000043.1:0-33748 GCF_042959345.1 Streptomyces sp. NPDC007905 | reverse complement strand
GACCACCCGCGCCATCCGCGACCAACCCGAACGGGCCCTCCCCATCCTGGGCATCACCTACAAGCCCGACCTCAACGGAACTTGATCAAGCCCTGCCTTCCAACACAGTGAATGGGGGGCATGGCCCAGTCGGCCGCGACTCAGTCAGGGATCTCGGTATCCATGTCCTTGGCCATTGCGTGAATGGCTTACCCATCGTCCGAACCCCCGTTCTGTCGAGTGGTGAGGCGCTCGCCGAGGCCGGCAGGAGACGAGAGAGCGCCTCGCTCGAGACAGACACTCCGCACAATGCCTCCGGGACCGTGAGCCCCGCGTCGGTTGCTCCGCAGAGCAACCGACCGCCACGATCGCGACAACCACAAGTGACATGTCCCGCAGGATGTGCGCCGCCGACTTCATCGCCTGCCACTTCCCTGTTCCACTGGAGCCCCCTGTTGCTCGGTGTGAGCGGGACCTGACCTAACAGGGGCGTTGCTCTTTGAGCGTTGCGGTGTAACGGGAAATGAGTCCCCTCATGGCCGACTCGTCCTGACGCCCCGGCTTCAGCGTCCTGATGTACGTGCTCATGGCTTCGTCCTGATTTCCGCGCTGTCGGCAGGGCACGACCGAAACCGATGCCCGGTCCACGTAGGCGATGGCGTCGTCGTCGCCGGACTTCACATGACCGATGCCGTGATCGTACGACGCGATGTTCCAGGCCGATCGACCGGCGTCGACGCGCTCTCTCTCGACGGTAAGCACCACATCGCCGTCAACCTGCACCTCGCAGGTCGCCCTGGAGTCACTCTTTGTTTCTTTGGCGTCGATTTGTTTGCCCGAGGCAGGCAGGAGGCGAGTCAGCGAGCTAGCCGGAACTGCGATACCGCACAGATCCTTGGGAGCCGTGAACTCGCGCTTCGGGCTGTCCGACGAGCACCCGGCTGAGGCCCCCAGGACCATGGCTGCCGTCAGTGAGACTCCAAGGGTCGAAAGTCTCATTTCGCGTCACTCTCCGAGTTCCACTGAGCGCCGGCCGAATGGGCATTGCCTGCAGAGACGCGAGCCGCTGAGCGCAGGTCGTCAGCCGTGTCGGGATCGATCTCCTGATTGTTGATCAGGGCGTGATCGACAGCAGCCTTCGCGGAGTCAATAGCCGCATCGCGGCCCCGGGAGTAATCGTTTCCGGCCTCGAGTTCGGCATCAGTCGTGGTGTCGTGTTCGATGCTCTTCATGATGGACTCTTGGATGTCCTCCGAGGCCCATTCGAGAGGAGCACCGGCGATGGGAACTCTTTCCCCGACCTTCTCAATACCCATACCCAGGATGCGGTTCACCCATTTTTGCTTGTCAGCCGCTGCCTCGTTGAATTCAGTGTCCTTCGCCGTATGGTACTCGTAGATCGCGTCGGCTCGCGCATCGCTCATGATGCCAGCGATGGCTGCACCCGGCGCCACGGCATTGCCCACTCGACCGTCGAGCGACGCGTGCGAGTGGCTGTCTCCGTTGATCACACTGTCTACAACCTGAGTCGTGTAGGCCTGCTGCGCGCTGGTGATCGCTGAGTAGGCGTGAGGATCCTGACCCACCTCGCCGAGGAAACGCTGAGCGTACCCGGAGTCCAGGTCGGCTGCGGCACCGAAGGTCGGGAAGAGGTCGCTGTCGTCACCTTCCCTGTACATGGCCCGCTGGAAGTCGCCCATGTATTCGGCGGTGATGTCTCCGAGGCTTTCCCGCATGGCGTACAACGGACCCGATTCCGCGTCGTCCAGGTCTCCGTTCTCGTTGTGCCGGATGAGTTCGGGATGCTCGCCGAACTTGTTGACGATGTCACTGACCAGGTGTGCCTGCGCGTCGGTGTGCCTGACCGCGTCGGCCGTGGCGTCGCTGTCGTACGGTCGGCCGGTCGTCGCGGACTCCAGCGCGTGGCCCAGAGCTTCCGGACCGAAGTTCAGGGCCGCCTTGGTCTTGTCCTCGTCGGCCAGGACGTTCGTGGCGTTGGTGTCGACCGTCCACTCGAAGTCCTTGTCGGTGAACAGATCGAGATACGACTGGAAGCCTGGGGCGCCCCCCTTCTTCACCGTGCCGTCCTCGTTGTAGGCGGTCGGTGGGTCGGTGAAGAACTTCTGGGAGGCCTCCGGACTGTGACCCAGTGCCTCGAGGACGCTGTTCAAGGGGTCGTTTCCAGTACCGAGCCTGCCGGAGGGGTTGAAGCCGTAGGTGTCCGGGTTGCCAGCCGGCTTGTTCGATAGGAAGAAGTACGGGTCCTTCTTGTGGAGCTGGGTGATGTGCTCCGCGATGGGGTTGATGAACCGCGAGTCGTAGTTGCCGTACCGCAGCAGCCCGCCGAGCACCTGGTAGCCGTACGGCTTGTTCCACTGCCCCTTCTCCCAGCCGATCTGCTGGGTGCCGAGGCGCCGGAAGTCCGCGCCCCACTTGTCGGGCAGATGGTGCGCGTGGTCCGGGTCCGTGGCGTTGGCGAGCGTGTACCCCATGGCCTTCTGAAGGTCCCGCACTTCATTGAGCCGGGTCTTGGTCGCGTCGGCGTCGGTGCCGTCGATCGACATCTCGGCGTAGAACTGCAGCGTCTTCTCCGGCCCGCCGAGCCCCTGGTAGAACTCGGTGGCGAACTCACCGTCCTGCTCTATGGAGTTGAAGCACAACAGCTCGTTCAGCTCACGCAGCTCCGCGTCGGACATCTTCTTACCCTTGTGCGCCAGCTCCACGGCGCGCTCGACCTCGGCGTCGTTCAGGGACTCGTACTTGCTGTGGCCCGCGTTGTGGCGGTCGTTCCCATGGCTCTGCGCCAACGCCCGGGCGACCGACGCGTCGATCTCGGCGGCATGGGCCAGGATCTGGTTGATCCGGTCCTCCAGCGCCTGCTTGCCGTCGAGCTGCTCCTGAGTGCGCTCGTCGCTGTCACCGCGGACGTGGGGGAAGAAGCAGCGCACCTTTCCGTCGCCGATGTCCTCGACACGGATACCTTGCTTGGGGGCGTCGTCCTGGACCGCCGTCTTCATCTGCTTCTGCAGCGAGAGGAGTTCGGTGTGCCCGTCGTCGAGGACCTGGTAGATGCTGTTCGCCTCGGTGTGCAGGTCCGAGATCTCCTTGGCCGTCTTCGTGACGAACTCACGCGTCACCGTCGCGTTCACACCGGCCCACCGGGCGGAGTCCGACTTGGCCTGCATCCCCGTACGGGCGCTCTCCGCCGACTTCTTGAGACCGTCGACGGCCTTCTTCCAGTCAGACACGGCGGTGGCGAGCTTGCCGAGGTCGACCTCGATGAGGTCCGTGAAGGTGAGAGCCATCAGAACCTCTCCTACTTGAAGTACTCGTTGAGCTGCGACACGGACACGGCTGAGCCATCACTCCCACGCAGCACGGCACCGATCTTGGCGTCGTCCTCCGCGTGCCGCTTCTGGGTGTAGTCCAGGTGGTCGGAGATGTGTGCACAGGCCTGCAGTACGGACTTCACCTGTGAGGACCACACCTCGACGGTGGTCGCGAGAGCGCCGCCCGTCTGAAACCCGTGCGACTTCAGAGTCGTCGCGGCCTGCGTCGTCGCGCCACCTCCCGCACCGGCGGCGATGTCGGCCTGGCTCTTGACGGCGGTGTACAGGAGGTTGGCCTCGTGCCCGACGACACCCAGATCGTCCTGGTTGACCACCAGGTCCCCGGCTCCGCCCGTGCTTCCGCCCCCGCCGTCCGTCGGCAGCTGGTTGAGGCGCATATGGGTCGATTGTCGCTCGGCTGCGTGCGCCTTGAGTTGCTCCCACTCGTCCCATGCCATGGAAGGACCCCTTCCCCCGTGCGGATGTTCCGGTGCCGGGTCAAGTTAGCAACCTACGCCGAGAAAAATCTGCCTCATGCCTTTGATGTGCGACTTGCCAGTCGTGAAGGTTCGGGGCAGATGGGCCCAACCGGCCGTTCCCCGGGGCAGCAGGGGTGTCGGCTCCCCTCCCCGGTCGGACTGCCCGGACAACACGATCACCCCTTCCTCAGGGTGAGGTTTTGTAGTTGCAAAGTTCACGTCAGGACGGCATCGGGCGGCAGGCCATCCAGGGGGATGTGAATCTTCTGCGCAGACGCAGAGATGCATCTGTCTTTATTGGCCGCCATGTCGGTCTTGGGTGGTCCAGACGCGGTCACTTCGGGACACCATTGCAACTGGACTGTCGCAGAGTTCAGTTGGCCTCGATTTACACAGTGACTACAGTGGTCAGTGATGGATCCCGGGAGTGCGCGGCGCTACTCGGGCCGTCGGCAGCTGTACCAACGGGGAAACGGGGAAGGGGTCGCGGTGAGCGGCGGTAGCGGCTCGGACATGAGGCGCGGCATCGACGCGCTGAAGGAGTTCAAGGACAAGCTCGACGGCGTACTGAGCGAGTTCGACGGCGGAGACGGTGGTCCGTCCAAGGTCGCGCAGCAGCAGCTCAGTCGTTCGTCGTTCGGTGGCACGAACGCCAAGTTCGACGAGGCGGACGAGGTGCACACCGCTTACGGCAACGTCCACTCGCGTCTCGTGCACCTTTCGCAGACTCTGGGTCTGCACATCCAGGCTCTACAACTTGCCTCGCATGCAGCGGATGCCACCTACAACATGACCGAGGACGAGGTCCGGCGCCGGTTCTGGCAGATTCGGGCGAAGCTCGACGCGCAGTACCAGGACGACTCGAAGAAGGCCGCCGAAAAGTCGAAGGCAGGGCACGGGCACACCAAGCCGGCGGCACCGCATCCCACACGCAGCCACGGCAAGTCGATGGGGACGGACCTGTAGTGAGCGACGACTGGAAGAAGCAGCAGAAGTACAAGTCGGATGTGCAGCAGGTCGACGAGACAGTCGACACAGAGGTCACGCCTATCACGACTGCACAGAACATGCTGGCAAACATGCCGTTCTTCGGCGGTGTTCGTGTCAACCTCGTCGGATCGACGAATTTCGAGGACCACGGCCTCAACGACATGATCGACCTGGTCGAGCATGCCAACCCGGAGCACCTCGAACTGACCAGCAAGGCCCTGTTCGATGCCGGAGCGGGCATCCGTAAAGCCGCCGGGGACTTGGAGGAGCACCTCAAGGTCGATTGGGAGGGCGAGGGCGCCGGGGCCTTCCAGGGCTGGACGCAGGAACTGCTCAAGTACACCCACCACCTCGCTCACTATGCCGACCGAGCCGGCACTCACCTCTCTGTGGCGGCCACCGGCCTGGCCTCCGCCCGCGTTTCCATGCCGCCCAGGGACACGCGACCGGCCGGCGAGCAGAAGAAGCCCACCGAGCTGCCGAAGGCCAAGCAGGTCGACAGCAACCCGGACTACGTGACCGCGGTGAAGGCCGAGAAGAACCGGCAAGAGGCCATCAACCAGATGAACCGGTTGGCCTCGTACTACAAGGTTGCGGCTTCGGACCTGACTAGTGAGCCGGAGCCTGAGCCGATCAAGCCCATCACGAATGTCGGCGTGCCAAAGCCGCAGGGCATGAGAGACGACGGCCTCGCGAGGTACGGTTCTGGAGCATCTCCAGCGCTTACGGCTGCTGTTCGAGGTGGTTCGGGAGCAGGTCACCACTCAACGGCCGAACCGACCGGCACGGTCACCGGTGGACACGCCGGACCTGTCAAGGAAGTACACGAGCCGGTCACGAGTCACGGTCACGACGTCGGTACGGAAATCAACACGGTCGGCACCTTGCCCCCGGCGCCCGCACCGCACGACACTCCGGCGCCGACTCTTCCGACGACAGGCGGAGGCGGGCGGACGCCTCCGCTGCCCACTGGCCCGGTGGCGCCTCCGATCGCGCCGACTGTCGGACGTTCCAGCAGCTATGGGCCAGCATCCCGGCTACCCCTGTCCGCGCAAGGCCGCACCGGCCCAAGCGGTCGGCTCCCGCAGGGATCTGGCCGAGTTCCGCAGGAGCCAGAGGGACAGACCGGGCGTGCCACTGCCAGCGGGCGGGTCCCGCAGGGGCCGTTGGGGCAGGCAGCCCGTGCCGCAGGACGCGCGACTCCGACCGGTCAGCCGGGTATGAGGGGCACGACCCAGGCGGGACGCTCGCCCCTCGGCCGTGGGGTCACCGGCGGTACTCCGAGGCCCGTCAATACGCCGACCGGGCGTACCGGAACCACCGGCCCGAGCGGTCCCGTGCGCAACGGAGTCGTGGGCGGCAAGCCCGTCACAGGTCGTCCGAGCGGTGACCGCTCCAACCCGCGTATGCCGCGCGGTACGGTCATCGGTGCCGAGGAACCGGTCTCGTCCACGTCGGCGAAGGGGACCGTCGGCCAACGGGGGGTCGTGGGCGCACCTGCCGCCAAGGCGGAGCGGGGCAACGCGCAGGAGGTGCTGCGCTCTGCGTCCAACCCTCAAGGCGTGATCGGTGCCCCGCGCAACGCTGCCGCCTCGCCCGTCAAGGGCTCTGCGGGACACGGCGGCGACTCCGGACTCGGCCGTGGTGTTGTCGGTGACCGACGAGGTCCGGAGGGCGGGTCCGGTCGCGTCGGCGAGCCGACCGAGAAGGAACATCACCGCCAGTCCCAGAAGCAGCGGCGCGACACGCCGCAGAAGAGCGACTGAACCCGAACGAGGACGTACACAGGCATGAAGCCAGGGACCCGCCGACGTGGCATGAAGACTGCCCTCTTGTCGAGGCGCAACGCGAGACGGCTGTCTGCTGTGTGTTCGGCACTCGGCGCGCTGGTCGTCACGTCGGCAGCGCTTGCTCCCGGAGCCGCCGCCGTGGACGTGCAGTCCAAGGAGTGGTACCTGGATGCGATGCACGCCCAGGAGATATGGAAGATCAGCAGCGGCAAGGGGGTGAAGGTTGCTGTGATCGACAGCGGGGTCAATCCCGAAACCTCCTCTCTCAAGGGCCAAGTACTGGTCGACGACGTGCCCAAGTCGGTGGCCTATCACGTCACCCACGATTACGCCGGGCACGGCACTTCCATGGCCGAAGTCATCGCTGGCACGGGCGCAGGCGGCGGCATCAA
The DNA here is from genome assembly GCF_042959345.1 of Streptomyces sp. NPDC007905. Classification (NCBI taxonomy): domain Bacteria; kingdom Bacillati; phylum Actinomycetota; class Actinomycetes; order Kitasatosporales; family Streptomycetaceae; genus Streptomyces; species Streptomyces sp. NPDC007905. The sequence goes on along the minus strand of NZ_JBIBKS010000043.1, from coordinate 26,789 downwards.
GGGGCTTGCACCGGGCGCAAAGATCATCCCCATCCGTATTGACCTGGAGGGGCTGAATGGTGCGGACGGGCTGACGGGCGAGGAAGAGAGGAACGCGCCCAGCGATGCCGCGGCAATCCGAGCAGCCGCCGACAGCGATGCCAAAATCATCAACATGTCCTTCGGTGGCCCGTACCCCGATGACGAGACCAAGGCCGCCATCAAGTACGCGGCCTCCAAGGGCAAGTTGGTCTTCGCCGCCATCGGCAATAGCGGAGACAAGGGTAATGGTCAGGAGTATCCGGCCAATTACCCGTACACGATCGGCGTCTCCGCGATCGACAAATCCGGCACGGTCGCCAAGTTCTCCACCCACGGCGACTACGTGGATTTCGCGGCCCCGGGCCTGCACATCCCTTCCTGGTGCGACAGCAAGTTCAATGAGTACTGCGACAGCCAGGGCACCAGCCCCGCCTCCGCCATCGCCTCCGCATCCGCCGCCCTGGTCTGGTCCGCTCACCCGGACTGGACGGGCAATCAAGTCCTGCGGACCCTCATCGACACCGCGGGTCGCTCCTGGCCGAAGGACAAGCCCAGCACGTACCTCGGCTATGGCGGTCTCCGCCCTCGGCTGGTGCTGACGAACAAGGACATCAACCCCGGTCCGGCCGATGTCGACCCCCTGGCGGCCGAGAACGGCACCTCAGCCACACCCACCGAGTCGGCCAAGACCCCGTCCACCAAGCCGACAAAGGACGCCGGCTCCTCCACCGGCCCCGCCTCCGCCGCAGCCAAGGACTCCAGCTCCGGTGGCAGCACGCAGACCTGGGTGATCATCGGCGCCGCAGCAGCCGTACTAGTCATCGGAGGCGCAGGTTTTGCCGTGCTGCGGGCACGCCGTAACGCCTGAGTGCTCTCCCGAATACCTGCTCCTCGCCGAGTGAGCAGAAGCCCAATTGCCTTCTGTGCTGGCCTCAGAAATCAGCGCAGGGCAAGGTCAGTTCACAACGAAAGGCATCGCAATGGCGACAGGGCGTCAGAAGGTAAGCGACAAGGACATCATTGTCCTCGAAAAGGAGCTTCTGCACCGCTTCGAGGGCATCAAGGGCCAGCTGAAGGACCTGCAGAGCATCATCGACAGCCTCGAGGGCCACTGGAAGGGCATCGGTGCCGGCGCCTTCAACGCCAAGCAGACCGAGATCAACGAGCGCATGGTCCGCATCGGCAACATCCTCGCCAAGTTCATCGAGGCGATGAGCACCACCCGAAAGATCAAGGACAGCACCGAAGACGAGGTCCGCGCCCAGGTTCAGGGAGTCGACGTGGACTTCGGCGGCTCGCACTCCGCGCTGTCCAGCTACTGATCCCGGCCAGGCCGCAACTTCTCAGCTACGGAGTAATCATGGGCGCCAACAACCTCGGCGAACTCGAAGTCTCGTACCACAACCTCGACCACACCGCCACGCAGCTCGCCAACCACGCCAAGCGGCTCGAGGAGAGCCTCGAGGCCATCAAGCACAAGGTCGCCGCCGTCGCCAGCATGTGGGAGGGCGAGGCCCACAACGCGTACACCGAGCAGCAGGCCGCGTGGGACCGTGAGGCCCAGGGCATCCACGAGGCCCTGATGGCGATCGGCCGCGTCGTGCACGCCGCCGGCGGCGACTACCAGGGTGGCGACAAGAAGGCCGCCAGCTACTTCATGTAAGGCTCGAACCAGAGCCGACGGGCAGGAAGTGGTACCGGGGTGGGCACGCACGGGAGGTGCCCACCCCCCTCCCATGCCCGGAGCCGGCACTAGATGCCCGGCAGAGGACAACGGAAACAAGACAGACGGCAAGACAGGCAACAGGACAGGGAATTGTGGACAGCACGGGTGGCGCCACAGATGTGGTGGGCGCAGGGGGGCAGGACCGAGTCGGACGAACTCGGTACGTCGGTCCGTACGTCCTCATCACCGCGTTGGACGACCCCCGTACCAAGGCACCCGTACCTGAGCGGCGCTACATCGCCCGCAGCGCCGACGGCCGGCGCACCGTCCTGCTCTCCCTCCCGCTGCCCGGAGGCGACGCTCAGCGCTTCTTGACCGAGGCCGAGGCCTCCCGCTACCTCCTCGGCCCCTGCGCCGCGCCGGCCACGGCCCTCGCCGGTCCCGGCGAGCCCGCCTGGTACTCCAGCCCGTACCTGCCCGTCCTGCCACTGCCGACCGCCCTCGCAGTCCACGGCGGACCGCTGCCCGAGCGGACCGTACGCGCGCTGGGCGTGGCCCTCGCCGAGACCCTGGCCGTCCTCCACGGGCAGGGGCTAACCTTTGCCGGCGTGTCACCGGCGGCCGTCCTCCTCGCCGGCGACGGCCCCCGCCTCTCCTGTTTCGGCGCGGTGCGCGCGGCCGCCCCCGACGGTACGCCCCGCTCCGGGCTGCCAGGGCTGGAAGCGGGCAGTCTGCCCCCGGAACAGGCATCCGGCGGCCGCCCGCGCCCCCCCGGGGACGTGTACGCACTCGGCGCGACGCTCGCCTATGCGGCCACCGGCCACACGACACCGGAGCGGAACGAGATCCCGGCCGCCTTCCGTACGGTCATCGCCCGGTGCCTCTCCCGTGACCCGAGCACTCGCCCCCAGCTGGCCGAGCTGATCGACCTCCTGTTCGGCGACACAGGGACCGGGACAGAGGCCGACACCGGAACCCGCACCGGACCCCACACCGAAACCCAGAAGCACTCCGCCTCCCTCCTCACCCCCGGCTGGCTCCCCGGCCGCGTGATCGCCGCCCTCGCCCATCAGTCGGCGGCCGTCCTCACCGCGGAGATCGCCCTCGAGGCGACGACGGCACCGCCCACCAGCCCCAGCCCTCTCCCTCACCCGAACTGACTACGGCCATGCCCTCCCCACTCACCCACGACGACCCCCAGGCGTTCGGCCCGTACCGCCCGATCGCCCGCCTCGGCAGCGGCGGCATGGGCACCGTCTACCTCGCCCGCACGGCAGGCGGCCGTACCGTCGCGCTGAAGACGATGCACGCCCGTATCGCTTCCGAACCGGCCTTCCGTACCCGGTTCCGGCTGGAGACGGACGCGGCCCGGGTCGTAGGGGAGCGGTTCGGCGCCGGGGTCGTGGACGCGAATCCGCGGGCGGAGACGCCCTGGTTTGCCACCGAGTACGTGCTCGGGCCGCCGCTCGACGAGGCTGTGGAGCTGTGCGGGCCGCTGCCCGAAGCGTCCGTACGGGCGCTGGGGGCAGCGCTGTGCGGGGCGCTGGGGCAGCTGCATGCGTCCGATGTTGTGCACCGTGACCTCAAGCCGTCCAACATCCTCATCACCGCGTACGGGCCAAAGGTCATCGACTTCGGTATCGCGCGGGCGGCCGGCGACGACCGTCTCACCCGGGTCGGGGTCGCGGTCGGCACCCCAGCCTTCATGTCGCCGGAGCAGGCGAGTGGGCAGGAGCACACGGCAGCCGGTGACGTCTTCGCACTCGCCGGTTTGCTGGTCTTCGCCGCCACTGGGCGTCCGCCCTTCGGGCACGGGCAGGCGGCGGATCTCCTATACCGGGTCCAGTACGCCGAGCCCGACCTGAGCGATGTCCCAGGCAGCCTCGTGCCGTTGCTCGCGCAGTGCCTGGACAAGAATCCCTTCCGACGGCCGACGACAGCGCAGGTCGCCTGCCAACTCCACGATGGATCCGGCGAGTTCGCCGACCATCTGCCTGACGAACTTCTCGCGGACATCGCCCTGCGGGCCGCCGAGGTGTGGCACATCGCGCCACACCGGTTGCCCGCGCCGCCCGAGGAGCCGGAGACGGTGGTGACGGCTCCGACCGCGCGCGTTTCCCGACGACGGCTGCTGCTCACTGGCGGGGGAGCGGCCCTGGCCGTGGCGGGTGCGGGGGCGGGCGCGTGGGCCTGGATCGAGCACGGCGGATCGGGCCCCGCGCGCGAGCCCGATCCGGGGCCCAGTAACAGCCAACTGCCGACGAAGAAGCTGGATTCTCTCTGGCAGCGGCAGGTCGCCGACCCGCCCGACGACACGATACCGGCGCAACTGCATGTCGTCGGGAACCTGGTGACGTTGGTGGCGGGCCAGGGACTTGGTGGCATCGTCGCGCAGACCGGGGCGATCCAGTTCGCGTCGGACCAGATGGAGAACACCTGGCAGGTGGCTTCCGACGGGCAGCGCCTCATCAGGCTGGTGCAGGCGAAGGGCTCCGAGAACAACGCGGGCAAGCCCGGCGGATTTCCGCTGATCCTCGCTTCCGTCGACCTCCTCAACGGCCAGGTGGCCAAGCCATTCGCGGAATTCACGGACTTCAACGGGGTTCTCTACGAGAACCAGCTGGTGTGCACCGCGGACGGAGTCGCGTACGTGGCGGCCGGGCGTGGCAATTTCTCCGACGAGGGCTTCCTCGCCTCGCAGTCCTGGTACCTCTTCGCGGTCGACATCGGCACGGGAAAACGCCTGTGGACGACACCGCTGCCTGCCCGGCGGCCGGGTTCCGAACGGTTCTACTTCCTCAATGCCGGGGTCGTAGGACGTCATCTCGTGGCCCTGGAGGAGGCGAACGACGGAAGAGTACGGGCCGTGGTCCGCGACACGCGCTCCGGTGCCGTCCGCTGGGACCACCCGCTCGACGGAGTCAAGTCGGACCGCATGCGCCGGCCACTGGCCCTCGACGCGGATCATCTGTACGTGGGTACCGGCCCATTGCGGGCCCTGAGGCTCAGCGACGGCGCAGTCGCTTGGGACACCAAGTCGGAGCGGCCGGGCCGTACCTACGGTCCCCCGCTGGTGTGCGACGGAACGGTGTTCGTGGCAGAGAAGGGGCACGGGCTCATCGCGTTCACCGCCGACGGCGGCGTCGTCATGTGGGAGGAGCGGGGCGGACAAGCAGCGAAAGCCGACCTCACCGACCCGCCGGTGATCGGGCCCAACTACGTCTACAACAGGCGCGGGTCGGAGCTGTGGGGCATTGGTTGGCACTCCACCTTCGCCCCCGTCCGATCCTTCAAGACCACCGGCGACCGCTTCGTCACCCACGAGAAGTCGAAACGGGTCATCGCGCTGGGTGGAAATTACCTGGCGGCCTTCCCCTTGCAGTGAGCCGTCCCGTGAAGAGCGAACAAGCCGTGAAGAGAACAGAACCGGTGGACAGAGAAGCAGGCGATGCGAGATGAAGCCCCTGGGCACCGGTGATTCGATCCGTCTCGGTCCGTACCGCCTGCTCGGCGTGCTCGGCGAGGGAGGCATGGGCAAGGTTTACGTCGGCCAGGACAACGCGGGAACCGTCGCCGCGGTGAAGGTGCTCCGCCCGGAACTCGCCCATGACACCGGCCTCGCCCAGAGGTTCGTACGCGAGGCGCTGGCCGCCCAGGCCGTACGGAGTCCGGGCGTGGCGGCGGTGCTGGGCGCGCATACCGAGGGCGGACGGCCGTGGATCGCCACCGAGTTCCTCGCGGGGCCGACGCTGGAGCAGATCGTGGAACGGCACGGACCGCTGGACGACACCACGCTGCGGGCCCTGGCCGGCTCGCTCGCCCGGACCCTGCGCGACGTCCACGCGGCCGGCTTCATCCATCGTGACCTCAAACCGCCGAACATCGTGCTGACCTCCGAAGGCCCGAGGCTCATCGACTTCGGTATCGCACGGCCCGAGCACGGGCTGACCCTCACAACCACCGGACAGATCCCGGTCACTCCGGGGTACGGTGCCCCCGAGCAGGTGCTCGGACACCGGGTCACTCCCGCGGCCGACGTCTTCTCCCTGGGTGCCGTCCTCGTCTACGCGGCCACCGGCCACCGCGCATTCGAGGGCATGCACGTGGCCGCCGTCCAGTACGAGGTCGTCCATGGCGAGCCGCGCTGGCACGGTCTCTCACCCGAGCAGCACGCGCTGGTCGCGCCCTGCCTCGCGAAGGACGTCGCGGGACGGCCCACCCCCGAGCAGATCGCGACCGCCTTCGCCCTGTCCAAGAAGGCCGGCGCGGTGTGGAAGCGCGGGCCCGTAGCGGAGGCGATCAAGGAGCGCGAGCGCGAGGCGCGTAACCTCACAGCGCCTCTGCTGCCCACCACTGAGACCGGGAAGGGACCGAGCAGGCGGCGCCTGCTCACCGGATTCGCGGCCGGCGGAGCCGTACTCGCCGCAAGCGGCATCACGACGGCCTGGTGGCTGTCGCGCGGCAGCGGGAGCGACCGACGCCGGAACGATGTGTTCAGCTACCCGCCCGCCGCGAAGACGCCGTCGGCGCGGCTGCTCTCCGCGGACCAGGGTGACTACATCGTCGGACACCCCCCGAAACCGTTGTGGACGGCGACCGAAGCGTCGAGTTCCAAGTCACCGGCTCCCTTGGTGGTACGGGACGTCGTCATCGTCGGCAACTCCGTCATGGGCGTGGTGGCTCTCAACGTCATCGACGGCAAGCGCCGCTGGAGCGCTCCGGAGATGCGGATGACGAGCCGTTACCTCTCCTTGTCCGACCGCCTGCTCGTGGCCGCGGACGACCACGGCACGCTGCACACGTTCGTCCCGGCCACCGGAGAGCCCAAGTGGACGGCCAAGGCCGACGTCGACATGCTGCTGACCGCGGACGCGGACGCGGTCTACCTGCTGACGAAGGACCACCGGCTGCGTGCCGTGGGCCGGGCGGACGCCAAGATCCGCTGGACGGTACGGCTGCCCGAGGACTTCTCCAAGACACTCCTGCCCAGATCGGTGGCCGACCGAGGACGGCTCGTCGTCACCACCAGCACCGGGCACGCCATGGCCGTGAACACGAGGAACGGGCGCACGGAGTGGACGGCGCGCCACTTGGCGAAGGACCGGTACCTCTTCCCGGCCGCCCGGAACGGCATCGTGTACCTCAACGGCACGACGTTCACCGCCCGCAGGATCTCGGACGGCAAACAGCTATGGGCACATAGCGAGCAGGCTTACTACGATCACAGCGACGAAGAATGGTCCCGGCCCAGCATCTACGGTGATGTGGTGTATTCGGTCGCCTGTGACAGCGAGGGGTACGGCTTCCCCGTCGGTCTCGACGTCCGCAGCGGAAAGCAGCGGTGGCACGCCGGGATAGCGGTGAACAACAACGACTTCCCGATTCTTCTGCAGGGCAACGGCGTCTGGTTCCTGGATCCGGGTGTCCGCCCCACCGTGACGACCACGGAAACGATGAACAACGGACACGAAGTCTGGTCCTATGACCTCACCGGCACCGCAGACGACGTCTCCTTCGCAGCCGCTGGCAACCGCGTCTTCACAGTGAGCGGCGGCACCGTCCATGCCTTGCCGGTGTTCTGAACCGAGCTCATTCCTCCCGTGCCGCAGCCGACGGTCGCTCCGAAGACGGCCACCGAGTCAGTGGGCCTTGTAACGGGGCAGCTCTGCCGGGAATGCGCGTGGCGTTTGGCAATCTCCCAACTCGCAGGCGTGCTTGGTGAGCTGGTAAGCGAAGTCGGTCACCGCCTGGCGCAACGAGGTTCCGGTGGACCTGGTGTCTCCGATCGGGCGGGCTTCGGTGACGTGGGCGTAGGACTCGGAAGCCGCGTCGGCCTTCACGCCGTGGGGAACGCATGGGACGTAGACGGAAGCAGTGCCATGGTGGTTGTCGAGCTGGGCGAGCGCTTCGACGCCGTCGGCGGACGAGCGGAGGAGGGCGGTGCCGGCGTGACTTCCGTAGAAGTCGGCCCAGGTCCGCTCAGACGTATCCTGAATTTTCACCTCGCCGGACAAGAATGAATCACTGCTGGTGACGACACGACACGTGAAGGTGAAAATCGTACCCGAGCCGCTTCGTTTCGCGCTTTGCTCTGCGGACCTCGAATCGGGAAGTGCCCGGACCGCGGTCTCACGCGCGACAGCGTCGTCGCACACTTTCTCTGAGAGCCTGTCAAGGCCTTTTGTGAATAGCTGCTGATACCCGAACCAGCCTCCGCCCACCAGGCAGAGGGCGATGGCACCGAGGGTGAGGTATCTCGTGCTCTTTCTCATCGCGACTACTTCCATGAATGGTTCCCGGTTCAGGCGCTGGGGCGCTTCTCAACGTCTTCCATGATGCCGTCGCTGTCCCGCCATCCGTCATTTGTAGCGTTGCGGACCAGATCGAGGGTTCCGTCCGCAGGGAGGTCCGAATGATGCTTCTTCATGGCCTCTTGGGCCGCCCACTGCGCCTGCTGATTGACCGAATCCTCCGTTGCCGTCACCGAAGACCAGGTCGATGTGGTCGTATCCCTTCACCTAGAGTGAATTGGTGTTGAGTTCGCCGCCATCCTTGTCCCGCTTGAACAGCTTGGTCCGGTAGTCGTCGAGGAACTCGGTGTCGAACTCTCCCTGTCGCATCAGGTTGCTGATCACCTGGGAGCCGAGCGCACCGATGGGATTTTGCTGGGAAGGAAACTTGGAATCGGAATGGAAGCTTGTGTTCATCTCCCTTAGGAGGTCCGACTTCCAGGCCTTCATACCATCCGAATCGGAGCATGATGCTGTGGCCAGCGTCATGCTCAGGTTTTTCTGCAGCTCCGTCATGCTTTCGAGTTCCGAGCCCCTGGCGCCGGCGTGGACGTCCACCATGTCCGTCCAGAATTGAAGTGTGCCCTTGCCGCCCAGGCCCTCTGCGAACCGCTCGGAGAACAGAAGGTCGTTGTGGTACTTCTCCAGGTACCGAATTCCGCAATGTCCTTGGCAGACATCTTGTCCGGGTGCTTGGCCATCTTCGCCAGCTTGGCGGCGGCCTCGACGGCGTCGGCGGCGGTGTCGCGGTCCTTGTAGTGGGCGTCGGAGAAGCCGTACTTGGTCTGATCGACGAGGAGCCTCAATACCTTGGCGGCACTGTTGTCGCTTTCGGTGGCCTTGCTGAGGATGTGCTGGATCTCGTCGCGGAGGTCGCCGGCGTCCTTCTGGCTGTTGGCGCTGGTCTTGCCGCTGGGGTCGGAGGCCCAGTCAGGGCGCGTGTTGACGGTGACGGTGACGGTGAAGGTGCCGTGGCCGGTGTCGATGACGGTGAGGTTCTTCTTGTCGCCCCGCGCGACGGCGTCGTTCAACTGTGTCCGGTAGCCGACAACTTCACTGTGGGTGTCCTTGAGGATGTTGGTGATCGTGTCCGCTTGGGTGTGGGCGTCCGCGAACTCCTGCGCCGTCTTGTCGATGAACTCGCGGCTCACCTGGGCGTTGACGCCCTTCCAGCTTGCCTTGTCCGCCTTGGCCTTGAGGTTGTTCTGCGCGTCTTCTTTCAGGGTTGCCAGCTTCTTGGTCGTCTCCTCCCAGTCGGTGATGGCCTCACCGAGTTGCAAGAAGTTGCCGTGGCGCAGTGCGTCGAGATCCATTGCCGTCAGCTGTCCTTCCGCTCGTCAAAGCCCTTGTCGAGCTGGGAGATGCTGCTGAGAGTGCCGCCTATGTAGGAATCGTCGGCCGCGTGCTGGTTCTTGGTGTAGCGCATGTGGTTGGAGATGTGAGCGCAGGCATCGAGAAGGGTCTGCACCTGGTCGACCCAGTGCTCGGCGACGTGGTCGAGGGCGGAGCCCAGAGCGAAGCCCTGGCTCTTCAGCCCTCCGGCTGCCTTCATGGAGGCGATCCGGGCGTGATCGCTGTATCGTCCGAACTCCTGGAACAGGTCATGCGCCGCAGATCCGATCGCGGCCAGGTCTGTCTGGTGCACGGTGAGGTCACCGCGTGTGTTCCCACCGCCCCGCCTCCGGCCGGGGCCAGCTGGTTCAGCTGTACGTGTGTCGACGGGCCCTTCGCGCCTCTGCTTTCAACTGTTCCCACTCGTCCCACGCCATGCGCGGACCCTCCCCGTATTCCCCGTGCCCCGCCCGCAGACGGGAGTTTCGTCAAGCCTGCAACGCTGATGTACCTCAGTACTCCACATCCACCAACCCCGTCTGAACCAACGGCTTTCCCCGCTTACGAGAAACGAAGACACCCCGTCCCGCGGGCATCGGCCGCGGCCGGACGCCGTTGAGGATGTCGCCCTCCGCCGGGTCACCGGCGAGGACGATGCCCTGGGCGCCGAGCTCCTTCATGCGCTGCATGAACGGCTCGTACGAGGCGCGGCCCGCGCCCGCGGAGGAGCGGGCGATGATGAAGCGGACGCCGACGTCGCGGGCGAAGGGGAGGAGTTCCGTCAGTCCGCTCAGCGGGTTGCCACTGGACGTCGAGACGAGGTCGTAGTCGTCAATGACCACGAACACCTGCGGGCCTCGCCACCAGCTCCGTTCTCGCAGTTGCTGTGCGGTGACCTCGGCCGTCGGTGTCCGGCGCTGCATCAGATCGGCCAGAGCCGTCATGTGGTGGTCCATCTGGTTCGACATCGGGATGTACTCGGCCAGGTGCGAGGCGGGCGTGATGTCCAGCAGGGAACGCCGGTTGTCGACCACGAAGAACTTGGCTTCGTCGCCGCCGTACCGCAGTGTCAGCTGCTTGATGAGCAGCCGCAGCAGGTTGGACTTGCCGGACTCGCTCTCGCCGAAGATCAGGAAGAACGGGTCCTGCTCGAAGTCGAGGAACACCGGCTCCAGATTGTCCTCGTCGAGCGCGAAGCCCACGCCCTGCTTCGGGAAGCGGTCGCCGGGCGGGAGTTCGACGGCTTCCAGCTGACGCGGCAGCAGCCGTACCTTCGGCGCACCCGGCGCCTGCCAGTGTCGGCCGACCTCGGTGGTGAGGGCCGCCGTGGCCTCGGCGAGGTCCGTGTCGGAGGACAGGCCGTCGATCCGCGGGACCGCCGCCATGAAGTGCAGCTTCTGGGGCGAGAGACCGCGGCCGGGGACGCCGGCAGGGACGTTCGCCGCCACCTTGCGGTCGATCTCGGAGTCCATCACGTCACCGAGCCGCAGTTCCAAGCGGTTCATGAGGTGGTCCTTCAGGTTCGCCCGGACCTCCATCGAACGCGACGCCGTGATGATCACGTGGATGCCGTAGCCGAGGCCCCGGGCGGCGATGTCCAGGACGGCCGGCTCCAGAGCCTCGTAGTCCGTGCGGAAGTTGCCCCAGCCGTCGATGACCAGGAAGACGTCACCCCAGGGCTGGTCGGTGACGGAGATGTCACCGCGTGCGCGGCGTGCCCGGTAGTCGGCGATGGACGCGATGCCGGCCGAGCGGAAGTACTCCTCGCGCCGCGTCAAGACGCCGTAAACCTCGGAGACCGTACGGCGTACCCGTTCCGGGTCCAGGCGCGAGGCCACGCCGCCCACGTGCGGCAGGTCCTGCACCGCGGCCATACCGCCGCCACCGAAGTCGAGGCCGTAGAACTGGACCTCGTACGGTGTGTGCGTGAGCGCGAAGGAGCAGATCAAGGACCGGAGGAAGGTCGACTTGCCGGACTGCGGGCCGCCGATGATCTGCATGTGGCCCGCCGCGCCCGAGAAGTCGAGGAGCAGGCGGTCACGGCGCTGCTCGTACGGCTTGTCGACCAGGCCGACCGGCACCACCAGGCGGCCGGCGCCCTCGTAGCCGGGCTGGGACAGGCCGCGGCCCTGCACCGCCGCGAGTCCGGGCAGCAGTCCGTCGAGGGAGGGCGGGCTCTCCAGCGGCGGCAGCCACACCTGGTGCGCCGCCGGCCCCTGGGCCTCCAGCCGGCGCACGATCACGTCCAGAACTGTGTCGGCCAGCGCGTCGTCCACGTCCGGCGCGGACTCCGTGCGCTGCTGCGGCACGGCGGTGTACTGCACCGGCACCTCCGCCGCCGTGAACAGCACCGGCCGCCGGTCCACCGGCAGCGGGCCACCTGCGAACGCGGCACGCTGCAAACCCGAGCGGTAGACGCCGGAGACGTACGCCGCCTTGAACCGAACCATCTCGTCCGTGCCGAACTTAAGGAAGCCGGAACCGGGGACGTTGGGGAGTTCGTAGGCGTCGGGGACGCCGAGGGCCGCGCGTGACTCGGCCGCGGAGAAGGTGCGCAGACCGATGCGGTACGAGAGATACGTCTCGAGACCGCGCAGGCGGCCTTCCTCCAGGCGCTGCGAGGCCAGCAGCAGGTGCACGCCCAGCGAACGGCCGATACGGCCGATCTGCACGAACATCTCGATGAAGTCCGGCTTGGCGGTCAGCAGCTCGCTGAACTCATCGATGACCAGCACCAGAGAAGGAATCGGCTGCAGGGGCGCGCCCGCCGCCCGCGCCTTCTCGTAGTCGTGGATGTTGGCGTAGTTGCCCGCGTCGCGGAGCATCTCCTGGCGGCGGTTGAGCTCACCGCGGATCGAGTCGCCCATGCGGTCGACGAGGGTCAGGTCGTCGGCCAGGTTGGTGATCACGGCCGCGACGTGCGGCATCTGTGCCATGCCGGCGAAGGTGGCGCCACCCTTGAAGTCCGCGAGGACGAAGTTGAGGGTCTCCGAGGAGTGCGTGACGGCGAGACCCAGCACCAGGGTGCGCAGCAGCTCCGACTTGCCCGAACCGGTCGCGCCGACGCACAGGCCGTGCGGGCCCATGCCCTCCTGCGCGGCCTCCTTGAGGTCGAGCATGACCGGGCGGCCGTCCTCACCGAGGCCGATTGGTACGCGCAGCCGCTCCGCCAGCGCGCGCGGCCGCCAGGTCCGCTTGGTGTCGACGGACGCTGCGTCCCCAAGGCCCAGCAGATCGGTGAACTCCAGGTTGGCGAGCAGCGGTTCGTCGTCGTCGCCCCCGGACGCCATGCGCAGCGGGGCCAGTTGCCGGGCCAGTGCCTCGGCGGACTCGGCGGACAGCGCGTCGGGGGTGCCCTCGTAGACCATCCCGTGCCCGGACTCCAGGCTCAGGGAGCCCGGTTGGACGACGACGGACAGGTCGCCGCCCGCGCCCGTGAGCTCGCCCGGCACCACCTCGACCACGGTGACGCCCTGCAGGCCCTCCGGGTTGGCGAGGACGGAGTCGGGCAGCAGCGACAGGTCGTCCAGCACGAGCACGATGTGCGGCTCGTCCAGCAGCGGAGCGGCGCCGGGGTGGAAGCGCGGGCGTCCGGTCAGCCGGGAGGTCAGCAGGTCCTCGAGTTCGCGTGTGTCGGCGCTGATCAGGCGGCGAGCGCCGGCGCCGTCCAGCACACCGGACGCCTGCACGTGCGGCAGCCACTTCGCCCAGTCCCAGTGCGGCAGCGCCTCACGCCCGGCGGCGATCGCGATGATCAGGTCCTCGGGGGAGTGCAGCGAGGCGAGCGAGCCGACCAGGGCCCGGGCCGAGGCCCGTACCGACTGCGGCTCACCGCTCACCGTGACGTGGTAGAAGGCGCGCAGCGAGACCGCCATCGGCAGATCGCTGAGCGTGCTGTGCGTGGCGAGGAAACGCTGCATCGCACCCGCGGTCAGCGGCTCGAGCTGCTCGACGGGACCGGTCTCCGGCGGCACCAGCGGCGTCGCCAGCGGCTGCGGGCCGAGGCCGATGCGCACATGAGCGAAGTCCTCATCACCGGGCCGCCGTTCCCACACCCGGCTGCCCTCGGCGACGAGCGCCCACAGCTGTTCGGGGGAGGGGTGCAGGTAGTACTGCGCGTCGCGCTGTGTCTTCGCCGTCTCGACGGCCGCCTTGCGTGTCTGCGACAGGTAGCTCAGGTAGTCGCGGCGCATGTCGGCCAGTTGACCCTGGGAGCCGCGGCGGAACCGGACCACCATCGCGATGGACATCCCCACCGTCGACGCGATCATGATCATGCCCATGATCTTCATGAACGGCTGACCGTTCGTGAAGAAGAAGACCACAGAGCCACCCATGCCGAGCGTGGGCAGCAACTGCATGAGCACGCTCTCCTGATGCCCCCGAGGCAGTTCGGGCGGCGGCTGGACAGCGACCTCTTCCGTGGGCACTTCGGACGGAAGCGCCCTAGGGGGGCGCTTGACGACAATCTGGCTCACAGCTCACCAATTCCCTTGCCCGACCCAGGCGTTCTGCCCGCCGCCCCGTGTCCGGCGAGCGCAGGCCGCCGCGTGATCCTACTGAGTTCACGGACTACGGGTGAGCGGTAGGGTGCCGGTTGTTCGCGTGAGCACACGCCGAGCAGGCTGGACAAACCGGTACACCCCGCCCGATGCGGGAGCGGAACGGCCCCGGAATTCGGCCCCACGGCACCCGTGCCGCCGCCGTTTTGGAGGGCGCGGAGTGCACCCGCACGAGATTTTCACTAAGTAGTCGCACCACCACCACTGAGGGGGAGCAGCAGGTGAGCATGACGGCCACCGCCACCGGCGGACCCGGGACGGGAGCCCCTTCCGGATCCGGCACGGGACTCGGTTTCTGCCGGGTGACCATCGTCGCTCCGGACAGCCGTATCGACGTGGCACTGCCGGACGACGTCCCGGTCGCCGACGTCTATCCGGAGATCCTCCGGCTCTCTCAGCAGAGCCCCGACGCGGGCGCCCCGGTCGGCTACCACCTGGTCCGCACCGACGGCACCGTGCTGGACAGTTCCCGCTCGTTCGCCGCCCAGCGCATTCTCGACGGGGAACTCCTCACCCTGCGCCCCTTCGCGGACTCCCTTCCGCCCGCCGTCTTCGACGACGTGGCCGAGGCGGTCGCATCGGCTGTCACCAAGCAGCACACGCTGTGGAGCGGCGACCTGACCCGGGCCGCGGGCCTCATCGGCGGCGGGGTGCTCCCAGCGCTGCTCGCGTTCGTCGCGTGGACCGCCGACCCGCGCCATGACATGCACGGCCTGGCCGGCATCCTCGCCGCCGTCACCGGCATCCTCCTGGTCGTACTGTCCGCGGTACGGGCCCGCGTCTACGACGACCGCGGTTCGGCCGTCGCCCTCGGACTCGGGGCACTGCCCAACATCGGCGTCGCGGGCAGCGGGCTGCTGCCGCTGACCGACGGACAGGGGATCGGCAGGCTGCAGTTCCTGCTGGCGTGCGCGGCCGCCCTGGTCGCCGCACTGATCCTCACCCTGTGCTCCCCGCACGGCGACGGCCCGTTCGTTGCCTTCGTGTTCGCCTCGGCGGTCGCCCTGATCGTTGTCTTCGTCGCCTCCCTGGTGCACTGGTCCCCGACCGAGATGGCCGGGCTGTGCGCACCGGTCGCCGTGGGCGGTCTCGCCTTCCTGCCCGGGATGTCGATGCGCTTCGCCCGGCTGCCGATCGGCTTCGAGGCCCCGAGCAGCGCGCCCCGTGCGGCCTACGGCACCGAGTCCGCCGCCCAGGAGCCCGTGGACATCGAGCGCATCGAGGCCCAGGCCCGGCGGGGCCACGAGCTGCTCGTTGGACTCGTCGGCGGCTGTGCCCTCCTCGCCGTCGGCGCCGCGGCGGTGCTCGGCTTCTCCGACGACATCTGGGCCCAGCTGCTGGCCTTCGCCACCGGTGTGGCGATGCTGATGCGCGCCGGCCTCTTCCGCTACACCGCCCAGGTGGCCTCTGTCCTGGCGGCGGGCCTCGGCGTTCTGGTCCTGCTGGGCCTCGGTCTCGCCCTCAACCCGCCGCAGTCGGTGATGCGGGCGGCGCTGGCCGGCGACCGCACGGACCTGGACATCCGGACCATCTGGCTGATCGCGGTGATCGCCGCGGCCGGCGCCCTGATCACGGCCCTGGGCCTGATCCTGTCGCGCGGTGGCCTGACGCCCTTCTGGGGCCGCTTCCTGGAGATCTGCGAGGGCTTCGTCCTGCTGACGCTGATCCCGCTGACCCTGGCGGTCTTCGACGTGTACGCGACCGCGCGGGCGATGACGAGCAAATAACCCACTCAGCGCACGACACCGGGCCCCGGCTCCTCCGCGAGCCGGGGCCCGGTCACTTCTCCGGGGCGCCTCTCACTCCCCCACAACCCTCCCCGCCTCCAGATCGAACTCCCCGTCCCGCGCGCCCAGCACGAAGGCGCGCCACTCCGCCTCCGTGTACCGCAGTACGGTGTCCGGGTCGAGGGAGGACCGCATCGCCACCGCCCCGCCCGGGAGGTACGCGATCTCGACGCGCTCCTCGTGCTGCTCCGTGCCCGGCGCGCAGTGCCACTCGACGCCCGAGATGTCGAGCGCGTACAGCTCGTCCCGCTCCCGCTCCTTGCGCGCCTTGATCTCCGCTTCCGTCTCCGCCATCCCGAAGCGACCCCTTCCCGGACGTACCTACGATCAGCAGGCTCACCCTAGTGGCCGCCACCTCCGGGCCCGGGCCGTTCCGGAACGCTGGACAGAGCGCCCCCGACCGCCTGGTATCCTGGTCGACGGCCGTTTGTGTACGCACCCCCGGAGATCCCTTCACAGGGCTCTGGAGGCCGCGCCCAGCGGATCCCCGCCTTCCGAGTAACGGAAGTCTCCCCGAGATGTAGACCGGGGGCACTCGGTGGCCACTCACAGACCATGAGGAGTACGCGTGTCGCTCGACGCCGCTACGAAGAAGCAGATCATCACCGAGTTCGGTACCAAGGAGGGCGACACCGGCTCCCCGGAGGTCCAAGTGGCCATGCTCTCCCGCCGGATCTCCGACCTGACCGAGCACCTCAAGACCCACAAGCACGACCACCACTCCCGTCGTGGTCTGCTGATCCTGGTCGGTCAGCGCCGTCGCCTGCTGCAGTACCTGGCGAAGAAGGACATCCAGCGCTTCCGCGCGCTGGTCGACCGCCTCGGCATCCGCCGCGGTGCGGCGGGCGCGAAGTAGGACGCCGTGAGGGGAGCGGTTCCCGAGACGATCGGGGGCCGCTCCCTTTGCCGTACGTGCGGAAACGTGCGGAGTGTCACTCACGCTTTGTAGTGTGGTAGCACAACGCCATACGCAGGGCACAGAACACGTATGACCTAGAACGAGGAGAAGCGCACCTAGCCGCCGCCGGTCCTCGGTAGTGGCCCCCGGGGGGAAGCGAGCCCCGGGTGCTTCGATCGAAGACCGGCCCGCACCGCACGGAGCGCTTCTCCGCAACCGTCCCCCTGCCACACGGGCAGTCGAGGGACGAAGACGAGGAGAAAACGCTAGTGGAGAACGAGACCCACTACGCCGAGGCCGTCATCGACAACGGCGCCTTCGGTACCCGCACCATCCGCTTCGAGACGGGCCGCCTGGCCAAGCAGGCCGCCGGTTCCGCCGTGGCGTACCTGGACGACGACACTATGGTGCTGTCGGCCACCACCGCCTCCAAGAACCCCAAGGACCAGCTCGACTTCTTCCCGCTGACGGTGGACGTCGAGGAGCGGATGTACGCCGCCGGCAAGATCCCCGGCAGCTTCTTCCGCCGTGAGGGCCGTCCCTCCGAGGACGCGATCCTCACCTGCCGGCTCATCGACCGCCCGCTGCGCCCGTCCTTCAAGAAGGGCCTGCGCAACGAGATCCAGGTCGTGGCCACGATCATGGCCCTCAACCCCGACCACCTGTACGACGTCGTCGCGATCAACGCCGCGTCCGCGTCCACGCAGCTGGCCGGTCTGCCCTTCTCCGGCCCGATCGGTGGCGTCCGCGTCGCGCTGATCCGCGGTCAGTGGGTCGCCTTCCCGACGCACACCGAGCTCGAGGACGCCGTCTTCGACATGGTGGTCGCCGGCCGCGTCCTGGAGGACGGCGACGTCGCGATCATGATGGTCGAGGCCGAGGCCACCGACAAGACCATCAAGCTGGTCGAGGGCGGCGCCGAGGCGCCGACCGAGGAGGTCGTCGCCGCCGGTCTGGACGCCGCGAAGCCCTTCATCAAGGTCCTGTGCAAGGCCCAGGCCGACCTCGCGTCGAAGGCCGCCAAGCCGACCGCCGAGTTCCCGATCTTCCTGGACTACCAGGACGACGTCCTCGAGGCCCTGACGGCCGCCGTCCGCCCCGAGCTCGCCCAGGCGCTCACCATCCCCGGCAAGCAGGAGCGCGAGGCCGAGCTGGACCGCGTCAAGGGCCTGGCCGCCGAGAAGCTCCTGCCGGAGTTCGAGGGCCGCGAGAAGGAGATCTCCGCCGCGTACCGCTCCCTGACCAAGACCCTGGTCCGCGAGCGCGTCATCAAGGAGAAGAAGCGCATCGACGGCCGCGGCGTGACGGACATCCGTACGCTCGCCGCCGAGGTCGAGGCCATCCCGCGGGTGCACGGTTCCGCCGTCTTCGAGCGTGGCGAGACCCAGATCCTGGGCGTCACCACCCTCAACATGCTCCGCATGGAGCAGCAGCTGGACACCCTCTCCCCGGTGACCCGCAAGCGCTACATGCACAACTACAACTTCCCGCCGTACTCCACCGGTGAGACCGGCCGCGTCGGCTCCCCGAAGCGCCGCGAGATCGGCCACGGCGCCCTCGCCGAGCGTGCGCTCGTGCCGGTGCTGCCGACGCGCGAGGAGTTCCCCTACGCGATCCGCCAGGTGTCCGAGGCGCTCAGCTCCAACGGCTCGACCTCCATGGGCTCGGTCTGCGCCTCCACCATGTCGCTGCTGAACGCCGGTGTGCCGCTGAAGGCCCCGGTCGCCGGTATCGCCATGGGCCTGATCTCCCAGGAGATCGAGGGCGAGACGCACTACGTCACCCTCACCGACATCCTCGGTGCGGAGGACGCCTTCGGCGACATGGACTTCAAGGTCGCCGGCACGAAGGACTTCGTGACCGCCCTCCAGCTCGACACCAAGCTGGACGGCATCCCGGCCTCCGTCCTGGCCGCGGCCCTCAAGCAGGCCCGCGACGCGCGTCTGCACATCCTTGACGTGATGATGGAGGCCATCGACCGGCCGGACGAGATGTCCCCGAACGCGCCGCGGATCATCACCGTCAAGATCCCGGTCGACAAGATCGGCGAGGTCATCGGCCCCAAGGGCAAGATGATCAACCAGATCCAGGAGGACACCGGCGCCGACATCACGATCGAGGACGACGGCACGATCTACATCGGTGCGGTCGACGGACCGTCCGCCGAGGCCGCCCGCGCCACGATCAACGGCATCGCCAACCCGACGATGCCCGAGGTCGGCGAGCGCTACCTCGGTACGGTCGTGAAGACGACCACCTTCGGTGCGTTCGTCTCCCTGCTGCCCGGCAAGGACGGTCTGCTGCACATCTCGCAGATCCGCAAGCTCGCCGGCGGCAAGCGCGTGGAGAACGTCGAGGACGTCGTCGGCGTGGGCCAGAAGGTCCAGGTCGAGATCGCCGAGATCGACTCCCGCGGCAAGCTCTCCCTCATCCCCGTGATCGAGGGCGAGGAAGGCGACGAGAACAAGAAGGACGACGCCGACCAGTGACGTCCCGTAGCTCCAAGGCGACGGCCCGCACCTCCTCCGAGGCGCGGGCCGTCGCCCGTACCCAAACCCTCATCAAGGGGACGAACGGCATCGGTACGGTCCGCAAGACCACCCTGCCGGGCGGCCTGCGCATCGTCACCGAAACCCTGCCCTCGGTCCGCTCCGCGACCTTCGGCATCTGGGCGCACGTCGGCTCCCGCGACGAGACCCCGTCCTTGAACGGTGCCACGCACTACCTGGAGCACCTGCTCTTCAAGGGCACCGACCGCAGGTCGGCGCTGGACATCTCCTCCGCCATGGACGCGGTCGGCGGCGAGATGAACGCGTTCACGGCCAAGGAGTACACGTGCTACTACGCGCGCGTGCTCGACACCGACCTGCCCCTCGCCATCGACGTCGTCTGCGACATGCTGACCGGCTCGCTCATCCTCGAAGAGGACGTCAACGTCGAACGCGGCGCGATCCTCGAAGAGATCGCGATGACCGAGGACGACCCGGGCGACTGTGTGCACGACCTGTTCGCGCACACCATGTTCGGCGACAACGCCCTCGGCCGCCCGGTCCTCGGCACCGTCGACACGGTCAACGCCCTCACCGCCGACCGCATCCGCCGCTTCTACAAGAAGCACTACGACCCGACCCACCTCGTGGTCGCCTGCGCCGGCAACATCGACCACAACACGGTCGTACGACAGGTCCGCGCGGCCTTCGAGAAGGCCGGTGCCTTCAGGAATTCGGACGTGCAGCCCATCGCCCCGCGCGACGGCCGCCGTGCGATCCGCACGGCCGGGAAGGTCGAGCTGCTCGCCCGCAAGACCGAGCAGGCGCACGTCGTCCTCGGCATGCCGGGCCTGGCCCGCACGGACGACCGCCGCTGGGCCATGGGCGTGCTCAACACCGCCCTCGGCGGTGGCATGTCCTCCCGCCTCTTCCAGGAGGTCCGGGAGAAGCGGGGCCTGGCCTACAGCGTGTACTCGTACACCTCGGGCTTCGCCGACTGCGGCCTGTTCGGCGTGTACGCAGGCTGCCGCCCGAGCCAGGTCCACGACGTGCTGAAGATCTGCCGCGACGAACTCGACCACGTCGCCGTCAACGGCCTGTCCGACGACGAGATCGGCCGCGCGATCGGCCAGCTCCAGGGCTCCACCGTCCTGGGCCTGGAGGACACCGGCGCGCTGATGAACCGTATCGGCAAGAGCGAGCTGTGCTGGGGCGAGCAGATGTCCGTCGACGACATGCTGGCCCGGATAGCCGCGGTCACCCCGGACGAGGTCCGGTCGGTCGCCCGCGACATCCTGGGACAGCGCCCGTCGCTGTCGGTCATCGGCCCGCTGAAGGACAAGCAGGCCGCGCGGCTGCACGACGCGGTCGCCTAACACCCTCCGGTCGTAAGGAAGCAAGAGATGAGCAAGCTGCGCGTGGCGGTCCTCGGTGCCAGGGGCCGGATCGGGTCCGAGGCGGTACGGGCGGTCGAGGCCGCCGAGGACATGGAGCTGGTCGCCGCCCTCGGCCGGGGTGACAAGCTGGAGACGCTGGTGGAGACCGGCGCGCAGGTCGCCGTCGAGCTGACCACCCCCGCCTCCGTCATGGGCAACCTCGACTTCTGCGTGCGCCACGGCATCCACGCGGTCGTCGGTACGACGGGCTGGACCGACGAGCGCCTCGCCCAGCTGAGGGGCTGGCTCGCCCAGTCCCCGGAGACCGGTGTGCTCATCGCGCCGAACTTCTCCATCGGCGCCGTCCTGACCATGAAGTTCGCGCAGATCGCCGCGCCGTACTTCGAGTCGGTCGAGGTCGTCGAGCTGCACCACCCGAACAAGGTGGACGCCCCCTCGGGGACCGCGACGCGCACGGCCCAGCTCATCGCCGAGGCCCGCCGCCAGGCCGGTACGGCACCGGCGCCGGACGCCACCGTCACGGCCCTGGACGGCGCCCGCGGGGCGGACGTGGACGGCGTCCCCGTCCACGCCGTCCGCCTGCGCGGCCTCCTGGCCCACCAGGAGGTGCTGCTCGGCGGCGAGGGAGAGACCCTCACCGTCCGCCACGACTCCCTGCACCACAGCAGCTTCATGCCGGGCATCCTGCTCGGCGCCCGCCGCGTGGTGTCGACTCCGGGCCTGACCTTCGGCCTGGAGCACTTCCTGGACCTGAGCTGAGCCCGAAGACATCATGCGCGCGAAGATCACCTATCTCGTCACGGCCGCCGTCCTGCTGTTCTACTTCGTCCTGGTCGGCAGCCGCGGCGTGATGCTCATCCAGTCCGGCACGGTCCTCACCGTCACCTTCGGGATCGCGGTGCTCGTCCTGCCGGTCATCGGGCTGTGGTTCCTGTGGAAGAACACCCAGTTCGTCCGCAAGGCCAACCGGCTGGCCGCCGAACTCGACGCCGAGGGTGGCCTGCCCGTCGACGAGCTGAAGCGCACCCCGGGCGGGCGCATCGACCGGGACTCGGCCGACGAGGTGTTCGCCAGGCGCAAGGCCGAGACGGAGGCGGCGCCGGACGACTGGCGCAGCTGGTTCCGGCTCGCCGTCGCCTACCACGACGCACGCGACACCCCGCGCGCCCGCAAGGCGATGCAGCGCGCCATCGCGCTGCACGACGGCAAACCCGTCCAGGCCTGAGCCGTACCAGCGGCCCGGGCGGCACGACGTAGGGGCCGGTCCGCTGTAGCGCGGACCGGCCCCTACGTCGTGGCACGGCGGTCAGCCGCGCCGGTACTCCGCGGCCCACGCCTCCACCGTGTCCGCCGCCCGGTCGAAGGCGACGGGGCGGCTCAGGAAGTCCATACCGTGCGTGGTCAGCAGCGGGGCGGTGTCCTCGGGCGCCCGGTCCTTGCGTACGAGCGTCAGTGCCTGCCCCTGCACCGTGCGCGGCAGGCCCAGCCAGCGCACCGGCTGCTGGGACGTCCGTACCGAGACCACCCGCTGCCAGGGCACCGTTCTCGTGAGCAGGAAGCCGACCTGGCGCAGCCCGCGCGCGCTCACCCACACGCCCATGCGCAGCAGCCGCAGCGTGCTCGCGATGACCGCCAGCGCCAGGGCGAGGACCACGGCGGCCGAGGACACCGAGCCGGTGAGCGCGATGAGGACCGCCGCGAACAGGACGAACGAGGAGAGCAGCAGTCCCAGCGCCGCCCCGGCCACCCGCCACGGCCCGGGCCGGTAGGGGCGCCGCCAGCGGTCCCGGTCGTCGTAGGGCAGCGGGCTCTCGGATGCCGCCTCGAAGGTGCGGTCGGCCGTCAGGAAGGGCAGGGG
The DNA here is from genome assembly GCF_042959345.1 of Streptomyces sp. NPDC007905. NCBI lineage: Bacteria > Bacillati > Actinomycetota > Actinomycetes > Kitasatosporales > Streptomycetaceae > Streptomyces > Streptomyces sp. NPDC007905. The sequence continues at coordinate 4,489 of NZ_JBIBKS010000043.1, read as the reverse complement.
CACGGCTGGTCCTCACTCAATCCTTGCTTGGGCTGTGCCCGGTGAGGCTATCCGCCTGCGTTCCCGCCCACCACCCGTGGGCGGCCGGAAGGGTCAGTGCCCCTGCGAGGCCTGGGACTGCTGGGCCGGCGTACTGGACGGCGTCGACAGCGCGGGCATGCCGAGGATCAGCGAGCCGACCAGCCCGGCGACGATGGTCAGGCCCAGCAGCCAGCGCCCGGCCATCTGGCCGACGGACGCCCGCGCAGGGGGCGGGGGAGTGACATTGCTGCGGAACCTGTCCGCCTCGGCCAGGAAGGCGAAGGGCACGGGCTCACGCCGACGGAACATGGCGGGTACGTCTCCTCTCGGGGTCGAATGTGCGGGCCTCACCGATACAGACGCTCGAGTGGCACAAAAGGTGCCCATGTCCGAAGAAATCCGCGGCAAGGTCACTGTTCGGGACTGTCAGGGGTGCCCCGTACAGTGGGCGCGAACCTCAAGAAGTGATGGGAAGGACCCCCGTGACCACCCCCGAGTCGCTCACCCTGCGCGGTGACGTCACCGTCGAGCTCGTGAAGTCCAGCGCTTCGGATGCCGACGTCCTCTTCGCGGCCCGAGTCTCCACGCTCGGCGAGCAGTCCCTGGACGAGCTGAAGAAGGACCCCGAGCGCTCCAAGGGCCTGATCAACTACCTGATGCGCGACCGGCACGGCAGCCCCTTCGAGCACAACTCGATGACGTTCTTCATCAGCGCCCCGATCTTCGTCTTCCGCGAGTTCATGCGGCACCGGGTCGGCTGGTCGTACAACGAGGAGTCGGGCCGCTACCGGGAGCTGGAGCCCGTCTTCTACGTCCCCGACGCCTCGCGCAAGCTCGTGCAGGAGGGCCGTCCGGGCAAGTACGTCTTCGTCGAGGGCACCCCGGCCCAGCACGAGACCGTGCGCAGCACGCTGGAAGAGTCCTACGAGCAGGCGTACGCGGCCTACCAAAAGCTCCTCGCCGAGGGCGTCGCCCGCGAGGTCGCCCGCTCGGTCCTGCCGGTCGGCCTCTTCTCCTCGATGTACGCCACCTGCAACGCCCGCTCCCTGATGCACTTCCTCGGCCTGCGCACCCAGCACGAGCTGGCCAAGGTGCCGTCCTTCCCGCAGCGGGAGATCGAGATGGTCGGCGAGAAGATGGAGGCGGAGTGGGCCAGACTCATGCCGCTCACGTACGCCGCCTTCAACGCGAACGGGCGTGTGGCCCCGTAATGAAGCACTGTTCCCCACGCGGAACGGATGTACGGATCAGCCGGGTGAAGTGTCCGTATTGCGGCATTTAGAGAAGTTCATCTAGCCTGATCAAACGGACCCGGCACTGCTTGAACCCCCGAGCAGGCAGTGCCGGGCTCCATATTTGTCCTGACTTTCCCGGCACCCCAAGGGCAGACCACGTATTGAGCACCGAGTAGCGTGTTACCCATGGCTCCGACCTCGACTCCGCAGACCCCCTTCGGGCGGGTCCTCACCGCCATGGTCACGCCCTTCACGGCGGACGGCGCACTCGACCTCGACGGCGCGCAGCGGCTCGCAACCCACTTGGTGGACGCAGGCAACGACGGCCTGATCATCAACGGCACCACCGGCGAGTCGCCGACCACCAGCGACGCGGAGAAATCGGACCTGGTACGAGCCGTACTGGAGGCGGTCGGCGACCGCGCCCACATCGTGGCCGGCGTCGGCACCAACGACACCCACCACAGCATCGAGCTGGCCCGCGAGGCCGAGCGCACCGGCGCACACGGCCTGCTGGTCGTCACGCCGTACTACAACAAGCCCCCGCAGGAGGGCCTGTACCGGCACTTCACGGCCGTCGCGGACGCCACCGGGCTGCCGGTCATGCTCTACGACATCCCCGGCCGCAGCGGCGTCCCGATCAACACCGAGACGCTCGTCCGCCTCGCCGAGCACCCGCGGATCGTCGCCAACAAGGACGCCAAGGGCGACCTCGGCCGCGCCGGCTGGGCCATCGCCCAGTCCGGCCTCGCCTGGTACTCCGGCGACGACATGCTGAACCTGCCCCTCCTGTCCGTGGGCGCGGTCGGCTTCGTCTCGGTCGTCGGCCACGTCGTCACCCCCGACCTGCGCGCCCTCGTCGACGCGTACACCTCCGGCGACGTCGTCAAGGCCACCGAGATCCACCAGAAGCTGCTCCCGGTCTACACCGGCATGTTCCGCACTCAGGGCGTCATGACCACCAAGGCCGCGCTCGCCCTCCAGGGCCTGCCCGCCGGACCTCTGCGCGCCCCCATGGTCGAGTGCTCGCCCGAGGAGATCGCCCAGCTCAAGCTCGATCTTGCCGCCGGCGGGGTACAACTCTAGGCAACAGACTTCGCGCCACCCAGGCTTCACAACTGAAGAACAACCGCATACGCAGGACACCGGTGCCTGCACCCCACAACGACAACTGCTTCTGCACGAACGTCATGCGCGCCACGTGCCCGACCGGTACGTGGCGTGCGTGGTGAGGAGAGTCTTTTGAGTCATCCGCATCCTGAACTCGGCACGCCCCCGCCGCTCCCCGAGGGGGGCCTGCGGGTCACCCCGCTCGGTGGTCTCGGCGAGATCGGCCGAAACATGACGGTCTTCGAGTACGGCGGCCGCCTGCTGATCGTCGACTGCGGAGTGCTCTTCCCCGAGGAGGAGCAGCCCGGAATCGACCTGATCCTGCCGGACTTCACGTCCGTCCGGGACCGTCTCGACGACATCGAGGGCATCGTCCTCACGCACGGCCACGAGGACCACATCGGCGGCGTCCCCTTCCTGCTCCGCGAGAAGCCGGACATCCCGCTGATCGGCTCCAAGCTGACCCTGGCCCTCATCGAGGCCAAGCTCCAGGAGCACCGGATCCGCCCGTACACCCTGGAGGTGGCGGAGGGGAACCGCGAGCGCATCGGCCCCTTCGACTGCGAGTTCGTCGCGGTCAACCACTCCATCCCGGACGCCCTGGCGGTCGCCATCCGCACCCCCGCCGGCATGGTGGTGCACACCGGCGACTTCAAGATGGACCAGCTCCCGCTGGACAACCGCCTCACCGACCTGCACGCGTTCGCCCGGCTGAGCGAGGAGGGCATCGACCTCCTTCTCGCCGACTCCACGAACGCCGAGGTCCCAGGCTTCGTCCCGCCCGAGCGCGACATCTCCAACGTCCTGCGGCAGGTCTTCGCCGGCGCCCGCAAGCGGATCATCGTGGCGAGCTTCGCCAGCCACGTCCACCGCATCCAGCAGATCCTGGACGCGGCGCACGAGTACGGCCGCCGGGTCGCCTTCGTCGGCCGCTCCATGGTCCGCAACATGGGCATCGCCCGCGACCTCGGCTATCTGAAGGTCCCGCCGGGCCTGGTGGTCGACGTCAAGACGCTGGACGACCTGCCGGACAGCGAGGTGGTCCTGGTCTGCACGGGCTCCCAGGGCGAGCCGATGGCGGCCCTGTCCCGCATGGCCAACCGCGACCACCAGATCCGCATCGTCGAGGGCGACACGGTCATCCTGGCCTCATCCCTCATCCCCGGAAACGAGAACGCCGTCTACCGGGTGATCAACGGCCTGACCCGCTGGGGCGCCGACGTCATCCACAAGGGCAATGCAAAGGTGCACGTTTCCGGCCACGCGTCCGCCGGTGAGCTGCTGTACTTCTACAACATCTGCCGTCCGAAGAACCTGATGCCGGTCCACGGCGAATGGCGCCACCTGCGTGCCAACGCCGAGTTGGGCGCGCTCACGGGCGTTCCGCACGACCGGATCGTCATCGCCGAGGACGGCGTGGCGGTCGACCTGGTCGAGGGCAAGGCGAAGATCTCCGGCAAGGTCCAGGCGGGTTACGTCTACGTCGACGGCCTCTCCGTCGGTGATGTCGGCGAGCTGGCGCTGAAGGACCGCAAGATCCTCGGCGACGAGGGCATCATCTCGGTCTTCGTGGTCGTGGACTCCTCCACCGGCAAGATCACCGGTGGCCCGCACGTCCAGGCCCGCGGCTCGGGCATCGAGGACTCGGCCTTCGCGGACGTCGTCCCGAAGATCACCGAGGTCCTGGAGCGGTCCGCCCAGGACGGCGTCGTGGAGCCCCACCAGCTCCAGCAACTCATCCGCCGCACCCTCGGCAAGTGGGTCTCGGACACCTATCGCCGCCGGCCGATGATCCTGCCGGTCGTGGTGGAGGTCTGACACCTCGTCAGTGCGAACCGGGAGCGGGACGCCTCGATTTGCATCGGGGCGGCCCGCTCCAGTACGTTTACGTCTCCGCCCGGTCGGGAACCCCAGTGCTTCAGGCGCTGGACGACGGTCCCCCGGACCGGGTGGGAAATCCGGCTCAGAACTTCTGATAAAGTCGGAACCGCCGGAAAGGGAAACGCGAGAGCGGAAACCTGGAAAGCGCCGAGGAAATCGGGTCGAGAAAAGATCTGATAGAGTCGGAAACGCAAGACCGAAGGGAAGCGCCCGGAGGAAAGCCCGAGAGGGTGAGTACAAAG
>NZ_JBIBKS010000042.1:0-34542 GCF_042959345.1 Streptomyces sp. NPDC007905 | reverse complement strand
GCTGGCCGCCGCGATCTGGCACAACTTCCAGACCGGGCAGGCGGTCAGCCGATCACTGACCGCCTATGACCACTGACCGTATTCGGAAAGACTCGCTAGGCGTTGGCGAGGGGCACTTCCGCGCCAGACCTATTGATCGTTTAGGCGGTTGGCGTACCGGTTGGCGTAGCCCACGAAAAAGGGCCCCTCTCCACTGCTAGTGGAGAGGGGCTCAAGCCCTGGGGGCGGTTGTGGCTGGGGCCGGGGTCGAACCGGCGACCTTCCGCTTTTCAGGCGGACGCTCGTACCAACTGAGCTACCCAGCCACGAGGCTTCCGGGGAAACCTCAGCGGTCCTGACGGGATTTGAACCCGCGGCCTCCACCTTGACAGGGTGGCGAGCACTCCAAACTGCTCCACAGGACCAAGCTGTGCGTGCAACAGTGTCGCACACGGTATTGCGTGCCCCCAACGGGATTCGAACCCGTGCTACCGCCTTGAAAGGGCGGCGTCCTAGGCCGCTAGACGATGAGGGCTATCGGCCCGCCTGGGCGCTTCTCAGCGCGTCGGGGACGTGAGAAGCATATGGGATGGCGGGGAGGATCGCCAAAACGGTTTACGAGGCGGAGGGGGACGGCGACGTCGGGCTGTGGGTGGCGCCGGGCAGGTTCTCCTCGGGGAGGTGGCGGCTGACTTCGGCCGTCGTCAGGCCCAGCCCGCCCAGTTTGATCGCGTCCCAGGCCTGCAGACGGCGGCTGTCGCGGTCGAAGTAGAGGATCGAGGCCTCGATGGGGGCGGGGTACGTGTGCTCCACCGCGCGCAGGCCGCTGCCGCCGGTCGAGCCTTCCATGCGCAGCCTCGTGCCGTACTTCAGCGTTTCGGTGCCTTCGTGGTGCAGGTGTCCGCACAGCACCAGCGGCACCTCACCGTCCGTCTCCCGGGCGGCCGAGGGCTCGTGGGCGATCGCCACGTCCACCGGTGCGCCGGCCGCCCGCTGGTCGCGCAGGTCCGCGGCCAGGCGGTCGCCCGCGAGCTGCTCGGCCGCGTTCCCGCCGGGCGCCACCGTGCGGTCGGGGGTGAACTGGGGGTCGCCGATGCCCGCGAAGCGCAGGCCCGCGATCGTCTCCGCCCGGCCGTCGTCCAGGACGTGCACGTTCTTCATGCGCCGCAGATAGCGCTGGGTGACGAGCGAGTCGTGGTTGCCGCGGACCCAGACGTAGGGCACGCCCAGCTCGGCGATCGGGTCCAGGAAGCCGTTCTCCGCGGCCGTGCCGTGATCCATCGTGTCGCCCGAGTCGACGATCACGTCCACCTGGTACTGCTCCACCAGCGAGGCGATGATCTTCCAGCTCGCCGGGTTGAGGTGGATGTCGGAGACGTGCAGGACGCGGAGGGTGGAGGGGTCCGGCTGGTAGGCCGGGAGTGTGGAGGTGACGTCGTACAGCTTGGTCACGTTCGTCACCAGGCGCGCCAACTCCTTCTGGTAGACGTCGAATTCGGTGACGATGTTGCGCGCGTTGCCGACCAGGGACGGTGCGGAGGACAGCAGGCCGGAGAACTTGGGTTCCAGGACCGACTTCGGGTTCCAGGTGGCGTACGCCGTCGCGCCCGAGGCGGCGAGGAGGGCGAGGGCCAGGCCGCCGGCGGCGAGGGCGCGGCGTGGGCGGCGGTAGACGGCGAGGCCGAGGGCGGTCGCCCCGGAGACCACGGCGACGCAGGAGCGTACGGCCAGGTCGAGCGTGCCGTGCTCGACGTCCCGGGCCACTTCGTCCTGGAGGCCGGAGAGCCGCTCGGGGTGGTGGACGAGGGCCTGGGAGCGCAGCGGGTCGAGCTGGTCGACGTTGACGTCCAGGCGTACGGGGGCCACATGGCTGTCCAGGGTCAGCGCGCCGAGCGGGGAGACGTTGATCTTCGTGCCGCCCGTGAGGGACGGGCGCAGCGCCATGGTCGTGTTCATCGGGCCGACCGGGGCCCGTACGTTCCCGACGATCAGCAGGCCCAGCCAGGCGCCGACGACGACCACCGCGCCGAGCCCCAGGGCGTGCAGCCAGGGGCGGGGGCGGTCCGCCGGTTGGAGGGCGGGCAGTGGGCGGGCGGCTTTGCGGGTGCGGTGGGATGTCCGGTTCAGCATGCGGTTCAGGGCTGCGACGGGGACGCGGGCCATTGCAGCCGTATGCCCACACACGGGCGCTGATATGCGACGGCTCGCACTCCCGCACGGCCGTCTCGTACCGGAGAACGGCCCTGTGCTGGAGATGACGCGCGAGGAGTTCTAGGAACCTGCCGCCGAGGCGCTCGACAGGATCCCCCCCGGAGCCGACGCGGGTCGTGGACAACGTGCGGTGTTCGTCGAGGACGAACCGCCCGCCGACGACCCCGAGCTGCTCGGTGGGCGTCCAGGGATGCCAGGAAGTCAGCCCCAGCCCAATTCGTGCAGCCGTGCGTCCTCGATGCCGAAGTGGTGCGCCACCTCGTGGACGACCGTCACGGACACCTCGTGCACCACGTCCTCCGCCGTCTCGCAGTAGCGCAGGGTTGGGCCCATGTAGATCGTGATGCGGTCCGGGAGCACTCCGGCGTACCACTCCCCGCGCTCCGTGAGGGGGGTCCCCTCGTACAGGCCCAGTAGCTCGGGGTCGTCGGCGGACGGCTCGTCCTCCACGAACACGGCCACGTTGTCCATGACCCGCGTCAGTTCCGGCGGGATCCGGTCCAGGGCCTCACTCACCAGTTCTTCGAACCTGTCGCGTGTCATCTCCAGCACAGGGCCATTGTCGGGGACGACTGCGTGGAGCGGGGGTATCCGGGCTCCGGCCGTGAGCTTCGCAGAAGCACGGAAGGGAGGCGAGCTGGAGAGCCGCGCCGCCGCCCTACGGCTCCAGAGCCTGGCGGGAAGGTTCTGGGCCGTGCGTGTTGCCCGTGCGCGCCGTCCGGTGTGCCGGCCGAGAAACGTCGTCACGAGCGCGCACCTTCGCCCGTAGTCCGTGTCTCCAGCGCCGTGGGACCGCGTCCCGCTCCCGGCCACGGTCAAACGGCCGGAGCCGAACGTACGGACCTACAGGGCAGAAAAGGTGTTCTACGGCCCTTCTTCTCCCTGTGCACACGACGCCCGGCTGCACGCGCGCGGGTACAGGTGATCGGACCGGCATCGATTCGAACGCGGCGCGTGTCCTCTTGCGGGCGGCGGGAGTTGGGGAGGTTGACTCCTTTTCTTGTCTCCGGAGGTGGCCGCCGTGCGCCCCTTGTACGTACTCGTCCGTCTGGCCGTCGTGGTGCTGGTCGTCACGGCCGCCGCCGGCTGTGTGAGCGTGGGAGACGACGCCGGTCGGGGCGGGCCCTCGCACTCGGCCGGGCAGCGGGGCGGTGAGGCGTCCGACGGCGGCCCGGGGGCCGGCGGGGGCGGTTTCGGCTACGGTGGTCCGGCAGGTGACGGCAAGCACGAGCACGGGGGCAAGGCCAAGCGGGGGAAGTCGGCCTCGGCCTCGGCCAGGCCGTCCGGTACGGGCAGCGCGTCGGCGGCGCCGGCGAAGCCGGGTGTGCCGGGCGGGAGCGCGGCCCCAGGGAACCCGGCGCCGACCAAGGGCCAGCCCACGCCCCCGGTGACCTCGGCCCCGCCCGAGCCCCCGGCGTCCACCCCGCCCGAGCCCACCTCGGAGCCGCCGTCGGCCGAACCGTCGTCCTCGGCGCACGAGGAGACGGCGCCGCAGCTCGTACAGCGGGAGCCGGCGCCGCAGGCGGGGGTCCCGGCGTAGGGAGTGACGAGGGTCTCCGTGACTCGGTTTGCCTTGGGGGGTAGTGGGTGCGTATGGTGGTAGATCGTTTGATCCCATTTGCCCGGCGCCACCACAGAGCGCGCCGTGTGGCGCGTACTCTCCTTTGCCGTGGCGGACCGCATTGAGGCGGTCGTAGAGCGAATCACGGAGTTGACGGGCGCGTGCCGAAGAGACTCCGGAAGGTTTCGCATTCGCATGTCCGTGTCCAGCACAGATCACATCGTCGTGTCCGAGAACGACATCCAGCTCGACGAAGTGACCACCGAGGTCATCGAGACCGCTGACACCCCCCAGACCACCTTTGCCGACCTCGGTCTCCCCGAGGGCATCGTGCGCAAGCTCGCACAGAACGGCGTGACCACCCCCTTCCCGATCCAGGCCGCGACCATTCCGGACGCCCTGACCGGCAAGGACATCCTCGGCCGTGGCCGCACCGGCTCCGGCAAGACCCTCTCCTTCGGTCTGCCCACCCTGACCACGCTGGCCGGTGGCCGCACCGAGAAGAAGCGGCCCCGCGCCGTCATCCTCACCCCGACCCGCGAGCTGGCCATGCAGGTCGCGGACGCCCTCCAGCCGTACGGCGACGTCCTCGGCCTGAAGATGAAGGTCGTCTGCGGCGGTACGTCCATGGGCAACCAGATCTACGCCCTGGAGCGCGGTGTCGACATCCTCGTCGCCACCCCGGGCCGGCTGCGCGACCTCATCAACCGTGGCGCCTGCTCGCTCGAGGACGTGCGGATCGCCGTCCTGGACGAGGCCGACCAGATGTCCGACCTGGGCTTCCTGCCCGAGGTCACCGAACTGCTCGACCAGGTCCCGGCCGGCGGCCAGCGGATGCTCTTCTCCGCCACGATGGAGAACGAGATCAAGACCCTCGTCGACCGCTACCTGAACGAGCCCGTCCTGCACGAGGTGGACGCGGCTCAGGGCGCGGTGACGACCATGTCCCACCACATCCTCATCGTGAAGCCCAAGGACAAGGCGCCGGTCACCGCCGCGATCGCCTCCCGCAAGGGCCGCACGATCATCTTCGTCCGCACCCAGCTGGGCGCCGACCGCGTCGCCGAGCAGCTGCGCGAGGCGGGTGTGAAGTCCGACGCGCTGCACGGCGGCATGACCCAGGGCGCCCGGACCCGGACGCTGGCCGACTTCAAGGACGGCTACGTCAACGTGCTCGTCGCGACCGACGTCGCCGCGCGCGGCATCCACGTCGACGGCATCGACCTGGTCCTGAACGTCGACCCGGCCGGCGACCACAAGGACTACCTGCACCGCGCGGGCCGCACGGCGCGTGCCGGTCGCACGGGCACGGTCGTCTCCCTGTCGCTGCCGCACCAGCGGCGCCAGATCTTCCGTCTGATGGAGGACGCGGGCGTCGACGCCGGGCGCCACATCATCCAGGGCGGTGCCGCCTTCGACCCGGAGGTCGCCGAGATCACCGGCGCCCGCTCCATGACCGAGGTCCAGGCCGAGTCCGCGAACAGCGCCGCACAGCAGGCAGAGCGCGAGGTCGCCCAGCTCACCAAGCAGCTGGAGCGTGCCCAGCGCCGCGCGGGCGAGCTGCGCGAGGAGGCCGACCGGCTGGTCGCCCGGGTTGCCCGCGAGCGCGGTGAGGACCCGGAGACGGCGGTGGCCGAGGCGCAGGCGGCCGCGGCTCAGGCCGTGGTCGAGGCGTCCGTGACCGAGGAGCCGGCCGAGCGCGCGACCGAGCGCGAGGAGCGTCCGGCGGCTTCGGCGCCCTACGAGCGCCGTGAGCGCCGTCCGTTCGACCGGGACCGGGGTGAGCGGGGCTTCGAGCGCCGTGAGGACCGGGGTGACCGTGGTGGGCGTTCCTTCGAGCGCCGTGACGAGCGCCGTCCGTTCGACCGGGACCGGGGTGAGCGGGGCTTCGAGCGCCGTGAGGACCGGGGTGACCGTGGTGGGCGTTCCTTCGAACGCCGTGACGAGCGCCGTCCGTTCGACCGGGACCGGGGTGAGCGGGGCTTCGAGCGCCGCGAGGACCGGGGTGACCGCGGTGGGCGTTCCTTCGAGCGCCGCGACGAGCGCCGTCCGTTCGACCGGGACCGTGACCGTGGCTTCGAGCGCCGTGACGACCGCGGTGGCCGTGGCGTCGAGCGCCGTGACGAGCGGGGTGACCGTGGTGGGCGTTCCTTCGAGCGCCGCGACGAGCGCCGTCCGTTCGACCGCGACCGCGGTGGCCGTCCCTTCGAGCGCCGTGACGAGCGGGGTGGCTTCCGCCGTGACGAGCGCGGTGGGCACCGGGGCAGCGACCGTCCGTTCAACCGTGACCGCCGCGACGACCGCCCGGGCTTCCGCTCCGCCGGCCCCGACCGCCCCTACGGCCGTCGTGACGACCACCGCGGCACCGGCTCGGTCGGCCGCCGCGACGACAAGCCGCGCTGGAAGCGCAACGGCTGACACCGAGTGACCGGCTGACCGCCGGTTGCCCGAACACGGCTGCGGGCCCCGGAACACCCGGGGCCCGCAGCCGTTTCAGCAGGTGGACAGAGAGCAGACCGGTCACCCCGTCGGCCACCACCTCGGGAATCCCCCCGGTGGCGGTGGCCACCACGGCCGTACCGCAGGCCATCGCCTCCAGGTTGACGATGCCCATCGGCTCGTACAGCGAAGGGCATGGTGAACGGAGGCCGCGGACCCCTGATCCACGCTAGGGCGAGGAGCGTGTGGCGCATGTCACTGGTCCGCCGCGGGCATTGCTGGGGGCATGACAGATGACGCGATGGTGCGCAGCGGAGCGGAAGGGCTGTCGGACGAGGAACGGCTGGCCCAGCTCGGTTACACCCAGGTCCTCGCCCGCCGGATGTCGGCGTTCTCGAACTACGCCGTCTCCTTCACGATCATCTCGGTCTTGTCCGGCTGCCTCACCCTCTACCTCTTCGGCATGGTCACCGGCGGCCCGGCGGTGATCACCTGGGGCTGGGTCGCGGTCGGCCTGATGACCCTGTTCGTGGGCCTGTCGATGGCCGAGATCTGTTCGGCCTACCCGACCTCGGCGGGCCTGTACTTCTGGGCCCACCGCCTGGCGCCCCCGCGCTCGGCGGCGGCGTGGGCGTGGTTCACGGGCTGGTTCAACGTGCTGGGCCAGGTGGCGGTGACGGCGGGCATCGACTTCGGCGCGGCGTCCTTCCTGGGCGCCTACCTGAACCTCCAGTTCGACTTCGGGGTGACACCGGCCCGCACGGTGCTGCTGTTCGCGGCGATCCTGATCCTGCACGGCCTGCTGAACACCTTCGGCGTCCGGATCGTCGCCTTCCTCAACAGCGTGAGCGTGTGGTGGCACGTCCTCGGGGTCGCCGTCATCGTCGGCGCGCTCGCGTTCGTCCCCGACCACCACCGGTCGGCGTCCTTCGTGTTCACGAAGTTCGTCAACCAGACGGGCTGGGGCAGCGGCCTCTACGTCGTCCTCCTCGGCCTCCTCATGGCCCAGTACACCTTCACCGGATACGACGCCTCCGCCCATATGACCGAGGAGACCCACGACGCGTCGACGGCGGGCCCGAAGGGCATCGTCCGCTCCATCTGGACGTCCTGGATCGCGGGCTTCGTCCTGCTCCTGGGCTTCACCTTCGCGATCCAGTCGTACGACAAGGAACTGGCGTCCCCGACCGGCGCCCCGCCCGCCCAGATCCTCCTCGACGCCCTGGGTGCCACGACGGGCAAACTCCTGCTCCTGGTGGTGATCGGCGCCCAGCTCTTCTGCGGCATGGCCTCGGTCACCGCCAACAGCCGCATGATCTACGCCTTCTCCCGCGACGGCGCGCTGCCCTTCTCCCACCTCTGGCACACGGTCAGCCCCCGCACCCGTACCCCCGTGGCAGCGGTCTGGCTGGCCGCACTCGCCGCCCTGGCCCTGGGCCTGCCCTACCTCATCAACTCGACGGCCTACGCGGCGGTGACGTCGATCGCGGTGATCGGCCTCTACATCGCCTACGTCGTCCCGACCTACCTGCGCGTCCGCAGGGGGACGGCCTTCGAACGCGGGCCGTGGCACCTGGGCCGCTGGTCGATCCCGGTCGGCATCGTGTCCGTCACCTGGGTGGCGGTGATCACCGTCCTCTTCATGCTCCCCCAGGTCTCCCCGGTCACCTGGAAGACCTTCAACTACGCCCCGATCGCCGTCCTGGTCGTCCTGGGCTTCGCCGCGACCTGGTGGCTGGCCTCGGCCCGCCACTGGTTCCTGAATCCCGCCCGCATCCGGAACGCGGCCCCCGAGCCGGTCAAAAAGTGATCTCTCGCCCACCCGACGCGGCCGCGTCCCCGATACCCGATCGGAGACACGGCCTCGTCCGGCTATGCTCGGACAGGCAACATCGCCTGGGCCCTTAGCTCAATTGGCAGAGCAGTGGACTTTTAATCCATTGGTTGTGGGTTCGAGTCCCACAGGGCCTACGCATGCGGGGGAGGGCTCACCCCCTTCGACCTGCGACGCAGCGCCCGGGTCGGCTTCGGCCGGCTCGGGCGCTGTCTCCTTTTCGCATCCGTGCGTGGGCGATGCCTGAGCGGACGCGAGCATGCACCCCGGGCGCTGTCGCCGACGGCAGTGCCGGCATCGGCCGGGGCATCACCGGGGCACCGGCCGATGCCGCGTCCCCGGCGGGTGCGCGAACCATGGCAGCCCCTGCCGGCCGACCGGCGCAGGGGCCAACGCAGCCGCCCACCATACGATGCGCGCAGGTCGGCGTGTGACGGCGGTCTTCGTGGAGTGAGCCTGGTGATACGGGCCGAGCGCGGGGCGACCGGTTTCCGGGCCGCAGGCGAAGCCCCTCTTCGGGAAATCGACTTGGCGGCCTTCCGCCGGGTCTGCTTCGCCGCTGCCCGCGAGGCGCGGTCCCGGGTGAGGGATCTCGAGGTCGGCCTGGTCGCGAGCTACCGTGCGGTGGCCATCGGCGGGAGCGCCGTCCTCGGGCACTGCACCCTTCCGGTCGTGGCCTTCGCCCCCCTGCCGCTCGACCGCGGGTGGCCGGTCAGGGAGTTCGTGGAGGCGCCGTGGTGGGCGAGCAACTTCGCCGAGGCGGGATTCCGGCCCGCCGGGGGCGAGGAGTTGGGAGCGGACATCGACCACGTGGATCTGCGTGACCTGGCGGAGACCGAGCTGCAGCAGGTCCGGCACTGGCGGCCCCGGACGCTGGGTGAGCTGATGTTCAACTGGTGGGACTGAGCCGGCGGCCGGGGCCCGTCGCCCGGGTGCGTGCCACCGCAGGGGCGCCGCCACCCTCCCCTGATCAGCACGGTAGGGGCCCACAGCGTTGCGCCGCCAGGCGTCTTGATCGCGTACACCTGGCCGGGAGGCCGCCTCAGCCCGCGGTCAGCTCGGTCAGGCCGCCCAACTTGCCGAGCGGCAGCGTGTGCTGGGTCTGCAGGACCTTCGCGCGCAGGTAGCGGACGTTGTGGGCCGTGGTGAAGACACCGGTCGGCACCCGGTCCCGTACGACGACGTCGAGTGAGCGCAACTGCTCAGCCTTGTCGGGGTTGTTGGACAGCAGGTCCAGTTCCCCGATGCCGAGGGCGCCCAGCATCTGGGCGGCGGCCGTGTAGTCGCGGCCGTCCTCCGGGAGGCCGAGCGCGGCGTTCGCCTCGTAGGTGTCGAGGCCCTGGTCCTGGAGGGCGTAGGCGTCGAGCTTGTTGTACAGGCCGATGCCGCGCCCCTCCTGGCGCAGGTAGAGCAGGACGCCCCCGCGCTCGGCGATCCGCTTGACAGCCTCGCGCAGCTGGGGACCGCAGTCGCAGCGGGCCGAGCCGAAGACGTCCCCGGTCAGGCACTCGGAGTGCAGCCGCACCAGGGGGACAGGGCCGGGTTCGCCGAGGACGACGGCGACGTGCTCCTGGCCGTCGGCCAGGCCGTGGAAGGTGACGAGTTCGGCGTCGACGCGGTAGCCGTCGGAGAAGTGCAGCGGTACCCGGACGCGGGCGCGTGGCGTGGCGGGGGTGTGGGGCATGCGGGCCTCCGGGTTCCGTTCCCTTACTGCTGGCATCTGCTTCAGATTTGAAGCAGATGCTCGGTCGGGGACCCTACCCCATGTTTCAAAGTTAAAGCAACGACTTTGCGGTGCGGCGCACGGTGTGGCGCACGGCGTCGCACACGCCGGGCCCGGGGCGCACGCCAGGGCCTACGAGGGCGAGTCGGCCGGCCCCGAACACGGCGCCGACCTCCGCCGCCAGGGCACGTCCACCGCCGCACCCCCGGTCTCCTCCCCCAGCGTTCGGGCGATCCCCGTACAGATCTCCTCCAGCTGCCCCACCTGCTCCGGCGTGAGCCGGTCGAAGAGGGTCGTGCGGACCGTCTCGACGTGCCCGGGTGCCGTACGCTCCAGCACGGTCATCCCCTCGTCCGTCAGTACCGCGATGCTGCTGCGCCGGTCCCAGCGGCAGTCCTCCCGCCGCACGAGACCGTCCCGCTCCAGCCTGGTCACCGCGTAGGTCAGCCTGCTGCGCGTGATCTTCAGCTTCTCGGCGAGGTCGGTCATGCGCAGCCGCCGGTCGGGCGCTTCGGAGAGGTTGGCCAGCACGGAGTAGAACAGGTGCGGCATGCCGGCCTCCTGCTGGAGCTGCCGGTCGATCGCGTCCTCCAGGAGCCTGGAGGCGGCGATGTACGCGCGCCAGGCGCGCTGCTCCTCGGGAGTGAGCCAGCGGGTCGTCATGCCGCCAGTGTAAGTTTGTTTCAAACTTGAACCAAGACTCAGTTGGGTCTCGCGAGGGAGCGCGCCGATGCCGTACCCGTACGTCCTGCTGTCCGCCGCCGTCTCCCTCGACGGCTGCCTGGACGACACCGGCCCCGACCGGCTCCTGCTGTCCGGCCCGGCCGACTTCGACCGGGTCGACGAGGTACGGGCCTCGGTCGACGCCATCCTGATCGGCGCCGGCACCATCCGTGCCGACAACCCGCGCCTGCTGGTGAACTCACCCGAGCGCCGCGCGGCCCGCGTGGCCGGCGGCAGGCCCGCGTACCCCCTGAAGGTCACCGTCACCGCCACCGGGGACCTCGACCCCGACGCGCACTTCTGGCACACCGGTGGCGAGAAGCTCGTGTACACGACGGACGAGGGGGCCGACCAGGCCTCCCGCGCCCTCGGCCGGACCGCCGACGTGGTCTGCCTCGGTCCCGACCTCGACTGGCGCGCCCTGCTGGAGCACCTGCACGACGTGCGCGGTGTCGGGCGCCTGATGGTCGAGGGCGGCGGAACCGTCCACACCCAGCTCCTCCAGCAGGGCCTCGCCGACGAACTCCAGCTGGTCCTCGCCCCGCTGTTCGTCGGCGACCCGACGGCCCCGCGCCTGTTCGGCCCGGGGACGTACCAGGGCGGTCGGCTCCGCCTCACCGAGACCCGCCGGATCGAGGACGTCGTCCTCATGCGCTACGAGCCCACCGCCCCGGGCACCGGCCGGGCGCCCACCGCCGCCGACCGCCACTGGCTGCGCACCGCCTGCGATCTCGCCGCCCTGTGCCCGCCCTCACGTACGGCCTTCAGCGTCGGCGCGGTGGTGGTCGCCGCCGACGGCACGGAGCTGGCGCGCGGCCACTCGCGGGAGGGCGGCGACCCAGTGGTGCACGCGGAGGAGGCGGCCCTGGCGAAGATCGACCCCACCGACCCGCGCCTTCCGGGCGCCACGGTCTACAGCAGCCTGGAGCCCTGCTCCCGCCGCGCCTCCCGCCCCGCCCCCTGCGCCGAGCTGATCCTCCGGGCGGGCGTAGGCCGGGTGGTCACGGCCTGGCGGGAGCCGGACACGTTCGTGACGGCGGCCGACGGCACCGGGGTGCTGGTGAGCGCCGGCGTGGACGTCGTCCTGCTGCCGGAGTGCGAGGGCCCGGCAAAGGCGCCGAACGCGCATCTGCTGCCCTGAGCGGCCCCTCGCGGAAACCCGTGTGCTGGGCGTCCTGAACATGGCGTACACTGGAGTCACAACGACGCGGGGTGGAGCAGCTCGGTAGCTCGCTGGGCTCATAACCCAGAGGTCGCAGGTTCAAATCCTGTCCCCGCTACTGAAGACTCAGGGCCGGAATCCAGCAATGGATTCCGGCCCTGAGTGTTTCCCCCATCGACCACCCGCAGGGCGCCGAGTGGCGTACATCACAGTCGGTCATCCGCTCGGTCCAACAGCGGTCGCCCGCCGTGTCCGCTCCCGCCACGCTGGACGTACGTCAAGGACACGGGAGACCAGCAGTGCGCCCTGGTGAGGTGGAGGAGAGCCCGTACGCCAGGGCGGCCGGCAGGCTCCCCGGTGACCCCGTCCCGGACCCGGGCCTCGGTCACGCGCGCGTGCCCCTCCCGCCGGGCCCGCGGCGCGGCAGCCGCCCGACCCCGCGCACTCTGGCCCGCGCGCTGCCCGCGCTCCTCATCGCCGGCGGGATCCTGTACGACCTGCTCACTCCGCGCGACTTCACCGCCGTCCCCTTCTTCACGGCCGCTCCGCTGGTCGCCGCACCCCTGTCCGCGCTGCGGGCCACGGTGCTCACCGGCCTCGCCGCCCTGGTCGCCACCTTCGCCGTGCACGCCCGCTACGGCACCGGCACGGACGTGAGCCTGGTCACCGAGGTCGTCACCGTGGCCACCGTCGCCCTGCTGGCCGCCGCCATCAACCGCGTCGTACGCCTCGGTGACCGGCGGCTCGCCTCGGCACGGGAGATCGCCGAGGCCGCCCAGCGGGCCGTGCTGCCCGAGCCCGCCGCACGGATCGCGGGCTTCGACATCGCGGCCCGGTACGAGGCGGCTCAGGAGGACGCCTTCATCGGCGGCGACCTGTACGCGGTGCAGGACAGCCCGCACGGCGTCCGGCTGGTCGTCGGGGACGTACGCGGCAAGGGCATGGGGGCGGTCGCCGCCGTCGCCGTGGTGATCGGGGCGTTCCGGGAGGCCGCCGAGCAGGAGAGCACGCTGGAGGCGGTGGCCGAACGGCTGGAGGGTGCGCTGGCCCGCGAGGGCACCCGGCGGGACGGGATCGACGCCGTCGAGAGCTTCACCACCGCCGTGCTCGCCGAACTGCCGCACGGGGGCGGCGTCGTCCGGATCGTCAACCGCGGCCATCCCCCGCCGCTGCTGTTGCACGACGACGGCACCCTGCGCAGCCTGACCCCGCAGGAGCCCGCGCTCCCGCTCGGCATGAGCGACCTGGGCCGGTGGCCCGACCGCGCGACCGAGTTCGGCTTCCCGAGCGGAGCCACCCTGCTGGTCTACACCGACGGCCTGTCCGAGGCCCGCGACGCCCACGGCCGCTTCTACGACCCCTGGCGCCGGCTCGCCGGACGCCGCTTCCATGACCCGCGCACCCTGGTCGTCCGCCTCGCCGCGGAGGTGCGCCGGCACTCCGGGGGCGGGATGACGGACGACATGGCGCTGCTCGCCGTACGGCGACCGTGACCGCCTGCACCGACAGTGAGCGGATGGGAGCCCTCCGCATAACACCTGAGTCACCCTCAAAAACGCCGGGACTCCTGAGCATCGGTCAACTCGCCCGATTTCCTCCGGTCCTGACGCGTACGTCCAGCCGGAGAAAGGTTAACGATCAAGCCGAACAGCTTGGAATCTGACACGTGGGTCTATTAACGTTCGATAACGCAGCGCGGTCGTCCCAGCCGTCACAAGAGACGGCTCCGTGCGCACGCGCCGAATCCCGCAAGGGAACCGGGGAACCACCACTTTGGGGTGAATCACGCGGATGCTGCCGTGAACTGCTCTGGTCCACGGCCCGTATACGCGCGTAGGAGACCTTCCTGCTCCGAACCCGTCAGCTAACCCGGTAGGCGGAGGAAGGAAAGGAGCACGCCCGCGTGGCGTCCAACCCGCCTGCCCCCAAGGCCCCGTTCGTGCCGGCCCAGCGTGAGACCGACACCTTCGGCTACGGCGACTACCGCACCGAAGAGGGCCCCTGGGAGGAGTGGAATCCCACCGAGGACTCCATCCGACCCGTGCGCGGCCGGCACCGCGTCGCCAAGCAGCGCGGCGGCGGACTCGCCCGCAGCTCCACCGTCCTCGGCGTCGGCGTCATAGCCGCCGTCGGCGCGGGCGGCATGGCCAGCGCCAACACCGGCAAGCCGCCGGTGTCCATCTCCATGCCCGACCTGCCCTCCGTCGGCTCCCTGTTCGGTGACGACTCCTCCGACGCGCCCAAGGCCACCACGGCCTCGCTCAGCACCCTCGGCACGACCTCCGCCGACAGCGACCAGAGCGACGCGGGCGAGGCCCTGCGCAACCGGATCATGGCCCAGGCCGAGCAGCAGCGGAGCAAGGTCGACAGCAAGGCCACCGCGGCCGCCGTCGCCGCCGCCGAGAAGCAGACCGCCGACGCGGCCGCCAAGGCGGAGAAGGAAGCCGCCGCCAAGGCCGCCGCCGCCAAGGAGAAGGCCGAGGCCGCCGCCAAGAAGCAGGCCGCGGCCGAGCGCCTGGCCGAGCTGGCCAAGGAGTACCGGCTGCCGGTCGTCTCCTACACGATCACCGGTACCTTCGGCCAGCCCGGCTCGATGTGGTCCTCCGGCTACCACACCGGCCTCGACTTCGCCGCCCCGACGGGCACGCTGATCAAGGCCGTCCACGGCGGCATCATCACCGAGGCGGGCTGGGCCGGCGCCTACGGCTACCGCACGATCCTCACCCTGGACGACGGCACCGAGCTGTGGTTCTGCCACCAGTCCTCGATCAACGTCAAGGTCGGCCAGAAGGTCGGCACCGGCGACGTCATCGGCCGCATCGGCGCCACCGGCAACGTCACCGGCCCGCACCTCCACCTGGAGGTCCACCCGAACGGCCAGGCCACCGGCATCGACCCGATGACGTGGCTGCGCGGCAAGGGCCTCACCCCCTGACCAGCCGCTGACCCGGCCCCGACCGACCCCTCATCCGGTCCCCGGCAGCCCTGACGGCACCCCCCCGACGTCAGGGCTGCCGGTCCTGTGTTCACACACCGTTCGCGCGGGAATCCCGGAATGGGCGGTACCGGAGTGACGGTTGAAAAGAAGCATGACCGATTCTCTGCGCAAACTCGGCTCCTCCGACCTCGAGGTCTTCCCGCTGGCCCTCGGCGGCAACGTCTTCGGCTGGACCGCCGACGAGGAGGCCTCCTTCGCCGTCCTCGACGCCTACACGGCCGCCGGCGGCAACTTCCTCGACACCGCCGACTCCTACTCGGCGTGGATCGAGGGCAACAAGGGCGGTGAGTCCGAGACGATCATCGGTAAATGGGTCAAGGCCCGCGGCAACCGCTCCGACGTCGTCATCGCGACCAAGGTCAGCCAGCACCCGGAGTACCAGGGCCTGTCCGCGGCCAACATCAAGGCCGCCGCCGACGCCTCCCTGCGCCGCCTGGACACCGACTACATCGACCTCTACTACACCCACTTCGACAAGCCCGAAGTGCCGGTGGAGGAGATCATCGGCGCGCTGGACGAGCTGGTGAGGGCGGGCAAGGTCCGGCACATCGCCGCCTCCAACATCTCCGCTGAGCGCCTGCGGGCCTCCCTCGACCTCTCCGACCGCGAGGGCCTCGCCCGGTACGTCGCCCTCCAGCCCCACTACAACCTGGTCTCCCGCGACACCTACGAGGGCCCGCTGCAGGACCTCGCCGCCCGTGAGGGGCTCGCGGCGGTCCCGTACTTCGCCCTCGCCTCGGGCTTCCTGACCGGCAAGTACCGCCCCGGTACGAAGGTCGACAGCGCCCGTGCCGGCTCCGCCGCCAAGCACCTCGAGTCCGAGCGCGGCCAGAAGGTCCTCACGGCCCTGGACGAGATCGCCACCGCCCACGGGGTCCCGGTGGCCACGGTCGCCCTCGCCTGGCTGGCCGGCCGGCCGACGGTGACGGCCCCCATCGCCTCGGCCCGCACCGTGGAACAGCTTCCGGCGCTGCTGGGAGTGGCGCAGCTGCGGCTGACGCAGGAGGAATCGGACCGTCTGACCCGGGCTTCCGCCTGACTCCCTCTCCGCGGCGACGGCGCCCGGTCACGACGACGTGGTCCGGCGGTGCCGACGCCCCTCACACCGAGGTCTAGGACCGATACGGGTTGTAGACGGGATACGGCACCGTCGGGTGCCCGTATGCCGCCCAGTACGCCGTAGGCACGGGCGCCGGTGCGGAGGCCCGGGCCGCGTACTCCAGTGCCGGCCGGGCGACATCCCTGCGCTTCCACAGCTGGGTGAGCAGCTCCTGCTCCCGTACGACGAAGTCGGCCCCGGCCCGGCCCCGCCGCCCCCGGTGCCGCAGGAAGGCCAGCGAGGTGGCGTACGCCTCGTACTGCGCCACCGCCCGGGCCGCCGGCCGCCCCCCGAAGTGCTGCCGGGCGTGATCCCGGGCCATCCGCCGCGCCCGCATCGAGCCCAGCACGAACGGCTCGGCCGGCCCCAGCCACCCCGCGTACACATACGCCGGCAGCTCCTCCCGCACGGTCCGCAGCTCCCGCTGCCGCGTCCAGATCGTGAGCCAGGTCAGCAGCCCGAAGGCGGGCAGCATGAAGGCGCCGTAGACGGCGAGGAACCCGAACTCACCGAAGGTCGAGGAGCCGTTCCAGAAGGCGTGCATGCTCATCGCGAGCAGCAGCCCGCCGAACGGAACCAGGACGCGCCGGGCGTGCTGCCGTTCGGCCGAGAGGGCGGCTATGCCGAAGCCGATGCCGGTGAGCACGGTGAACAGGGGGTGCGCGAACGGGGACATCACGATGCGCACGAAGAAGGTGGCGGCGGTGACGGAGACGAGGCCGCGGTCGCCGGTGAGCTGGTCGGTTCCGAAGGCCGTGCCCAGGTAGAGGATGTTCTCCGTGAAGGCGAACCCGGTCGCGGTGACCCCGGCTATCACGACACCGTCGACGATCCCGGTGAAGTCCCGTCTGCGGAAGAGGAAGACCAGGAGCACGGCCGCGGCCTTGGCGGACTCCTCCACGATGGGCGCGATCACGGTCGCGCCGAGGGTGTTGGCACTGCCCGGGTCGGCGGTCGCCGTGGCGATCCACTTCGTCGCGAAGGTGTTGGCGACGATGGCTATCAGCGCCGCCGCGCAGGCCCCCCAGGCGAACGCGAAGACCAGATTCCGCCAGGGACCCGGCTCCACCCGGTCCAGCCATCGGAAGGCCGCTATGAGCCAGGGCACGGGCAGGACGGCCAGGCCCAGTCCGACCAGGAAGCCGTCGGTGCCGGTCTGCCTGCGTACCATCGCGAGGATGACCAGTCCGGACAGTGCCAGGAGCGTGATCAACGCCCCGTAGCGCACCCACCGGCGCTGCCACCAGTGCGGATGCGCTCCGCTTCCGGGGCCGGGTGAGTAGGTCGGGTACGGAGGACTGGTGGCCACGGCATCGACCCTAACGGTGACCGGACGAAGGGGCTGGTGCTGCTGTCGGAGTGACTGGTCTGATGCGGTTACGGGTTCCGGTGCGGTACGCGACGAAAGAGCAGATCGTTCACGACATGTCCCTTGTCCAGTCCCTGGCCCTCGAAACGGGTCAGCGGCCGGAAGCCGGGACGTGGCGCGTAACCGCCGTCGGGCTGGGTGTTCTCGAAGTCCGGATGCGCGGTGAGCACTTCGAGCATCTGCTCGGCGTACGGCTCCCAGTCGGTCGCGCAGTGCAGGATCGCCCCGGGCTTCAGCCGGGTCGCGGCCAACGTCAGGAACTCGGGCTGGATCAGCCGTCGCTTGTGGTGCCGCTTCTTGGGCCAGGGGTCCGGGAAGTACACGCGCAGTCCGTCGAGCGAGTCGGGCCGGAGCATCTCCCTCAGCAGGATGATGGCGTCCCCGTTGCCCACCCGGACGTTGGACAGCCCGTTCTGGTCGGCGAGGTTGAGCAGGTTCCCCTGCCCCGGTGTGTGCACGTCCACGGCGAGGATGTTGGTGCCGAGGTCGCCGGCCGCCATCTGCGCGGTGGCCTCGCCCATCCCGAACCCGATCTCGAGCACGACGGGATTGCCGTTCCCGAACAGCTCGCCCGGGTCGATGACGCGCTGCCCGTCGATGTCCAGCCCCCACTTGGGCCACAGCCGTTGCAGCGCGTCGGCCTGCCCCGCCGTCACCCGGCTCCGCCGCGGCTGAAAACTCCGGATCCGCCGCTCGAAGTGCGACCCGGCGGGATCGGCCTTCGGCCCGTCCGGAAACCGCGGCTCCCCCTTGGCCCGGCTGTGCCGAACGGACACACCCGGAACATGCGAGGAGTCCGGTTCGGCGGGACCGGACCGGTGGGCTTCGAAGGCATTCAGCGAGTCAGACACAGTGAAACCGATTTTACGGCGCAACCCCACCCCTCTTGACGCCCCCACCTCACCCACCCGAGACACCCGCCGCGACACCTCCTCACCCGACCGAGCCACCGGAGACGACACCTTCTCCGCCGACCGCAGACGGCCCGACCGAGTCGCCGGGGGCCGCACCTTCCCTGCCGACCGAGTCGCCGGGGACAGCACCGCCACGTGCGACCGAGTCGCCGGGGGGCGGCATCTTCTCGCTCGACCGAGACCCGGCGCCGCGCGTTGGCCGACCGCGTCGCCGGAGACGGCACCTTCTCTGCCGACCGAGACGGGTGGTGGGTGGGCATAGGCCGGGGGTCCAGGGGGCGGGAGCCCTCTGGGACGGTGCCCCCGGACACAGGGCACCCCCACAACGGCTCAAGCACCCACAAGGTCAGGCGTTTCACAAGACATGCCCCTCACAAGACACGCCCCTCATAGCGCCCCCAGCAGAGACAACGCCCGACGCCCCACCTCCCTACCGATCGGCAGCGAAGCGGTAGCCGCAGGCGACGGCGCATTGAGGACGTGCACAGCCCGAGCCCCCTCCCGAATCAGGAAGTCGTCCACCAGCGTCCCGTCCCGCAACACCGCCTGCGCCCGCACCCCGGCAGGGGCCCGCACCAGATCCCCCTCCTCCACCGCGGGCAGCAACCTGCGCACCGCCTCCAGGAACGCCCCCTTGGACACCGACCGCCGCAGCTCCCCCGCCCCGTACCGCCAGTGCCGCCGGGCGATCACCCACGACCCCGGCCACGCCACCGTCCCGGCCAGCTCCCGGGGCCGTACGACACCCCAGCCGTACCCCTCCCGCGCCAGCGCCGGCACCGCGTTGGGCCCGACGTGCACACCCCCGTCGATCCCCCGCGTCAGATGCACCCCGAGGAACGGGAACGCCGGATCCGGCACCGGATACACCAGCCCCCGCACCAGCTCCGGCCGCGCCAGCTCGTAGTACTCACCGCGGAACGGCACGATCCGCACCCCGGGCTCGTCCCCGGTCAGCCGCGCCACCTCGTCGCAGTACAGCCCCGCACAGTTCACCAGCACCCGCCCGCGTACGACGTCCCCGCCCGCGGTCAGCACGGCCACGCCCCGCTCCGGCCGCCGGTCCACCCGCACGACCCGTGCCCCGTACCGGATCTCCGCCCCCGAGGCCCGCGCCAGCTGCCGGGCGACGCCGACGAAGTCGCACACACCGGTCGTACCGACGTGTATGGCGGCCAGTCCGCGCACCTCCGGCTCGTACTCCGCGATCTGGGCGGCCCCCAGCTCCCGCACCGGAATCCCGTTCTCCCGCCCGCGCTGCACGAGCGCGTGCAGCCGAGGCAGCTCCTCCCGCTCGGTGGCGACGATCAGCTTTCCGGTGACGGCGTGCGCGATGCCGTACTCGGCGCAGAACTTCACCATCTCGGCGGCGCCCCCCACCGCGTACCGCGCCTTGAGGGAGCCCGGCCGGTAGTAGATCCCGCTGTGGATGACCCCGCTGTTGCGCCCGGTCTGGTGCCGGGCCGGCCCCGGCTCCTTCTCCAGCACGGTCACCCGCGTACCCGGCGCGGCACGCGTGATCGCATACGCCGTCGACAGCCCGACGATCCCCCCACCGATCACGAGCACATCACAGTCGTACGCCCCGACCCGCACCTGCACCACCTCCGACTCCGATAGTGCACTGCGCCACTGACAGCGCCTTCAAACTCGGGGTGTGAGGTTCTAGGCCGGAGTCATCAACAAGGGCCGAGCCCGCTCCCGCAACTCCACCACCCGCGGCTCGTCCCCGTACGGCTCCAGCCGATGCAGGAGATCCTTGACGTACTCGGTCGTCCGAGCGGACGAGATCCGCCCGGCCACCTCCACGGCCCGCACCCCCTGCTCGCACGCCGCGTCCAGGTTCCCCGACTCCAGCTCGGCGACCGCGGAGACGACCAGCCGCAGCCCGTGCGACCGCACGAACTCCTCCGTCGGCTTCGACAACGCCTGCTCGGTGAACCTCCGCACCTGCCGCGGCGCCTTCAGATCCCGGTAGCACTCCGCAGCATCGGCAGCAAACCGGTCATAACCATAGAAACCAAGCCAAGAGGGGTCGTTGTCACCTTCCCTGGACCGCTCGAGCCAACTCTCGGCGGCCTTCAGGGCCGCCCCCGCCGCCTGCGCGTCCCCCGCGCGCGCGTGTGCCCGCGCCTCGACCAGCCGGAAGAAACTCATGGTCCGCGCGGTCGCCAGCCCCCGGTTGCGCTCCAGCGCGGCCTGCGCCAGATCGACACCCTCGTCGCCGAAGCCCCGGTACGTCGCCTGCAGCGACATGGAGGCCAGCACATAGCCCCCGAGCGGGACGTCCGCGGCCGCGCGCGCGAGCCGCAGCGCCTGGATGTAGTACCGCTGCGCCGCCTCCTGCTGGCCGGTGTCGAAGGCCATCCAGCCCGCCAGCCGGGTGAGTTCGGCGGTGGCCCCGAACAGGGCGCGGCCGACCTCGTCGGAGTACGAGCCGAGCAGCAGCGGCGCCGCCTCCACCCTCAAGCACTCGGGCACCATGGACGAACGCCAGTCGCCGCCCCCGTACTTGGAGTCCCAGCGCCTGGCGTCCTCGGCGGCCTCCCGCAGCTTCTGCACATCACTGTGGCCGACTTTGATCGGTGCGCCGGAGTCCTCGCCGGAGTTCGCCTCCCGCGCGACCGAGCTGTCGGCGGGGGTTATCAGCCATCGTGAGGCGGGCGTTGCGTATGCGCTCACCGCGAACGACCCGGCGAGCGACTGCCAGATGCCGCCCCCGCCGGCCCGGCGCCCGGCGAGGTCGAGCCGGTACAGCTCGGTCGCCGACTTCACCGCCTGTCCTACGTCCCTGGGGAAGGCGAGGCCCACTTCCGGTGCGGGATCCGCGTCCGCCAGGCCGATCTCATGGAGCGGGACCGGGCGGCCGAGCTTCTGGCCGATGGCGGCCGCGATGAGGTGCGGCGCCGCTCCCTGCGGCACCATCCCCTTCGACACCCAGCGCGCCACCGAGGTCTTGTCGTAGCGAAGAGTCAACCCGCGTTGCGCGCCAAGGTCGTTGACGCGTCGCGCGAGGCCTGCGTTGCTGATTCCCGCGAGGGCGAGAACGGTGCCGAGTTTTTCGTTCGGCCCGCGTTGCTCCCTGGACATGCGCCACCCCTCGACACAGACGGCTGCCGCGCTGGCATAACCGTGCGGCATTCGTAAACCCAGCGTAGTTCGCCGCATCCCAAGCGTTAAGGGGCATTGTTCCGGATGGCGGGATTGTGGTCCGTACGGGAGTACGGCCCTGTACGCACCGTGCACACGCTGTCGCGGCGTGCCCCCGCCCGTGTGGCCGTGCGCCCGCCCGTGCGCTCTTCTCCGGCCACCGGGGGAGCGGTTCCATGGCTCTTGCGTGGGTCGGCCCGCTGTACTGGATCCAGTGGGCTGGGGGACACCGCCACCTTCATCCCCGCGGGTGGCGGACCGGTCCGGGAGGCGATGCCCGCCTCCCGGACTGTGCGCGTTCCCGCGCCGCGGAGCGCTCCCCGGGCCTGTACGGAGCGTGCTCAAATCCTATGAGCCGCTGTCGAATTGGCTGAAAATCGACCCCGGTTCAGTCGGGTGATTCCCGCTCCCACCAAGGAACTTGAGGGCGCGAAGGGCGTTTTCGGGGCGCGTATCGGGGGCGCATTCGCATCGCACCCGCTCCGGGCCCTTCGCCCACCCGCCCTGGGTCGTACGGGCGTTCACTCGCCCGCTCCGTGGCCGCCTTCCTTCCCGGTGCGCCGGCCGTCCCGTGATTTTCCCTCGATCGAAGGCGGCGCCACCGCCCCTCCGCGGCGCGTTCTTCATGGCAGCATGGGGAACCGGTTCGTGCGGTGCACTGGTTGTCCACAGCCTGTGGAGGCGTCGATGCGGTGGTTGGTGGGTTGGAGCAGCACCGCCGCGGGCGCCGCCGGGATCGGTTCCGCGGGCACCACCGGATACGACGGCGAGACCCTGCACCCGGTCGGCTCCCAACTCCTGTGGGGCGACCCCGATCCCCTGTGGGCCGTGGGCGACTGGCGACCGGACGAGGTGCGTGTGGTGAAGGCCGACGCGCAGAACCGGATCGCCGTCCTCGGCACCTGCGGCGCCGGCGACGAGGAACTGCGGCGCGCCCTGTTCACCGCGCGCGGGGGCGCACTGCGCCATCTGACCGCCTGGCCCGGCAGTTACACGGCCGTCGTCCAGGTGGGCCGCCGGGTCACCGTCTGCGGTGATCTCGCGGGTGCCCGGCCGGTGTTCTACACCCCCTGGGCAGGCGGTACGGCCTATGCCACGGCCGCGCTGCCCCTCGCCGACCTCATCGAGGCCAACCTCGACTTCGGCCATCTGGCGGCCCTGCTCGCAGCCCCCGACGTACCGGCCGCACTGCGCGACACCACCCCGTACGACGGCGTACGGCGCATTCCGCCGGGACACGCACTCGTCCTGCGCGCGGGGGCGCGAGAGATCGCCGGGTACGAGCCGGTCGCCTCCCTCGCGGTGGCCGCGCCCCCGGCCGATCCGGACCGTGCGGTGGACGCCGTACGGGACGCGCTCATCGAGGCGGTGCGCGCGCGGCTGTCGGCGCCGCGGCACGTGCCCGACCTCGACCCGGGGCCGGTGCCGGGCATGGGCCCGGCGGAGCGGCGGGCCGCGCGCGGGATGCCGGTGCCGGGCATCGGTGCCGACCTGTCCGGCGGACCGGCCTCCGGGACGCTGGCGCTGCTGGCCGCAGGGCTGCCCGGCAGACCGGGCACGCTGCTCGGCCACGGCACGGGCGCGGGGGAGCGGCTGCTCGCCGTCACCTTCAACGACCTGGCCGTCGGCGGCCGCGAGGCCGAGCTGGAGCGGGCGGGAACCCTCGCGGCCAACCCGCGCCTGCACCACGTGGTGGTCACCGGCGGCGAGGAGACCCTGCCGTACGCCGACCTCGACGGCCCCCTCACCGACGAGCCGGGCCCCTCGCTGGTCACGGCGGCCCGCCACCGCGCCCGCCTCGCCGCCGGCAGCGCCGACCACTTCACCGGCCACGGCGCCCGCCAGGTCCTGGACGCCCACCCCGCCCGTCTCGCGGACCTCCTCATGGACCGCAAACGGCGCCACCTGGTCCGGCCGGTCGCGGCCCTCGCCCGGGCCGACGGCTCGGTGATGGTCCCCGCGCGCGTGTACGGCGCGGCCCGGCGACTGGCGCGCACCCCGTACCGGACCGGCCTGGAGCTGCTCGCCGAGCGGCTGATCCGACACCGCTTCGACGAGCCCAAGGGTGCGGTCGGCGCGTCCCTCGCCGCGCTGGCCTGGGCCAGACCCGGGCCGGCGGCGCGCTGGCTGACCGGAGAGGCACTGGCTGAAGTATCGGTTCTGCTGCAGGCCGAGGCGGACCGCTCCTCCGTGAGCTCCGGCCAGCGCCCCGGCGCGTTCCGCGCGCGGGCGGTGCTGGCCCGCTACGCGGCCGACCTGCGCGTCCTGGAGCAGGCCGCCGAGATCCGCTCCCAGCGGCTGCACGCGCCCTTCCTCGACAACCAGGTCGTCCGTGCCTGCCGCGACCTCCCCGAGGCCCTGCGCGTCCAGCCCGGAGCCCGCTCCGCCGTCCTGCGTACGGTTCTGGAGGGCGCCGGCATCACCGACCTCCCACCCGGCTGGGGCGCCCCCTCCCACGCCTCGTCCGCAGCGGCCACGCGCGCGGGCCTGCGCCTGGCAGCGGACTCCCTGGTGGACCTCTTCTCCACACCCCTCCTGGCCGAGGCCGGCCTGGTGGAGGCCCGCGTGGTCCGCAAGGCCGTGCGCGCCGCCGCGGCCGGCGAACCCCTTCCCCTGGACGGCCTCGCGGACCTGGTCTCCCTCGAACTCTGGCTCCGCCGCCTCCTCTCCCGCCGAGGCACCTGCTGGACTGGCACCCCCGCACGCGCGCGTGCGGTCCCCTCCGGAATCCAGCCCCGACGGGACGCCCTGGCCTCGGGCGCCTGAACAGCGGGCGGGCGCAGCGGCACCGAGCGAGCGCGGGCAAGCGAAAGCCCCTCGGCCGACCGCGGCTCAGCGAGCCGACCGGGGCCGATCGAGCACCGGTTCCCCAACCCCCGTGCCCCACTCCCCGCCCCCCGCGACAATGACCAGGTGCGGTACAGAATCCTCGGCGTGACCCAAGCGACGGACCAGCAGGGCACCTTCATACCCCTCGGCGGCCGGCGCCTCCGCGCACTCCTCACCGCCCTCGCCCTCCGCCCCGGCCGCACCACCACCCCCGAAACCCTGATCCAAGAGGTCTGGGCGGACACCCCGCCCCAGGACGCCTCCGCCGCCCTCCAGGCCCTCGTCGCCCGCCTGCGCCGCACCCTCGGCAGACACACCATCGCCTCCACCCAGGGCGGCTACCGCCTGGAAGCGACCGAGGACGACGTGGACCTGCACGTCTTCGAACGCCTCACCCACACGGGCACCAAGGCCCTCACCGCGGGCGACCCCGCCACCGCCCACCGCACCCTCACCGACGCCCTGGCCCTCTGGCACGGCCCCGCCCTGGCCGACCTCCCCGACCGCACCGCGGCCGCCCGTCCGCAGGCCCTGCGCCTGGAGGCGACCCGCGCCCGTGCCACCGCGGCCCTCGCCCTCGGCCGAGCCCGGGACGTCGTACCGGAACTGACGGAACTGACCACCGCCCACCCGTACGACGAACCCCTGCACGCCCTGCTCATCCGCGCCCTGCGAGACAGCGGGCGCCCCGCCGACGCCCTCGCCGCGTACGAGTCCGCCCGCCGCACCCTCGCCGACACCCTCGGCACCGGCCCCGGCCCGGAACTGAGGGAGCTGCACGCGTCGTTGCTGAGGCAGGAGCCGCCCCCGGCCGCCCCGGCCCCCGCCCGGCCGCCGGAGCGGACGGGCAACCTCCGCCCCCGCCTGACCTCCTTCGTCGGCCGGGAACCAGAACTCGAGGCCATTCGTTCCGATCTGCACAGGGCCCGCCTGGTCACCCTCACCGGACCGGGCGGCTCGGGAAAGACCCGCCTCGCCGAAGAGGCCGCCGCAGGGCTGCCCCAGGCATGGCTGGTCGAGCTGGCCCCGCTCGACCGGCCGGAGGCGGTGCCCGGCGCGGTGGTCAGCGCGCTCGGTCTGCGCGAGACCGTGCTGCTGACCAATGATCTGGCGATGCCGCAGGCCGATCCCACGGCCCTGCTGACCGAGTACTGCGCCCCGCGCAGCCAACTCCTGATCCTCGACAACTGCGAACACGTCATCGACGCGGCAGCCACCCTCGCCGAGACCCTCCTCACCCACTGCCCGGGGCTCACGATCCTCGCCACCAGCCGTGAACCCCTGGGCGTACCCGGTGAGTCGGTGCGCCCGGTCGAACCCCTCGTCCCCGAGCAGGCGCACCGCCTCTTCGCGGAGCGCGCGCGGGTCGTCCGTCCCGACGCGGACGCGGTGCTCCGCGACACCGAGGCCGTGGCGGAGATCTGCCGCCGCCTGGACGGGCTGCCGCTCGCCATCGAGCTGGCCGCGGCCCGGCTCAGGCTGCTGACCCCCCGGCAGATCGCCGACCGGCTGGACGACCGCTTCCGCCTGCTCACCTCCGGAAGCCGCACGGTCCTGCCCCGCCAGCAGACCCTGCGCGCGGTGGTCGACTGGTCCTGGGAACTGCTGGCCGAGCGGGAGCGGACGGTACTGCGCGAGGTGTCGGTGTTCGCCGGCGGCTGGGACCTCGCGGCCGCAGAGGTCGTGTGCACCGGCCCGGCGGCGGACCTGATCGGCGCCCTCGTGGACAAGTCCCTCGTCGTGGCCGCCCCGGACGGCTCCGCCCATGGGGCCGGCATGCGCTACCGCATGCTGGAGACCATCCACGAGTACGCCACCGAACGCGCGGCCGAGGTCCCCGAGCTGCGCGCGGCGGCCGAGCGCCGCCACCGCGCATGGGTGCGCGCGCTGGTCGAGGAGGCCGAGCCCCGGCTGCGGTCGGCGGACCAACTGCCCTGCATCGAGCGCCTGGAGAGCGATCTCGACAACATCCGCGCGGCCCTGGACCGAGCGGTGCGCGCCGGCGACGAGGCGGAGGCGGGCGCGATCGTCCTGGCGATCGGCTGGTTCTGGTGGCTGCGCAACTACCGCCAGGAGGCGGTGGAGTGGGTGCGGCTGGTGCTGCGCCTGGGCGTCGCCCGGGACGCCCTGCCGGAGGACGCGGGGCAGGCCGGCCTCCTCCCGCTGGTGGAGTCGGCCGACCCCGTCGGCGCCTTCCTCGCCGCCCCCGACGGCGAGGCGGGCCACCCGCTGCGGGAGCTGCGCATGGACCTGCGGATGCTGGACCTGTTCCTGACCTCCGAGTCGAGCACGGAGAACCTCGCGGCCGACGAGCGGGCCCCGGAGTACATCGCGCGCGTACGGGCCGCCTACGAGCACGGTGGTCCGCGGGCCGCCCGCCTCCCCGGCATCGTCTGGCCGCTGACCGCCTACTACCTGGGCGGTCCGGCCGACGTGGGCCCCGACATGGCCGCGGCGGTCGCCAACTGCCGCAGGTACGGAGGGGACTGGGAGATCGGCGTCGCCCTGATGTACCGCACGCACGTGGTCGTCGACTCGCCCGGCAACCTGCGGGGCGTGGACGAGGACCTGGCGGAGCTGCGGACGCTCAGCCGGCGCGTGGGGGACCGCTGGATGCGGGCACAGGTGTGCAGCGCGGCCGGCGAGGCCGCCATGGCTCGGGGCAGGTTCGACGAGGCCCGGGCCGAGTACGAGGAGGCGCTGCGGCTCGCCTACGAGGTGGGCGCCTACGCCGAGTCGCCGTTCCTGATGGCGCGGCTCGCCGAGATCGCCTATCGCTCCGGGGACCGTGCGGGTGCCCTCACCGCCCTGGACGAGGCCGGCACGACCGCCGAGCGGTACGGGGTGGTCGAATCCGGGGCGTTCGTCCTGCTGATGCGGGCCCACATCGCCGAGAACGACGGCGACCTGGCCCGCGCGCGCGAGCTGTACGAGTCGGCCCGCGCGGCCTCGGCGGGCGGCACGCCGCCGCCGCAGTTCACGGCCGCCCTGCGGGCGGTGGAGGCCCTGATCACGGCCGGCGAGTCCGGGCCCGGCCACGCCCTGCCGATGGTGGCCGAGGCGCTGCGGGAAGCGGTGGAGCGGCAC
This sequence comes from Streptomyces sp. NPDC007905, assembly GCF_042959345.1. Classification (NCBI taxonomy): domain Bacteria; kingdom Bacillati; phylum Actinomycetota; class Actinomycetes; order Kitasatosporales; family Streptomycetaceae; genus Streptomyces; species Streptomyces sp. NPDC007905. Next base: position 7,464 of record NZ_JBIBKS010000042.1, on the reverse strand, counting down.
TGCGCCGAGTCGATCACGGCGAATCTGGTGGACATCGCGGCCGACCTTCTGGCCCGGCTGGGCGACCTGCCGGGCGCGGTCCGGCTGTTCGCGGCCGCCGACCACTGGCGCGCCGGCCATCCACGCCCCGAGCCGGAGCGCACCCGGGCCGCACGGGTCGACGCCGGAGCCCGCGCGGTGCTGCCCTGGGACCGCTACGCGGCCGAGCGGGCCCGGGGCGCGGGCCTCGGCGCGGAGGACGTCGTACGGGAGCTGGCGGCGACGGCGGCAACGCCGGGCCGCTGAAAGCCCGCTATCGGCAGGTGAACCGGGCCGCGGCCCAGTCCGCCGGCCTCCGAGTCATCGTCACCGCGTGACTCGTCCCACCCGTCAACGCCCCTCGCGCAAAGCCCCCGACGCCGGCCCAGCCCACCCCGGCACCGGCTCAGAGCGCCACATGGTCTTTCGTTCAAGGACCGCCCGCACAACGCATCCACTCATCCGAGCGGCCTTGTCCCCCGGCACCGGACATCACCCGAACGAGAAACCGCCCAACGCCCCGAAGCGCGGCCGCCCGCATGACGACCACACCCCGCGCGCCACACCCGCGGGCCGCGGGCCCCAGCCGCCGGTGGCGCTTGCGCGCCACGGGGGGCCACCCGCACCGGACCGTGCCAGCTGCACGGTCCGGTGCGGGTGGAAACGAAAGCCCCGCCGAAGGCGTCCGCGTCTACGCCGGCCGGGACCGAAGCCCCTCCAGCAGAATGTCCAGCAGCCGCGAGGAGGCCGCAGCCTGCTGTGCCGCGTCCGGCAGCGAAGGCGCCGCCGTCGCGATCACGAGCAGGACATCCGCCACGGACACGTCCCCCCGGAGTTCCCCCGCCGCCCGGGCCCGCTCCACCAACTGCCCGACGACATCGAGCAGCGCACCGGCCCCACCGTCGTCCCCGGAGGGCTCCGCAACCAGCCGCAGCTCACCCGAACCCGAGACCGTCCCCGACTGCGACCGCTGCTGCGGCACCCGAGCCTCCTCGGCGGACCCGGACGCCCCGGCCGAGCCCTCCTCGGCGACCCCCACCCGCAGCACCTGCGGCGGCAGCAGCCGCCCCGCCCCCGACGCCACGGAGGTCCGCAGGAAACGGGACAGCGCCGACCACGGCTCGTCCTCCTGCCCGAGCGCGGCCCGCGCCTGTTCGGTCAACCGCGCGGTCTCCTCCTCGGCTATCCGCCGGACCAGTACGTCCTTGCTGGGAAAGCGCCGGTACACCGTGCCGACACCGACCCTCGCCCGCCGCGCCACGTCCTCCATCGGCGCGCCGTATCCCAGCTCGCCGAAGACCTCACGCGCCGCACGCAGCACGTGCTCCAGATTGCGCTGTGCGTCCACCCGCAGCGGCGCAGTACGCGCCGTGTCCACGCGTCCGTTGCCCGCCACCGCGCTCACCGCGGGGCCGCCCGACGCGAGGGCGGTTGCCGATGACCAATGAGTGTCCTGAACATGCATGTGTGTTTCCCCCGGTTAATGACGTCTCCCCCCGGAGACTCTCCCCGCCACTGAATCCGGAGTGCGCGGAACTGGCATCGGTCACGAGCGGGACCGACTGTCGCGGACCCGTTCAGCCACATTCCCTACACCCCGTCGACACACGAACATAGTTGAGAGGAAGTCAATTCAGAAGGGGCAGGTTCCGCACAGAGCGCCCCTCGATCGGAGTACGGATCATTTATGTCCGGATTCCACACCTTCGCGCCCTCCCGCCCGCCCCCACTGACCTGCCCGCTTTCTCCCCGCCCCGACGGCGCGGCCGCCCTCGCGCACACCCGCTCGCCGGTCACACAAATTGCCGGGGCTGTGGACAAACAACAGCGCCGGGTGCGTCATGGGATGGTGAAGGAACGTGCGCGCATTCTGGTTGTCGGCGGCGGCTACGTCGGGATGTACACGGCGCTGCGTCTGCAGCGGGGGTTGAAGCAGGAGCTCAGGCGGGGCGAGGTCGACATCACTGTCGTCACTCCCGACCCCTACATGACGTACCAGCCGTTCCTCCCCGAAGCGGCCGCCGGTTCGATCTCCCCTCGTCATGTCGTCGTACCGCTGCGCCGTGTGCTGGACCAGTGCCACGTGGTGATCGGCGAGGTCACCTCCATCGACCACGGGATACGCACCGCCGCCGTCACCACGCTCGCCGCCGCGGACGAGGGCAGGGCCGCCGAGCTCCTCGGCTACGACGAACTGGTCCTCGCCCCCGGCTCGATCTCCCGCGCGCTGCCCATCCCCGGCCTCGCGGAGTACGGCATCGGCTTCAAGACCGTCGAAGAGGCCATCGGACTGCGCAACCACGTCATCGAGCAGATGGACATCGCCTCCTCCACCCGCGACCCCGCGATCCGCGACGCCGCCCTCACCTTCGTCTTCGTCGGCGGTGGCTACGCAGGCGTCGAGGCACTCGGCGAACTGGAGGACATGGCCCGCTACACCGCGCGCTACTACCACAACGTCCGCCCCGAGGACATGAAGTGGGTCCTCGTGGAGGCATCCGACCGCATCCTCCCCGAGGTCGGCGAGGAGATGGGCCGCTACACCGTCACCCAGCTGCGCCGCCGCAACATCCAGGTCCTGCTGAACACCCGCCTGGAGTCCTGCGCCGACCGCGTCGCCGTCCTCAGCGACGGCCAGCGCTTCCCGACCCGTACGGTCGTGTGGACCGCCGGCGTCAAACCGCACCCGCTGCTCGCCGCCACCGACCTGCCGCTCACCGGGCGCGGCCGCCTGAAGTGCAGCGCCGAGCTGACCGTCGACGGCGTGGAGCACGCGTGGGCCGCGGGCGACGCCGCCGCCGTCCCCGACGTCACCGCCGCCGAGCCGGGCACCTGCACCGCCCCCAACGCCCAGCACGCGGTCCGCCAGGCCAAGGTCCTCGGCGACAACATCGTCCACGCGCTGCGCGGCGAACCGCTGGAGACGTACGCGCACAAGTACGGCGGCTCCGTCGCCTCCCTCGGCCTGCACAAGGGCGTCGCCCAGGTCTACGGGCGCAAGCTGAAGGGCTACCCTGCCTGGTTCATGCACCGCGTCTACCACCTCAGCAGGGTGCCCACCTTCAACCGAAAGGCCCGGGTCCTGGCGGAATGGACCCTGGCCGGCCTCTTCAAACGGGAGATCGTCTCGCTCGGTTCACTCGAACATCCCCGAGCGGAGTTCGAACTCGCGGCCGGTGGAAAGCCTCCGCACAGCCCCTCGGACGACCCGAAGGGGTCGTCCTGACCCAACCCAGGAACTCCACGGCCCGTTCCGGCGTCTGACGGATATCGCCGCGGACGGTCACCTGCCAGACTGCCCCACGTCCTTGGCCGGGCACCTGCCCGCCCTCAGCACACACGAGGCTTTCCCCACTGTGAACTTCACGCGCTGGAGCGCCCGGCTCCCCGGAACGCAGCGCCGCGCCGCAGCGCGGACCGAGACCGCGGTCTCCACCGACCGGCGGGGGGAAGGCTCCGTGCCCGCGGCCCGCGCCGAACAACGGGCCGACGGAGCACCGCCCGTGCCCGCCGTCGACGAACTGCCCACGCGCGACGTCCTCGACCGCGTCCCGGCCCTCGTCGCCCTCGTCCACGGCCCCGACCACCGCATCGCCTACGTCAACGACGCGTACGCGGCGGCCTTCGGCGTGCGCCCCCCGGGCGCACCCGCCCGGGAAGCACTCCCGGAACTCGCCGAACTCGGCCTGCTCCCACTCCTCGACCAGGTGCTGCGCAGCGGCAAGCCCCGCACCCTGAAGTCCCGCAAGGCCGTCGACGGCCGCTCCTACACCTTCACCTGCACGCCGGTCGCCGAGAACGGCGGGGACGGCGCCGGCGACGCCGTTCTGGTATTCGCCACCGACGTCACCGACCACGCCGAGGCCGCCGAACGCCTGCGCGCCAGCGAGCGCCGCCAGCGCGAGACCGCCGTCACCCTGCAGCGCTCCCTGCTCCCGCAGGAACTGGAGGAGCCCGACGACCTGCGCATCGCCGCGACCTACCAGCCCGGAGGCACGGAGGCCGCGGTCGGCGGCGACTGGTACGACGTGATCACCCTCGGCGGCGGCCGCACGGCGCTCGTGATCGGCGACGTCATGGGCAGAGGCGTCCGCGCGGCAGCCGTGATGGGCCAGCTCCGCACGGCCGTCCGCGCGTACGCCCGCCTCGACCTCCCCCCGCACGAGGTCCTGCAGCTCCTCGACGGCCTCGCCACCGAGATCGACGCCAACCAGATCGCCACCTGCGTGTACGCCATCCACGACCCGAACGAGGGCCGCCTGGTGTACGCCTCCGCGGGCCATCTGCCCATCCTGGTCCGCGACGAGAACGGCACGATGCTGCGCGCCGACGAACCCACCGGGCCCCCGCTCGGCACCGGCGGCTGGATGCACGCATCGGGTTCGATCCCGCTCGGGCCCGGCTCGACGGCCGTCCTCTACACGGACGGCCTGGTCGAGCGCCGCAACGAGGATCTGGACGAGGGCATCGCCTCCCTGGAGCGCGCACTGTCCGGTGCGACCGGCACCCCGCAGGTCGTCTGCGACCGTCTGGTCCGCTCCGCCGGCGTGACCGCCGACCACGACGACGACGTCGCCGTCCTGGTTCTCCAGCACCCGGCCCGTACGGGACCCGAGGGCGACCTCTTCCGCAACGCGGCGCTGGAACTCCTCGGCGGGGTGGAAGCGGCGCCGCGCGCCCGGGCGTTCGCCTCCGGCGTGCTCACCAGTTGGCGCTTTCCCGCCGACCTGCACGACCTGGGTGTCCTGGCAACCAGCGAACTCGTCGCCAACAGCCTCCAGCACGGCACCCCACCGATGCGCCTGCGGCTCCGTCGCACCGACCGACGCCTGATCATCGAGGTCACCGACGGCGACGACCACCTCCCTCGCCGCCGCCGGGCCGAGCCGGGCGACGAGTCGGGCAGGGGCATCGCCATCGTGGCGACGATCGCGTCGAACTGGGGGTCGAGACGGACACCGGGCGGCGGGAAAGCGGTGTGGTGCGAGTTCCTCCTGCCGAAGGGTTAGGGGAGCGCCGCTCAGCAGCGGCTCGGCTGCCCGCACGCACACAAACGCGGGCAGCCGAGCCGCACCGGGTGCCGCACGACTACGCGCTCACGGGCTCCGCGGGCGCTCCGCCCCGGGCCACCACCCGACTCCTCGCCGCAGCCCACGGCTGATCCTGCGCAGCGGTGAGCCTGCGCCCCAGCCGCAGCGCCAGCACAGTGATCCCCAGCGAGAACAGCAGGAAGGTCACGATGTACGGCGCGGGCAGCGAGGCCCCGAGAGGCCCGCCCACCGCCGGCCCGACGGCCAACGCCAGCTGCTTGACCAGGGCGAAAGCCGAGTTGTACTGCCCGGCCATCCCCTCCGGAGCAAGATCGGCCACCAGCGGGGCCACCGTCGGCGACAACATCGCCTCACCGAGCCCGAACAGCGCGTACGTCGACACGAACGCGGCGGTCGCCATCTCCTGGCTGCCGTGCCCCAGCCCCGCGTACCCCGCGGCCACCCAGGCCACGGCCCAGATCAGCCCGACACCGGCGATGACCCGAGAGCGCCGGCGCCGCTCCACGAACCTGAGCACGGCGAACTGCGCGACGACGATCATCATCGTGTTCGCGGCCAGCGCCGTACCGAGCGCTGAGGTGGAGATCCCCGCGGCCTCCACACCGTACGCGCTCAGACCCGACTCGAACTGCCCGTAGCAGGCGAAGAAGAGCACGAAGCCCAGCACGCACAGCTGCACCATCGCCCGGTTCCCCAGCAACTGCTTCCAGCTGCCCTTGGCCGAGGCGGCCGGCGCGTCCGCGATCCGCGGCGAGTGCGGCATCCGCACCGTCGCCATCACCACGACCAGCATCAGGAAGACCGCCGCCTCGATCGCGAACAGCAGCGTGAAGGAGGAGACCCGGGTAGTGTCGACGAGGTGACCGCCTATGAGGCCACCGATCCCGAGCCCCAGGTTCTGCAGAAAGAACTGCATCGCGAACGCCCGCGACCGGGTGTCCGCCGTCGAGCAGTCCACGATCATCGTCGCCAGCGCCGGCTGCATCACAGCCTGCCCCGACCCGAGCGCCGCAGCCGACAGCAGTACAGCGGTGGCGTTGCCCGCGAGCCCGAGGCTCAGCGCCCCCAGCGCGGCCGTGACCAGGGCGGTGAGCAGGACCGGCAGCGGGCCGCGCCGCACGATCGCCCTGCCGGCGAACGGCAGCACGAGCAGCGCGGCCACGGCGAAGACGGCGAGCACGAGTCCCGCCGTCATGGCTCCCAGGCCCCGCACCTGCGCCACATAGACGTACAGGTAGGGGACCGTGAAGCCGAGCCCGAAAGCGCTGAGTGCGTTGCCCACGTGGATCCGGCGCATCGCTGCGCCCATCGCCCTGGTCACGTTCACCTCTCTCACTAGTTAGGAGTGAAGACTTCAAAGCTAAAGTTCGAAGCTAAAGAGTACACATTCAAGGACTTCAAGGCAAAGTGGGTCCGTGCGATACTGCGGCCATGGCCGAGACCCCCGGCGTCACCGAGCCGACGCTCGAAGAACAGATCGCCGCCTACCAGCGCGAGTTCCAGGACCTCGACCCCCAGGTCGAGAAGATCGTGTCGGCTCTGTCCCGGCTGAACCGCCGGATGAACGTCGCGTACGGCCGCCAGACCGCCGCCCTGGGCATCAGCAACGCGGAGTGGGAGGTCCTCAAGGCCCTCGTCCTGTCAGGCGCCCCGTACCGCCTGGGTCCGAGTGACCTCGCCAAGCGGCTCGGCCTCACCCCGGCCGCGATGACCCACCGGATCGACCGCATGGTCGGCGAGGGACTCGTCACCCGCGAGCGCGACGAGTCCAACCGCGTCCGGGTCATCGTCGAGCTGACCCCCGAGGGCCGTGAGAAGTGGCTGGAGGCGATGCGTCTCGCCACCGTCTTCGAAGAGGACCTGCTCCAGGACCTCACGCCCGTCGAGCGTGCGGTGCTCGGTGAGGTCCTGACCAGGCTGCTGCGCCGGGTGGAACACGCCCAGCCGGACGCCGGCGGCCGGCTCAGCGACCTCGACTGAGCATCGACCGAGCGGCAGTAAAAGATCTTGACAGGGGGCGCTTGACACCACCCTGCCCGATCCGTAAAGTTCTCCGGGTTGCCACGGGGCCGTAACGGTTCTGCGGCAGCACCTCCGCCGCCGCGAGCGGCACCTCACACCATCAGTACGATCTCCCGACGGGTTGATTTCGGCGTGCCCGAATTCAATTCGATAGGGACTCGGCGGCCCGATTGGGAATCGCCGGGCGGATCCGCTAAGGTTTGAGAAGTCGGAACGGCCCAACAGCCGTGAGGACAAGCCCCGCTGACAGGGAGTCAGACGCCGAAAGGGTCTGATAGAGTCGGAACCGCCGGAAAGGGAAACGCGAGAGCGGAAACCTGGAAAGCGCCGAGGAAATCGGGTCGAGAAAAGATCTGATAGAGTCGGAAACGCA
>NZ_JBIBKS010000041.1:0-45940 GCF_042959345.1 Streptomyces sp. NPDC007905 | reverse complement strand
CGGTCGCCCTCCCGTACCCGCACCGTGCGCGGCCGGATGCCGTGTTCCTTGAGCTTGGCCTCCAGGAACGCCAGCGTCAGCTTGGAGCCGACGACCGGAATGTCGGACCGCTCACGCAGCAGGTACGGCACGCCGCCGATGTGGTCCTCGTGACCGTGGGTGAGTACCACGGCCACGATGTCGTCCAGCCGGTCCCGGATCGAGGTGAAGTCCGGCAGGATCACGTCCACGCCGGGCTGGGTCTCCTCGGGGAACAGCACGCCACAGTCGACGATGAGCAGCTTGCCCGCGTGCTCGAAGACGGTCATGTTGCGGCCGATCTCACCCAGACCGCCGAGCGCGACGACCCTCAGCCCTCCCTTGGGCAGCGGCGGGGCGGCTTTCAGCTCTGGATGCGGATGACTCATACCTTGACGCTACCGGAGAGTCGGAGAGCGTGATCCATTGCCTGCGCGATCTCTCTGCTTCTCGACGGACGGGGGTTGCCCGTGACGGGTGCCCCGGAACCTTCGGCTCACGCCGACGGCCGGGGCGGGGAAGGTTGAAGATGGTACCGCTTGCCGTGCGTAAGCCACGCCAGGCGTATGGGAGAAGATCTCGTGCACCCTGTCGTGCCGCCCGGATTCGGTGCCTCCTGGCAGGCCTCGGCACTGGTCCACTCGGAGGAGTCGAGACGCGGGCGCCGTCGCCGCTCAGCAGCAAGTGGGCTGAGAGGGCCCCGAGGCGGCGGCACAGCCTTGTCCCCTCGGGGGCTTCGCGGAGCGGGGGGAAGGGCGCATGGGGATCCCGTGCGCGGCCCGTTCATGGCCGGGCGAGCCTGCCGGCCTCTCCATGTGCGGTATGGAGTTGGGGGTCTCGCGGGGTCTCGGCTCCTCCGCAGCGGTTCGGGCGTCCAGTTGCTGCCGGCGGGCAACCCATGCGGCGGCAGTGACGTGGTCGATCGGGGCCCTGGGCGCGCGGTACCCGGGAGCGGTGCAGGAACGCCTGGCCGAGCAGCCGACCCGCCGCACGAAGGCACTCTCCGGTGCGAAATACTCTCCCGATGAGTTCACGTACGTCCCCGATCAGCCGGCCGATCACGATACGGAGGGCCGTCGCGCGGGATGCCAAACGGCTCACGCGGCTCGTGCGTGGCTCGGGCGCCTACGAGGGTAAGTACGCAGCGGCAGTCGCGGGCTACCGGGTCGGTCCTGATTACATCGAGGCCCACCGCGCTTTCGTAGCCATCGGCGCCGGCGAGCAGGGAGGCCGGGTCCTCGGGTTCTACTCGCTCGTCCTCGCTCCACCGGAGCTCGACCTGCTGTTCGTCGCTGACGACGCGCAAGGACGGGGTATAGGACGACTGCTCGTCGCGCACATGCAGTCCGAGGCCCGTGCCGCCGGGCTCGACCGCGTCAAGGTCGTGTCGCATCTTCCCGCCGAGGGCTTCTACCACCGCGCCGGTGCAGTGCGGATCGGGACCGCGCTCGCGAACCCGCCCGCCGTGCCGTGGGACCGTCCCGAATTCGAGTTTCGCATTCCTTCGGAATGACGCGGTGTGCCGGTTCGCAGGGCATGGCTTCGCCTGCATGGATGGTGGCCGGCATGCAGGAGCCGCTGGACCCCGCGCGCTCCGTGTGTGCCGTCGTCTCTGCCATGCGGGGGGATCGCCTGCGCCAGTGGTCTCTCGCGGCGAGTTCGCCATGTGCGCCCTGGGGGGTCGGTCCTCGGTCGTTCTGTCCACCATCGCGCTGTACGCGAGGAGGGGCACCGCGGACTGCGGTCTGCGCGCGCCGCGCTCTGCCCCTCGTGCTCTGCTCCTGGTGCCTGCAAGGCGTCCGCTCCGGCCAGTGCCGCGAGCGCGCCGCCGCAGCGTCACGCCGCAGCCGTCCCGCTCGTGACGTGCTGACGGCGTCATCAGGGCGACGGTCTCAGCTCGCCGGAGTGACCGGTCCCTGGCCATGCCGCGAGACCAGCCGGAGGCCGGCAGGCCGGGCCAAGTCGCGAACCGCATGTGCAGACAGGTGATCATCTTGTTTGCCGCTCGACCTCGCCGGTGGTGATCGGCACCGCATAATCCTCGGAGCGGCTGTTTGTCCGTCGCCGGTAGGGGGACCCTCCGCCCATGAGGAAAAAGCCAGGTCGTCGCCGTATGGGGCAGAACCGGATGCTGCGGCTGTTGGACGCCCTGGAGCGTGAACCCAGGGCGGACGCCGTGATCGACGCGCTGACCGGGGGAGTACGGGCCCTGCCGCTCGGCCGCGTCCGAGACGGACTGCATGGCAGATGGCTCGGCCATCCCGTGCACCCCTTGATGGTGCAGGTGCCGATCGGCAGCTGGATGTCCGCAGCGGTACTCGACCTGTGCCCCGGCCGCTCCCGGGAGGCCGGCCTCCTCGTGGGCGTCGGGCTGGCGGCGGCCGGGCCCGCCGCGCTGGCGGGCGCCGTCGACTGGTCCGAATTGCATCGTCAGCAGAGGCGGGTGGGGCTGGCGCACGCCGTGGCCAACACGGCGGCCGTGGCCCTGTACGGCGCCTCACTCGTTTGCCGCCTGTCCGGGCGAGCCGGAGCGGGCCGGGCGACGGGTTTCCTCGGGCTGACCGCGGTCGGTCTGGGAGGGATGCTGGGCGGTCACATGGCCTACCGGCAGGCTTCCGGCGCCAACCACGCCGAGGAGGTGCCGCACGTCGTCAGTGAGGGCTGGCATCGGATCGGTTCCGTCGACGAGTTCCCCGCAGGCCGGCCCGTGCGGCGGACCGTGGACGACGTGCCGGTGCTGGTGGTGCGCGAACCCGGCGGAAGCTTCCACGCGCTGGCCGAGCGGTGCAGTCATCTGGCGGGGCCGTTGTCCGAGGGCACGGTCGCCGACGGGTGTGTCCGGTGCCCCTGGCACGGGAGTGTCTTCCGGCTCTCAGACGGCTGGAACGTCCGCGGACCCGCCACCGCGCCCCAGCCCGCCTTCGACACCCGCGTCGTCGACGGGTACGTGGAGGTCAGCCTGCGCCGGGAGGACCGGACGACGCGGGAGCCGGCCGGCCGCGAGATGGACGAGACGTCGACGGGGACGGAAGAAGGCAGGGATCATGGGCACAGCGGCTGACGGCCGTTTCGCGGAACGCCTGAGGCGACGGCTGCGACGCACCGGGCGTACGTACTCGGCGGGGCAGGAGCGCCCGCTGCGTGGTTACACGGCGGCCATGGCGGCCTTCGGCGCGTACACCGCCGCCTGGACGACGGTGGTGAAGATGCGCGGGCGCCCGCTGCCGGACCGGCCCGTGCCCTGGGATGTGGCTCTGACCGCCGTAGCGACGTTCCGGCTGAGCCGGCTGCTGAGCAAGGCGTCGGTGACCAGCCCGCTCAGGGCCCCCTTCACCACGTTCCGCGGCCCGCAGGGGCCGGCAGAGCTGCATGAGGAGGCGCGGTCCGAGGGTGGCAAGGACACGGTCGGCGAGTTGGTCACCTGCCCGTTCTGCATGAGTGTCTGGGTGGTCTCGACCCTTACCGCCGGGCAGCTGCTCTGGCCACGCGCCACCCGCACCGCCATGGGGGCGCTCGCCGCGCTGGCCGGCGCGGACGCGTTGCAGCTGACGTACAGCGCGCTGGTGGACAAGACCACCGGTGAGTGACCCCTCCCACGAGCACGCCGCAGCTCCGCGGCGGAGCTGCGGCGTGACGGTCACCGTCCCCGGCGCAAGGGGTGCGCCGGGCTGGTGTGGAGGGCACCGGAACCTTCGGCGCGGGCCTGTCCCGCTACCTGCTGGCTCGGGACGTACGAGGTGAACCGGCCCGACCGCTCTGCCCGCCGTCTGCTCGGGAAGTCGAACCCACCCCGGCCATCGTGGGCGAGGCGAGCGGGACGACTGCTTGGTAGGACTCGGCGATCTCCGCCGGGGCGAGTCGGCGCGCCACCACGTTCCGCGGGTCAGCGACCGTGAGCAGCTCGTCGCCCACCGTCGGCTCCACACGCGGCTCGCAGAGGTGTCCGAACAGCAGCCCCAAACGGGTCCTTGGCCCACCAGATGATCCGCACCTGCAGCGGTCGGCGCATGCAGGCCCCTTTCCTGGGAAAATGGGGTTGGTCTGTTTCCGCCGAGGAGGGCCATGGACGTAACCGGTTCCGGCACGGGACGTTCTCCCGTGTCCGGTCACCCGATGTGGCCTGGCGCTTCCCTCGGTACAACCCTGGAGGACGTGCAGGCGGCTGTCGTTCTCGTCGATGACGACGGCCTCATCGTCTCCGCCAATGCCGCGGCGCAAAGTGTGCTGGGCCGCAGCTCGGAGGGACTCGTCGGGCAGGATTTCCACGACCTCCTGCACCGTGACAGTCATGGGCACGCCACGCCCCGCACGCGCTGTCAGCTGAGGAGGGCGCTTCTCGCCGGGAGGACCGAACACGGCGACTACGAGTGGTTCGCCCGCGGGGACGGGACGCTCGTCCGACTGGCCTGGCTCGTCGCGCCCTGCTCACCCGTATCGGGGAAGGCGGCTGCGCTGGTGCTGTTGTACGGATCGGACCGGAGCGCATCCGACGGGGACTCCGATGAGATCCCGGCCCAGCTGACGGAGCTGGACCGCCTTGCCCTGCTGGCGGAGACGACCACGCAGCTGACATCCACCTTGGATGTGGACGAGGCGCTGCGTCGGCTGGCGGGGCTGACGGTGCCCCGGCTCGCGGACTGGGCGGTGATCGACCTGCTCACCGAACGAGACGAGGTACGGCGTGCTCTGGTGGTGGAGTACGAGGGCGGCATCCTGGTCGAGCGGGAGGACCTGCAAGGGCCCATGCCGCCCGTGCCGGAGGAGTCCCCGATGCCCCTGTCACGGGCTCTGCGCGGCGCCGCGTCCTCTCTCGCCGGCCCCGCCACCTATCAGGGGCCGCCCGATTCGGGGATCGCGGTGGAGCAGCGTCGTCTGTTCACCGAGACGGGTATGCACTCCGCTGTCATCGCGCCCATCCGGGGTCTGCGCGACGTGCTCGGAGCGCTGACCCTGGGACGTGCGAAGCGTTCTGGTCCCTTCACCGCCGCCGACCTGCCGCTGCTGGAAGACATCACCCGCCGGGCGGGCCTGGCGCTGGACAACGCGCGTCTGTACCAGCGCCAGCGCAAGGTCGCCGAAACCATGCAGCGCCACTTGCTGCCCCAGCTCCCCGTCGTGCCCGGGGTGGAGATGACGGCGCGGTACGTACCCGCTCCGCACGCCTCCTCCGTCGGCGGTGACTGGTACGACGCCTTCGCCCTGACCGACAGCACACATGCCCTGGCCATCGGTGACGTCGTCGGACACGACCTCGATGCGGCAGCCGGAATGGCGCAGCTCCGCAACATGCTGCGGGCCTTCGCATGGTCCCGGCCCCAGGCCACGGCCAGCGCCGTCGTCACCCAGCTCGACGAAGCCGTGAAGCACATAGCCGAGGTCCCCATGGCCACCATGATCCTGGCCACCCTCGCCCTGGGGGAGGACCGGTGGTGGCGACTGCGCTGGACGAACGCCGGCCACCCTCCCCCTCTGCTGGTCGGCCACGACGGTCAGGCCCGCTACCTCGGCGACGCTCACGGCATTCTGCTCGGGACCGGAGTCAGTAAGCCCCGTCCCGATGCCGTCACCGTCCTTCCGCCCGGCGCCACCGTCCTGCTCTACACCGACGGCCTGGTCGAGTCTCCGCACCACTCCATCGACCAGGGACTGGACCGGTTGCGCCGGCACGCGGCCTCTCTTGCCCACCGCCCTCTGGATTCCTTCTGCGACATGCTGCTGAAGCGGGTACGCCCCGACGACAACGACGACGACGTCGCCATGCTGGCGCTGCGCACGCCCGCTCGCGCATAGAGCGGTGATCATGAAGAGTGCTTCGGCACTGGTCGGCGCCCACCGGACAGTCCGGCACACGACACGCGCCGAGCAGTCAGGCGCGCTGCCTTCACCAAGCCCTCCACGGCAGGTTGGCCGGCAAGCCGTCGTCACTCGGTGCTTCGTCCAGCCCAGCGAACGCCGCGGCCGCCGTAGCTGGAAGGCGGACCGCAGCAAGCCCGTCACGGTTGAAGGGCCTCATGTCAAGGAGGGGAAACAGGGTCCGGGAAGGGCGGTGTCAGTTGATCCGGGCGTACTCGCGGAACTCCCAGTCGGTGACGTAGCGGTGGAACCGGGCGAGTTCGTCCCGCTTGAAGGTGAGGAAGGCGTCGACGAACGACTTGCCGAGGGCGTCGACGAGCTGATCGTCGGCCTGCAGGGCGTCGAGGGCCTGGCCGAGGTCGGTGGGTAGCCGGTCGGCGGTCCCGGTGTCGGCGGCGAGGCCGGTCGCCGGCGCCGGAGGCTCGGCCGCGGCAGCAATGCCGAGGTGGAGGGCGGCCAGGAGGCCGGCGACGGCGAGGTACGGATTGGCCGTGGCGTCGCCGAGGCGGACTTCCAGCCGGGACGCGGCACCGCGCTCCGGCGGGATGCGCACCATGGCGTTCCGGTTGTCCAGGCCCCAGTTGATCAACCAGGGGGCGGTGGTGCCGGGACCGAACCGCTTGTAGGAGTTGACGGTGGGGTTGAGCAGCGCGGACAGGGCGGGCGCGTGTACGAGGACGCCGGCCAGGGCGTGACGGGCCGTGGCCGAGAGGCCGTGGGCCTCGCGGGGGGCGTGGAAGACGTTGTTCCCGTCCGCGTCGATCAGGGAGACGTGCAGGTGGAATCCCGATCCGCCGCCGTCGTTGAAGGGCTTGGCCATGAACGTCGCCAGTCGGCCCTCGGTGCGGGCGAGTTCCTTGACCGCGGCCTTGAACCGGAAGGCGCGGTCCGCGGCGTTCAGTGCTTCCGAGTGGTTGAGGTTGATCTCGAACTGTCCGCCGTCGAACTCGCGGTTGCCGCCACTGACATCCAGGCCGAGGGCGTGCAGGGCGCGCACCGTGCGCAGAAGGTGTCCGTCCGGGTCGGCGCGGCGCCCGGTGGTGTAGACGTTGCCCGGGGCGGGGGCGTAGCGCCGCCACCCTGTGGGCGTGTCGGCGTCCGGTTCGAGCAGGACGTATTCCAGTTCGGGGCCGACGAGCGCGGTCAGGCCCGCGTTGTTCAGGCGGGTGAGGACGCGGCGCAGCAGGTCCCTGGGCGATTCGGGCACGCTCCGGCCGGTGGCCGGGTCCAGGACGTCACCGATGCACCAGGCGGCGTTCGGCTCCCACGGCAGCGGGACGACGGTGTCAAGGTCCGGGCGCACCAGGACGTCGGGCATGCCCGCCTGAATGCCGCCGGCGATGTCGGAGTGATCACCCAGAGCACCGGTGTGATAGACGGCGCGGCTGAAGGCGAGGCCGTGTCCGGCCGCCTGCGGCAGATGGTGCAGCAGGATGTCCCGGCTGCGGTCGGATCCCATCAGGTCCGGGTAGGCGACGCGGAGGACGTCGATCCCCTGGGCGTCAAGCGCCTCGATCGTCTGTCGGACCTGGCGGTCTGTGTGCGCGCTCAAGGGAACTCCAGGGAGGCGGTGAGGGCTTGCATTCTGTCCGATGCGCCCGCACGGCATCTATGCGGCCTCATGGCCGATCTATGCGGCCTCATGGCCGAGCGTCGGCGCCGGGACGTCTTTCATTTGGCATCAAACGATATGGGCCGGCCGCACCGCCCACAAGAGGGGCACGCGAGTTCACCTGCCTCGGGCCAGGGCCGAGGATGCCGGATCCGGCGGCTGCGGAGATACATTTGGCTGCAAATGAAGCCTGGGCGGCCCCCGTCGCCCCGACGACGAGGAGAAGCCCGTGCCCGGGCCCCGCCGATCCATCACCGAAACCGAGCGGGCCGTGCAGCGGCGGCTGGGTGGCCTGACTCTGCAACGCGAGGCCATGGCCGCCGTGGGCAATATCCACCGGGCGGCCGCCGCCGTCCGGCAGCACCTGGAGAACTCGGTGCTGCGTCCGCACGAGCTGACGTGGACCGGCTTCGTCGTGCTGTGGGTGCTGTGGATCTGGGGCGAGGCGGAAACCTGGTCCGTGGCCGAGGAGGCGGGGATCTCCAAGGGCACCCTGACCGGCATTTCGCGCACCCTCGAGTCGCGCGGCCTCGTGGCTCGTTCCCCCCACCCCGAGGACCGCCGCCGGGTCCTGCTCTCGCTGACCCCTGAAGGGGAGAAGCTCATGGAGAAGCTGTTCCCGGCCTTCAACGCCGAGGAAGCGTTCGTCGCCGCCCCGCTCAGTCCCGACCAGTGCCTCCAGCTCGCCGACAGTCTGCGTGTCATCGTCGGCCGGCTCGAGGAGCACGGGGAGCAGCGCAGGCGGGAGCTCCTCGATGGCGAAAGCCTCGCCCCACGGCGCTCGGGCCGCCGCCCGCGCCCGTAGCCGTCCGCCGCCCGCGCCCGCGCCCGCGCCTGTAGCCGTCCCCCGCGCGCGCCCGTAGCCGGACCGTCGGGGGCCACGGGCCCCGGCGAGGTGCCGCTCGCGCCTCGGAGTGTCGCGCTCATCGCCAGAGGTGGCGAGCGCTCGCCCGACCCTGTCGGACCCCGCCGGATCCGCGGGCCCCGTCCGATCCGCCGGGCTCCGGCTCGAGGAGTGGTCTCGCCCTTCAGGCGGAAACGTTTGAGCCCAAATAAATCCTCCGGCAGGGGCTTGACGCTCCCCCGACTCGGCTGTTTATTTGGGTTCAAACGAACTGGAGGTCGGGACATGACCCGCGAGTCCCAAGCGGCTGTCATCGCCGGGGTACCCGTTGACACCCGGCACTGGATAGGCGGCGAGCGCGTCGCCTCCGGTGAGACGTTCACCGACATCTCACCGATCGACGGCAGCGTCATCGGGGAGATCGCGCGGGGTACCGCGACGGAGGCCGCCGCGGCCGTTGCCGCCGCCAAGGCCGCCTTCCCCGGCTGGGCCGCCACCCCGCGCTCCGAGCGCGCCCGCATCCTGCACGCCATCGCCGAGGGGGTCGAGAAGCGGATCGAAGAGCTGGCCATCGTCGAGACCACCGACAACGGCGCCCTTCTGCGCTCCCACCGCAGCGGCGTCATGCCCCGCGTCGCGCACAACTTCCGCTTCTTCGCCGACTGGTTGCTGAAGCTGGAGCAGGAGGACTTCGAGACCCGCGGTCACACCAACCACGTCAGCTGGGACCCGGCCGGCCCGTGCGTGCTGATCACGCCCTGGAACGCACCACTGATGCTGGCCACGTGGAAGGTGGCCCCGGCGCTGGCGGCGGGAAACACGGTCGTCCTCAAGCCGGCCGAGTGGTCTCCGCTGACCGCCTCGCTGCTGGCCGACATCGCGGCCGAGGCCGGGCTTCCGGCCGGTGTCCTGAACGTGGTGCAGGGCTACGGCTCGGAGGTCGGCGACGCGCTCACCTCGCACCCGGACGTGCGCCGGATCAGTTTCACCGGCTCCGTTGCGACCGCGCAGCGGATCGCCGCGTCGGCCGCCGCCAACCTGACGCCTCTGAGCCTGGAACTGGGTGGCAAGTCCCCGCTGCTGGTGTTCGCCGACGCCGACCTGGACCTGGCCGTCGAGCTGGCGGTGGAGCAGTACGACAACGCAGGGCAGGTATGCCTCGCCGCGACCCGCATTCTGGTCGAGGAGACGGTCGCGGAGGAGTTCACCCGCCGCTTCGTCGACAAGGTGTCCCAGCTGAAGCAGGGCGACCCGCGGGACCAGGCCACAGACATCGGCCCCACCATCCACCCCCGCCAGCTGGAGAAGATCGACGGCTTCGTACAGCGGGCACTGGAGGTCGGCGCCCGCTCGGTCGTCGGCGGACACCCCAAGGAGCGGCTGTACTACGCGCCGACCCTCCTCACCGGCGTTGCCCAGACGTCCGAGATCGTCCAGGAGGAGGTCTTCGGCCCGGTCCTGACGCTCCAGACCTTCACCAGCGAGGAAGAGGCGGTCCGGCTCGCCAACGGTACCCGCTTCGGCTTGGCCGCCACCGTCGCCACGAGCAGCCCCGCCCGCGCCGAACGCGTCACCGCGCAGCTGGTCGCCGGCACCGTCTGGGTCAACTGCTTCTTCGTCCGCGACCTCAAGGCGCCCTTCGGCGGCTCCCGCCAGTCGGGTGTGGGCCGCGAGGGCGGCACCTGGAGCTTCGACTTCTACTGCGACGTCAAGAACACCGTCACCGCACCGAACGGATGGAAGCACCATGGGTGAGATCGTCGGGGCGGGCCTGCTCGCCCACGTCCCCACCATCGTGCTCCCGGAGGAGACCCGGCGGGAGCTGAACGAGGGCAAGGAAATCACGCTCGTCACCGGCCTGAGGCAGCTCCGCAAGGACATCTTCGAGCGCGATGCCCCCAACGAATACGACACGGTCGTCGTCCTCGACTCCCACTGGGCCACCACCGTCGAGTTCGTCGTCACCGCACACCCCCGCCGGGCCGGCCTGTTCACCTCCGAGGAACTGCCGCGCGGCATGTGCCGCATGCCGTACGACTTCCCCGGTGACCCCGAACTCGCCCACAACATCACGTCGTTCGCGGACAAGCACGGCACGTTCATCACGGCGATCGACGACGCGTACCTGCCGATCTACTACGCGACCGTCAACCTGTGGAAGTTCCTCGGTGAGGGCCTGCCGGACAAGCGGTGGGTGACGATCGGCGTCTGCCAGACCGGTGACATGGAGGACCACCTGCGCCTCGGCCGGGCGCTGGCCGACGGCATCGCCGCCACCCCGGGACGCCGTGTCCTGCTCATCGCCTCCGGAGCGCTGTCGCACACCTTCTGGCCGCTGCGTGAGATCCGGGACCACGAGGCCAGCGACCCGCTGCACATCTTCACGCCCGAGGCGCGCGCGGCCGACGAGGAGCGGATCGCCTGGTTCAAGGAGGGCCGCCACGACAGGGTCCTCGACACCATGGACGCGTTCTGGAAGCACAAGCCCGAGGCCAAGTTCTTCCACTACCTGATGATGGCCGGCGCACTCGGCGAGCGGGCGTGCACGGCCCCGGCCCGCCAGTACGGCGAGTACGAGAACTCGGTCGGCACCGGTCAGGTCCATCTCTGGTTCGACCGCCCCGCCGACGGCTGGACCGGCACCGGCCTGCCCGCCGCGCGCACCCCGCACAGCCGTATCTAGGAGCCCTTCATGCCCGAGTACCGCCGCGTCCTCCTCGACGGCGCCGCCGTCCAGGTCACGGTCGACGGGGACGAACTCGTCGCCGGGGACGGCCGTCGCCTCAGGACCGAGGAGGCCCACCACCTGCCCCCGGTGCTGCCCTCGAAGGTGATCGCCGTCCACCTCAACCACCGCAGCCGCGTCGAGGAGTTCCGGATCGGCCTGCCGGACACCCCGACCTACTTCCACAAGCCGACCTCCGCCCTGAACAGCCACAAGGGCGCGATCGTCCGCCCCGAGGGCTGCAAGTGGCTCAACTACGAGGGCGAGGTCGCCATAGTGATCGGGAGGACGGCCCGCAACATCTCCCCGGCCGAGGCGGGGGAGTACATCGCCGGCTACACGATCGCCAACGACTACGGCCTGCATGACTTCCGCGACACGGACGCCGGGTCCATGCTCCGGGTCAAGGGGGCCGACACCCTGTGCCCGCTCGGTCCCGGCCTGGTCACCGACTGGGACTTCCACGGCAAGCGGCTGCGCACCTACGTCAACGGCACGGTCGTCCAGGACGGCTCGACCGACGAGATGACGTGGGACATGCACTACCTCGTCGCCGACATCGCCCGCACCATCACCCTGTGCCCCGGCGACGTCCTGCTGTCCGGCACCCCCGCCAACTCCCGTCCCGTGCAGCCCGGCGACGTCGTCGAGGTGGAGGTCGAGGGACTGGGCCGACTCACCAACCACGTCGTCACCGGCCCCACCGCCGTCCGCACCGACGTCGGTGCCCAGCCCACCGAGTCCGAGGAAGTGCTCTCGACCGCCCTGGGCGGCGACTGGGAGTTCCGCGGCATCCGCCCGCCCAGGCGCTGAGCCCCGGCCGCGTCCATGGTCGATACACCAGATCGAGGAAGAGGGACGGAATGGATCTGAACAAGTGGCTGGCCTCGGCGGTCGCGTCGAACGCCGAGTGGGCGAAGACCTTCGGCCCCTTCGATCCGCACCCGGCACTGGCCGTCGACGACAACCGCTTCGCCGCCGCGTTCGAGGTCTTCACCGATCGGCTGAAGGACAACTACCCCTTCTTCCATCCCCGTTACGCGGGCCAGATGCTCAAGCCGCCCCACCCGGCAGCGGTGGTGGGCTACCTGACCGCGATGCTGATCAACCCGAACAACCACGCCCTGGACGGTGGTCCGGCCACCGCCGCGATGGAGCGGGAGGTGGTCCAGCAGCTGGCCGCGATGTTCGGCTACGACACCCACCTGGGGCACCTGACCACCAGCGGCACCATCGCCAACCTCGAGGCGCTGTTCGTGGCGCGCGAACTGCACCCGGGCAAGGGCGTCGCGTACAGCACCGAGGCCCACTACACGCACGGCCGGATGTGCGGGGTTCTCGGGGTGGAAGGCTTCCGCGTCCCCACCGACGACCTCGGCCGCATGGACCTCGACGCGCTGGAGGAGCTGCTGCGCGGCGGCCGGGTCGGCACGGTCGTGCTCACCGCCGGTACGACCGGGCTGGGCGCCGTCGAGCCGGTCCACGAGGCGCTGGCGCTGCGTGAGCGTTACGGTGTGCGGATCCACGTCGACGCCGCCTACGGCGGATTCTTCACCCTGCTGGCCGGTGCGGACGGCCCCGAGGGTCTGCCTGCGGAGCCCTGGCAGGCCGTCGCCCAGGCCGATTCCATCGTGGTGGACCCGCACAAGCACGGCCTGCAGCCCTACGGCTGTGGCGCGGTCCTCTTCCGCGACCCCTCGGTCGGCCGGTTCTACCTGCACGACTCGCCGTACACGTACTTCACCTCCGAGGAACTGCACCTGGGCGAGATCAGCCTGGAGTGCTCCCGGGCGGGCGCGGCGGCCGCCGCGCTGTGGCTCACCTTCCAGTTGCTGCCGCCCACCCGTGAGGGGCTGGGCCAGGTGCTGGCGGCCGGCCGGCGGGCGGCGCTGCGCTGGGCGGAACTGATCGAGGGTTCCGAATCCTTCGAGCTCTACCAGCCGCCGCAGCTCGACATCGTCAGCTACTTCCCGCTGACCGCGGGCACCGCCCTCTCGGAGATCGACGCGGCCAGCAACCGGATCCTGCAGGAAGGGATGACCGACACCCAGGACCCGGTCTTCCTCAGCACCCTCCGCGTGGGCGCCGAGCGCTTCACCAGCCGCCACCCGAAGATCACCGCCGACGCCGACGGCGCGCGCATTCTGCGCAGCGTGCTGATGAAGCCCGAATCCGAGACCCACGTCGAGCACCTGCACCAGCGGCTGGAGCAGCTCGCCCGCTCCTGACCGCCCCGTGCGCCACCGGCTGACCGGGGCCCGGCCGACGGTGATCCGACCAGCCGGGGCGCCCCATTCGAACCTCACGCGACGGCACACCTCTCCCCGCCCGCCGCGTCTGTCGCAGACGGCGTCTGAGCCCCTGCTGATCTCCCTGGAGCGTGACGACATGGCCCGCGTCCGTGGCTACTTCCCCCCCAAGACGGCGACGGGTGCCTCGTCGCTGATCCCCTCCCCGCCGTGGCACTACTCCGGCGACCTGCTCACCGTCGAGTACCGCACCGACCCGGCCCGGGTGCGCGAGCTGCTGCCCGAGCCGCTGGAGCTCGCCGACGAGGACCCCGGCGCGGTCGCGCTGATCTGGGCCGACTGGCAGTCGTGCTCGGCATCCGGCGCCGAGCTGCTGGATCCGGTGCTCGCCCAGTACAAGGAGGCGTTCGCCGTCGTCCGCTGCAAGTACCAGGGCCGGACCTACACCCGCTGCGTGTACATCTGGGTCGACAAGGACTTCGCCATCGCCCGCGGACTGCACCAGGGCTACCCGAAGAAGCTCGGCTCGATCCACCAGAGCCGCCCGCACCCCTACGGGCCGGCACCCCGGATCGAGGCCGGGGCACGGTTCGGCGCGACCCTCGCCGCCGCCGACCGGCGCCTGGCCCAGGCCGTGGTGACCCTGCGCGAGCCGGCGGACACGAACGGGTTCGTCAACGCCCACCCGATGGCCCACCACCGCTGGCTGCCGTCGATCGAGAAGGGAAAGGGCCTCGCCCTGGACGAGCTGATCGAGTCCGGCGCCGCCTCCTTCGAGGGCGGCAGGCCCTGGGTCGGCGACGCCGAACTGGAACTGTTCGAGTCACCCACCGAGGAGCTGGCCCGGCTGGAGATCCGCGAGCCGATCGCCGCGTACTACCGGCAGGTCGGCGTGGTGTGGGACGGCGGCCGGCTGCTCGAGTCCGCGACTTCAGGCGCCGAGTGAGAAGGCCCGGAGACCCCCATGCACACCGTCACCCATGAGGAACTGCTGAGACGGGCCGAGAATCTCCGCCTGCCCACCCGGCACCACATCGGCGGCCGGGACGAAAGCGGCAGCGGCGCGGCGTTCGCCGTCGTCGCCCCCCGCGACGGACAGCTCCTCACCCACGTCGCCGACGCGCGCGAGGCCGAGGTCGATCTCGCCGTCGCGGCCGCACGCCGCGCCTTCGACTCCGGCCCCTGGCCGCGCATGGCGCCCGCCGACCGCGGCCGGACCCTGTTGCGGATCGCCGACCTCCTCGAAGAACGACGCGAGCAGCTCGCCCTCACGATCAGCCTGGAGATGGGCAAACCGATCACCGAGGCGCACGACATCGAACTGCGCGCCGCCATCAACGCCTTCCGCTGGTACGGCCAACTGGCCGACAAGCTCACCGACGAATCCCCGCACACCGCACCCGACACCCTCGCCCTCGTCACACGGGAGCCGGCCGGCGTGGTCGGCGCGGTCGTACCGTGGAACTTCCCGCTCACCCTGGCCGGCTGGAAAGTCGCCCCGGCCCTCGCCGCAGGCTGCGCCGTCGTCCTGAAGCCGTCCGAATCGTCCCCGCTGTCGGCCCTGCTGCTGGGCCGCATCGCCACCGACGCCGGACTGCCCCCGGGCGTCCTCAACGTCGTCACCGGTGACGGCCCGACGGCAGGCCGGACCATCGGCCTGCACCCGGACGTCGACGTCCTGGCCTTCACCGGCTCCACCGCCGTCGGCCGCCACTTCCTGCGCCACGCCGCCGACTCCAACCTCAAACGCGTCTGGCTGGAGCTCGGTGGCAAGTCGCCCAACATCATCCTTCCCGATGCCCCCGACCTGGAGAAGGCCGCCGCCACCGCCGCCTGGGGCATCTTCTTCAACCAGGGCGAGATGTGCACCGCCCCCTCCCGGCTCCTCGTGCACTCCTCCATCGCCGAGCAGGTCACCGACGCCGTGGTCCGGCGGGCACGGGAGCTGAGAGTCGGCGACCCGCTCGACCCGGCCACGCAGATGGGCGCCCTGGTCTCCCAAGCCCACCTCGACCGCGTCCACGGCCATATCGTCACCGGCCAGGCCGAGGGTGCCCGGCTGCGCACCGGCGGGGAGCGCACCCTGACCGCCACCGGTGGCAGCTTCCTCCAGCCCACCGTCTTCGACCACGTCGGCCCCGGCATGCGGCTGGCCCGCGAGGAGATCTTCGGCCCCGTGCTGTCGGTCCTCACCTTCGACGACCTCGACGAGGCGGTACGCCTGGCCAACGCCACCGAGTACGGCCTCGCCGCCGGCCTGTGGACCTCCGACCTGTCCACCGCCCACCGGATCTCCCGCGCCCTGAAGGCCGGCACGGTCTGGGTCAACTGCTACGAGGAGGGCGACCTCACCGTGCCCTTCGGCGGCATGAAGCAGTCCGGCAACGGACGCGACAAGTCCGTCCACGCCCTGGAGAAGTACACCGAACTGAAAACCACCTGGATCCAGCTGTGACACGCCCGCTGATAGCCATCCCGGCCCGCTTCTCCGCGACCACCTCCGCCCTGCGGTACGAAGCCGAGGTCACCGCCCGCGCGCTCGTCGAGGCGGTCTGGCGCGCCGGCGGCGAACCGGTGAGCATCCATCCGTCGGATCCCACCGACACCGACGTCGCCGCCCGGCTCGCCCGCTTCGACGGCGTCCTGCTTCCCGGCGGCGGCGACATCGCCCCTCACCGCTACGGCGCAACCGACCGCCACGACAGCGTCTACGACGTCGACCACCTCCAGGACGCCTTCGACCTCGAAGTAGCCCACCAGGCACTGGAGAGGGGGATCCCGCTGCTGGCAATCTGCCGGGGCCTCCAAGTCGTCAACATCGCCCGCGGCGGCACCCTCCACCAGGACATGGGCGGCCCCGACCACGAGCACCGCCACCTGCTGCACCCGGTGACCATCCGCCCAGGAACGCGGACGGCACACGCAGTGGGTGCCGAAAAGGCCGAAGCATCCTGCTACCACCACCAGCGGGTCGAGCGCCTGGGCTTCGGCCTGACCGTGGCAGCCACCGCCGAGGACGGCACGATCGAAGCCCTCGAACTACCCACCGCAAGCGGATGGTTCGCCGCCGTACAGTGGCACCCGGAGGACACCGCGCACAGTGACCCCGCCCAGCAGAACCTGTTCGACACTCTGGTGTGCGTGGCTATGGCCGTCTCGGGTTGAGCAGCCCGGACGGCACACCGGCGACCCGGTCCGGCTCTGTCGATCGTCATCCGACCCCGGGCCCGCCGTGCGGGCCCTGAACTATGACGCTGACTACCCCAACTACCGTAATCCCAGCACTGGATGCGTCCGTTACGCACGCTGAACGCAGCGGTGCCCGGTTCTCGCCAGTCCGAGGTAAATGCCTGGACTGAGGACCTCTCCCGACGGGACACTTCCGACTTCCGAACCTCCGGGAGTGTGATGGCGACAACAGGTACGCGAGGGCCGACGCCCGGCAGGAGCGCGGTCGTTCTGGCGCTACGCCGCTACGGCCGGGAACTGCTGCGACTACGACTGCTGACCTTGCCCGCGCTGCTGTTGCCGGCCGTGGGCAACATCGGCAACCGCTACGTCACCCCCCTGCTGATCGCCAAACTGGCAGGACAGGCCGCCGACGACGGCGGTCTCTCCCTCAGCTCGGCGCTGCCGTACGTCTTGGGCTTCGGCGTGACGCTGCTGCTCGCCGAGGCCGTGTGGCGGATCGGGCAGCACTGCCTGAACCGCGTGGACGCCCTTGGCATGGAACACCTGTACGTGAGCGGCATGGACGAACTCCTCGCCAAGGACGCGGCATTCTTCCACGACAACTTCGCCGGCTCCCTGACCAAACGGGTGCTGAGCTTCGGCAAGCGCTTCGAGGACTTCGTCGACACGGTGACGTACCGGATCGTGGGCAGTCTCGTCCCCCTGGTCTTCGGGGCCGTGGTGCTGTGGAGCTACGAACCGATGCTCGTCGCCGGCCTACTTGTGATGATCGTGCTGACCGTCGTAGCCGCGACACCTCTGATCCGCCGCCGGCAGAGGCTCGTCAACGACCGTGAGGCGGCGATCGCCCGGGTCTCCGGCCACGTCGCCGACAGCCTCATGAACATGGAGACCATCCGGGCGTTCGCGGCCGAGGGGCGGGAGGCCGACGAACACCGCAGCCGTGTCGCGGATTCCCGGCGCCTGACGCTGAGGTCGTGGGACTACGGCAATCTGCGTGTCGACACCCTGATCGCCCCCATGTCCGTGCTGACCAACGTGCTGGGCCTGTTGGTCGTCATCGCCTTCGGCGGCTCGGGCCAGGGAGTGGAGGAGGTCATCGTCGCTTTCACCTACTACTCCAACGCGACCCAGATCATGTTCGAGTTCAACCAGATCTACCGGCGCCTGGAAAGCTCGATGACCGAGGCCGCGCAGTTCACCGAGCTGCTGCTGGATCCGCCCACCGTGCTCGACCCGACGGAACCCGAACCGCTCGCACCGCGGGACACAGGCATCCACTTCGAGACGGTGACCTTCGCCCACACGGGTGCCAAGCCGATTTTCCAGGCACTCGACCTGGAAGTGCCTGCAGGCGCACGCATCGGTCTGGTCGGCAGGTCCGGCGGCGGCAAGACCACACTCACCCGGCTCCTGCTGCGGATGTCGGACATCGACGACGGACGCATCCTGATCGGTGGTCAGGACATCAGCCGGCTGCGCCAGACCGACCTGCGCTCACTGATCGCCTACGTCCCGCAGGAACCCGCTATGTTCCACCGCAGCCTGCGGGACAACATCGCCTTCGCCCGCCCCGGTGCCACCGACGAGGAGATCCACGCCGCGGCCGCGGCCGCGCACGTCACGGAGTTCGCCGACCAACTCCCCGACGGCTTCGCCACCCTGGTGGGGGAGCGGGGAGTCAAACTCTCGGGCGGCCAGCGCCAGCGCGTCGCCCTCGCCAGGGCCATCCTGCGCGACGCCCCGATCCTGCTGCTCGACGAGGCGACCAGCGCGCTGGACTCGGAGAGTGAACTGCTCGTCCAGGACGCCCTGTGGCGGTTGATGGACGGACGTACGGCCCTCGTGGTCGCCCACCGCCTGAGCACCGTCGCCGGCATGGACCGTCTCGTCGTCCTCGACCGCGGAAGCGTCGTCGAGCAGGGCACCCACGAAGAACTGCTCGCGGCGAACGGTGCCTACGCCAAGCTGTGGCAGCACCAGTCGGGCGGCTTCCTCGGCGAGAGCACCGAGTCGACCCTCGGACGCCCGGTCCCAGAAGCCGGTCTCAACGGGCTGCCCGGACCGGCCGACCCGGCGCCGGACGGTGGCCGCGGGACGTCGTCACACGCTCGTACGAGCACCGGGTTCACGTGATCGAGTCGGTTCCCGGACATCCTCGACCGTTGGCGGCGTCACGCTGATACGTCGCGTGCGGCAAACGGCGAAGCGCCGCGGGAAAAACGACCACTGCTCCCGGACCGGCTGACGCGGTCGGGAGCACTCGGGTGATGCTGCTTGCCGGTACCGGGCCGGCTGGGTGTGTCTCGATAGGGGCCTGCCGACCAGGCGTCATCACGGTTCTGACCGTTTGCGGCTGCCCGGGGCCGGCTACGCGATGCGCCGTCGGGTCGGAAGGTGAACGAGCATGACCGGCATGTCCCCTGCCCCGCGTACCCGCCGACGTCCGAGGGGGGCGGTGGGCCCGTGGCTGTGGCTGTGAGCGTGTCCGTGCCTTCGGCGCTCGCTCCGGGGCCGTGTCCGGCGCCGGCCGCCGGGTGGTGTCGTCATCGTGCACGAAGCCGCGGGCCAGGAAGTCGGGGGCCTCGGCGAGGGCGCCGGTGTCCGCGTCGACGATCGCCCCCACCGTGAGCACGCCCGCGGACCGCGCTGCCGTGGCGAGCGCCCCACCGGGGCTGCCGGGGTCTGCCCTTACTCGGCCGAGGCGTCGGCCCCGGAGTCGGCCGCGTGGACCGGGACCAGCAGGGTGAAGGTGGCCGGAGCTCTGCTGGTAAGGGAGAGCCGGCCGCCAAATGACATGGCGAGGTCGGAGGCGAGGGCGAGGCCGATGCCCGTTCCGTGACCGCTGCTCGTGTGTCCGCGGTCGAACAGCCGGGCCGGCTCGCCCTCCACGGTCCCTTCGTCGCTCACGTCGAAGGCGAGGGCGTCGTCGAGATCGCGCACCACGACCCGCACGGTTCCGCGCCCGTGCAGGCGGGCGTTGTCGAGCAGGATGTCGAGCACCTCGGTGACCGGCCCGCCGGGGATCTGGACATCCCTGGGCGCGTCGTGTGTGCCGCACTCCAGCCGCCTGCCGTCGGCGGCGAACTGGCCGTGCCAGTGCTCCTCCGCTTCCCGGAGAAGCTGTGACGCCGCGGTGTTCCCGGCGGCCGGCCGGGGGCGGCCTGGGGTGCGGGACAGGCGCAGTACTTCCTCCACCGTGTGGTGCAGGCGATGGGTGGTGGCCAGTGCCTCGGCCAGCACCGGCCGCAGCCGGGCGTTGTCGTCCTGAGCCAGGCCCGCTTCCAGGGCGAGTTGCAGGCCGGTGAGGGGAGTGCGCAACTGGTGGGAGGCATTCGTGGCGAATTCGCGCTCATGGCGGAGGAGTTCGGCCAGGTAGTGCAGCATGGCGTTGTGGGTGCGGGCCACCTGGTCGATCTCGGCGACGCTGCTGGGGGCTGCCCTTGCGTTCAGGTCGCCTTCCGCAACGGCCCGGCAGTGGCGGGAGAGGTCCTCCAGGGGTGCGGCCAGCACCCGGGCCTGACGGCGGGCGACGAGCACCGCGACGGTGAGCGCGACGACGGTCACGCCCAGCAGGGCGGCCCACGCGGCCAGCACCCGAGCGCGTACTGCGCCCGCGGGCGAGGACGCCCGGACCACACCGATCACCCGTTCGGCGTGGGAGACCGGTACGGCGGCGACCAGATCGCCGCCCGAGCGTCCGCGGACCAGCTGCCCTGCCAGGGCACGGCGGACCGGAGCGTCCCCCGTCTCGGGGCCGTTGCCCGCCCGCAGCCGCTGCTGCGGGTCGTACAGGCCGATGCGTCCCCCGGCGGGCGCGTGGGACAGTTCCACCGGGTCGCCGACCGCGTAGTCCGGGCTCACCCGTACCGCGGCGGCCAGGGCCGCGCGTTCCAGGGTGTCGCGCTGTCCGGCGTACAGGGAAAACCTGATGGCCAGGGCCAGGGGTACGGCGAGCAGTACTACAGCGACCAACGCGGCGGTCAGGGCGACTCGCACCACGCGCTGTCTCATGCCCTTCATGATGCGCCCTGCCCCGTCCCTGCGGAGACCCGTGCCTCCGCGTTCCGGTGACGGCTCTCAGCGTCCTCTCCGCAGGCGGCTCCCGGGCTGGCGGGGCGGACCGAACCCCCCGAGCAGCCCGAGCACCGCGATCCGCCCACCTCAGCTGAGCCCCTGACTTCCGATGTCACCGCTCCGGGGCGCTCGGCCAACCGTTCGCACACCATCTGCAGCGTCTGGGCATCGGCTCGGGCAGCCGCGCGGCCGTGCTCTGCCGAGGGTCGCCGGTCGCCGTGCCACGGATGCGACACCAGTTATCGGGGCCGTCGCTCGTGCCCGCACGCTTCCGCGACACCGCGGCAGCGACCCGGCCATCGCGTCGACACCGTCATCGGATACCGCGGCCGCCGCACACTCACCCAGGCCAACCGTCCGGAACCCGCCTGATCGTCCTGCTGTGCGCGGAGTAGGTCTGACTCCATGTAAGCCGTCTCGGTCGCCTCACAGGGGCTGACGGGCGATGAGCACGAGATACGCGCCGTAGACCAAGGACATCGCGGCCACGCTGCCTCCCACCAGCGCCGCCTGTTTCGGTCCTGTGCGCCATGCCCGCACCAGGCCACAAGCCATGGGCAGCAGCAGCGGGAACGCCGGGAGCAGGAAGCGGGGCTTGGATGAGAAGGGGCCGGAGACCGTGATCACCATCGCCAGCAGGACACCGGCAAAGACGACCAAGGGCAGCGGTCCCCTGTCCAGACACAGCAGGAGGAACAGCACGAGACTCGCCGCGACGATCACCAGGGCGAGCGGTTGTACGGCCCCGCCGCCGTGCAGCAGCAGCGCCTTGAGGAATCTCAGCGTGCCGGCGCCGAGGTCGAGGCGGGAGTTCCAGGCGCTCTGGGCCTGGAAGTACCCGTGCAGCAGATCACCGGACTGCTGCCCAACCCACAGCACGTAACCGGCCCAGCCCAGCGGGGCGAGGAGAGCACCTGCCCAGAGCCCGGGAGGTACGCGGCCGCGGCGCCGTACCGCCTCGCAACCGGCCGCCGTGACGACGGCCACTGCCGCCGCGATGCCGCTCGGCCGGGTCAGGCCCGCCAGCGCGGCGAGTGCGCCGGCCGCCATCCAGCGGCCCTTGAGCACGGCATACAGGGACCAGGCAGCGAGCGCGCTGAACAGTGGCTCGGTGTAGGCCAGGGAGAGGACGACCGAGTGCGGCAGAGCGGCCCAGAGGGCGACCAGGACCGTGGCCACCGCGCGCCCGTGGAGCCGGTGACCGATCGCGTAGATGCCGTACGCGGCCAGCGCCGCCGCGCACCAGGCGATCAGCAGCGCCGCTGCTCCCGGACCTACGTGCAGGACGCGGCTGAGCACCCTGATGAGCACCGGGTACAGCGGGAAGAACGCCCAGTCCCTCTGCAGCGCGCCCGTTGCGGAAATGTGGATGCGGGTGCCGTAGCCGTGCTTGGCGATGTGCAGGTACCAGACCGAGTCCCAGGAGTGGGCGAGACTCTTCAGCGGGGGCCGACCGGTGAGCGCGGCCAGGAGGGCCAGCACCGTGACGCCGGTGAGGCGGATGGCCGCGAAGAGTGCCAGGGCCGGAACGACACCTGGCGGCTGGGCGCCCAGCGAAGCGCGACCGGAGGAGGCTGCCATGTCCCGTCCGAAGGGGAGGCGCGGACCCTTACAAGCGGAGGTACTCACTCTCCGACGGTGAGTGAACCGGCTCGCACCCGCAAAAGGAGCCTCCGCTGTCGGTGCTCGGCCGCAAGCGTGGCCGTGAGGCTTTTGCCGTCGTCTAACCATCGGCGAGCAGGGCGTTAACCGGCCGTTTCCTAGCGTGGTTGCCATGACCGCCCGGTCGGTCCTTGAAGACGGTTCCTGAGCCGCAGGTCAGAAGCTTGTCGCAACGCATTTGATACACCCGACAGCAAGTGACCGGCCAAAGGGCCGAATGTGACAGGCGAAGCGGTACCTGGGATCGAGATGCTCGTGATGCCTTCCAGAACAGGATGGTGGCGCAGGGCGGTGGCAGCAGCCGCGGCCACGCTGGGCGCGTTCACAGCCGCGTCGGGCCTGCCATCATCGACCGCCGCTGCGCTGTCCCACGGGCCCGTTCGGTCCGACGCCGGCGCACCGGCTCCGGTCGTCGACTGCCGGGTCACCAAGTGTGTCGCCCTGACCTTCGACGACGGACCGACCCAGTACACGGCGGCCGTACTGGACGCACTCGAGCGCCAGCACACCGTGGCCACGTTCTTCCTGATCGGGCCGCACGCTCTTCAGTACCGGAAGGATGTACTGAGACAGCAGCGGGACGGCGACGCTGTCGGCGACCACACGGTCACCCACCTCCGCCTCACCCGCCTCCGACCCGCCCGGATCGACTACGAGCTGGAGACCGCGGCGGGGCAGATGGCTTCCGTCACAGGGCACCTGCCGACCCTTTTCAGACCGCCCTTCGGAGCATGGAACGCCAAGGTGCGTGCGGCAGCAGGTGCGGAAGGTCTGTCGGTGGTGATGTGGAGCATCAGCGCCAAGGACTGGAAGTACCACAACGCGCACCTCATCGAGCAGCGCGTGCTGACCCGTGTGCGACCGGGCGCGATCATCGTCCTGCACGACCGATACGCGACCACCCCACCAGCCGTCCCCCGCATCGTCCACGCGCTGAAGGGCCGCGGCTATGTCCTGGTCACCGTCCCCCAGATGTTCGCCACGACCGGCGGTCTGCAACCCGGCGTGGTCTACCACCATGGGCCGTCGCCGAGCTCTCTGTAGGGCGGCACTGCACTCGGCAGTGCCGAGTGCAGTGCCGGATACACAGCCGCAACCGCCCTGTGCCAGTCCATGGGGCGTGAGGCGAGACAGGACGGCGGCCAACCGGGTGCTTCACCAGGCCACACCGGGCGGTACCGCATCACCTGCTCGGTGCACGGATGTAGTCCTCCAGGCGTGCCACGGCGAATGTCGGCGGTCACGTGAGGACGCCGAGTAACCACCATCCCTGGCTGCGCTGCGCTGCTCTGCTGTGCGGGCGGTGCACCGCGCCCGGAAGTTTCTCACGGCGGCAGTCACGGTCGTGCTCGTCATGGCGGCAGGCATTGCGGTCACTGCTCGGGGCACCGGCCGCAGACGTCGCCGTCCGCTTCCTGGCCCAGTGCCAGGCGAACGGCTACCAGGCGCTCAGTCACTACTCGCCTTCCTCAACACACACGCAGGGCGCACGCCCGCCCCTTGCGCCCCTTTCCGCACCGATGCCGACTGAGGTGTGGCAGACAGGGGGCCCGGGCGGGCACAGCGGACCTCGAACCTCCTCCACCTCCGGACGCTGCCCAGCCGAAGACCCCGTTGCCCCGCGTAATCTCCGGTCAGTCAGCCGGAACGCCCGGCCGACACCATCTCGAACCGCTTCGGGAGCCGATGGACGGCACCGGAGGCCCTTGCCGGATCGGCGATCGCGTCGGCAGCGGACCCTGGCAGTTCCTCCTCCGCGCACCAGCGCTGCGGGAGGAGCAGGACGCCGGCTGTGAGCAGCAGTACGGTCCACAGCCGCAGGGTCCCGAGCAGGGGCGCGTCGCCGATGACACCCGGCGCCAGATGCAGGCCCGTGAAGGCGGCCGGAGACCACACCGGGACGGGGCGCCGCAGGCCCATGAGCTCCCAGCACAGTGCGCCGAGGAGCAGGCCGGCAGTGTAGTAGTCGTAGACGCCCGGGTCCAGCGCGATCCGGGCGCCGACCCCCAGCAGCAGCACCGCCTGCCAGCGGCGTCGCACGACCGCGAGCACGCCCAGGCCGCCGCCCAGGCAGAGCTGCGCCATGCGGTCCCACGAGGGCGTCCCAGCCGTGGCGACGCCGAGCGCGCGCAGGGCGGAGGAGGGCTCGTTGACGATGGTGTACTGCGCGACGGTGAGCGTGCCCGGGTCGGCGATCACGAAGGGCAGCCAGGCGAGCAGGACGGTGGCGGCCGCGTAGACGGCGACGTGCCACCGCCGAATCCGGGGCGCGGCCAGGACCAGCGGCAGGAAGGCCAGTGCCCAGGGCTTGGAGTCGGCGGCCAGGCCCAG
Source organism: Streptomyces sp. NPDC007905 (assembly GCF_042959345.1). NCBI lineage: Bacteria > Bacillati > Actinomycetota > Actinomycetes > Kitasatosporales > Streptomycetaceae > Streptomyces > Streptomyces sp. NPDC007905. The sequence goes on along the minus strand of NZ_JBIBKS010000041.1, from coordinate 21,377 downwards.
GCAGAGACCCGCCAGCGCCGGGCTGTCCGCGATCAGGGCCCGGACAGCGAGCACGGCGAAGAGCAGCGCCAGCACGTCGTCGAGGTGGCCGTAGTGCACGGACAGCGACTCCCACACGACGAGGAACACGCCCCCGCCCAGGAGCACGGTCCGCCGCAGGGCCGTCGGCCGTCGCAGCAGGTCCGGCCGCGCGAGCACCGCGCAGCGCTCCAGGGTGTGCAGCGCCAGCAGGCCGGCGGCTGTCATCGCCAGCTGGCTGGCCACCATCCCGTTGTCCGACCCGATCGAGCGCAGCACTTGGGCGCCGACGAAGGCGACCGGACCTATCTGGAGGCTCGGATAGTTCGCGTACAGGTGCAGGCCGCCCGCCGGGCTCGCGCCGGAACCGTTGAACAGCAGCGCACTGCCGTGGGCGAAGTAGTGCCACGAGTAGCCGCCGCCCGGCAGGTACGCGAGCAGCCACACCAGCGCCCACAGCCCGAGCGCCCACCGATGCCAGGTGCCTCGCAACGACACGTTCCCCACCTCCCCTTCAGCTGATCGCTTGTGTGCGGATCGCATCCTCGAGGAAAGACGTTCATCCCGTCCGGCCGGTTTCCGCCGTTTGGTGTGATTTTGCTATGACTTGCGCCGCCGGACGCTTCCAGCTGACCGGCTGGACTGGCACATGCAGCACCTGCCCCGCCTCCCGCGCCTCGGTGTTGCGCCGGCGCAGGCACGCGTGAAGGGCCCGGGTCCGAGTGCTCGCCGACGCCTGCTTCTGGCGTATCCGCCGCCACCGCGACTGATCAGCCTGGGGCAACAGCGGGGCGGTCGAAGCCGTTGACGCCGGTTGCGACCGCCCCACGGGAGTCTGCGGACATGCCTGGGCTGCCGCAGGCGGCTCGGCCGCCTGCGGCAGCCCGCGACTCATCGGTGTCAGCCCATGTCCGTCAGGAGGGTTTTCAGTTCCTTCTGCTGCTGGGCAGGCGACATCGGCGGGTTCGAGTGGTCGATGCCGAATGTCTTGAGGACCTTGTCCATCTGGGCGTCGATGGAGGTCCAGCCGGTCTGGTCGAGCGGCTGCAGTGACGCCTGGTCGGCGTCCCACAGGTCACGCAGTGACTGGGCTGCCGCGTGCGCGCCGGTCGCGTTCCCGGAGCGGGCGTCCTTGAGCGAGGTGGAGGCGAGCTTCTTGAGTGCGGCGACCTTGGCGGGCGGGAACTTCTTCACCGCCTGGCCGGGAGCCATCTGGACGGCGGAGGTGTTGTCTTCCTCCGCCGCCGGGCCGACGTGCGGCTGGTTGTGGGCCCAGACCAGCAGGCCCGCGGTGGCGACGGCGAGCAGTGCGAAGCCGGCCAGCGCGGTGCGTTCCTTGCGCGGGTTGCTGGTGGCCGGTGCCGAGTGGGTCGCCTCGTGGGTCTCGGTCACGTCCGAGCGCGTCACTGTCAGGTAGACCACCGTCGCCAGGATCAGGCCGAGGAAGATCAGGCTGGTGGTGAACGTGCCCAGGTCGAGACCGGTCGGTTCGCCCGGCTGGGCGACCTTGGGGGAGGCGAGCCAGTCGCCGATGTTGGCGCCCAGCGGGCGGGTCAGGATGTAGGCGAGCCAGAAGGAGAGCACCGGGTTGGCGCCGAACTTCCACAGCGCCGTGATGGCCGCGATGAGGCCGAGCGGCAGCAGCACGGAGACGCCCGGGCTCCAGCCGGTCAGTTCCAGGGTCCAGTCGCCGGTTGCGGTGCCGAGCGCGAAGGTGACGAGAACGGCGAGCCAGTAGAACGACTCCCGCGGCAGCGTGGTGACCGAGTGGATCGACAGGGTGCGCTCGCGCAGCCACCACACGCCGAAGACCACCGCGAGCAGTACCGAGAAGACCGCGGAACTGATCCACAGCGGCACGTTCAGCTGGTCGGTCAGGATGTCGGTGTACAGGGTTCCCGTGACGCTGACAACGACCACGGTCAGCCAGTAGGGGAACGGGACGTACCGCTTCAGCCGCAGCTGGACGGCCAGGACCACGACGAACACCGCGGTGAAGATCCAGGCGGTGTTGACCAGGCCGACGCCCAGCTTCATGTTGATCCAGTCGGCGAAGCTCTCACCGACGGTCGTGCACAGGATCTTGATCACCCAGAACCAGATGGTGACCTCGGGGACCTTGTTGAGCATGAGGCGCCCGCTGCGTGTGCGTGCTTCGGTTGTCGTTGTCATGCCGGGAGGCTTACGCGGGGAACCTGCACATAACCTGACTACGCGGTCGCACGGGCGGCCGGGAGTGTCACCTCGACGTGACCGCGGCCGTCCGCGATCGCGCGGACCTCCGCACCGGCCGAGGCGGCGATGCGCCGGACCACCGGCAGCCCCAGCCCGTACCCGCCGCCACCGCTCACCCCCGCTTCGAAGACCCGGTCGACGTCCGCGGGATCGAACCCGGGGCCGTCGTCCAGGACATCGACCACGATGGCCTCGCCCTGGTCGCGCGCGGTGATCCACACCCTGGACTTCGCATGCCGCAGGCCGTTCTCCAGCAGGGGTGACAGCAGCGACACGGCGACGTCGGCCGCCACGGCGACCTCAACCTTCGCGGGAAGGGCGACCTCGACCGCGCGGCCGGCGATCGCCTGCCGTGCGGCGGAACGCAGATCGCACCGGGTCCCCGGGTCCGTCCGTGCGCGCGCGGCGCGCAGAAGCGTCGTGATCGCCGTATCGAGGCGGTCGACCTCGCTCAGCACCGCCTCCGGCGGCACCGGCCCGCCGGACAGCTGCGCCAGCTGCGCCTCGGCCCGCAGGACCGTGAGCGGTGTGCGCAGCTCGTGGGCGATCTCGTCGGTGAGCCGGCGCTCGTCCGCCAGCGCGTTGTCGACGCGCTCCAGGAGATGGTCCAGGGTCCGCCCCAGTTCCCCGAACTCGTCGCGGGGGACCCCGAGGTCGAAGCGGCGCCCGGGTTCGTGATGGCCCCAGTCGTCGGCGAGGGCGGCCATCTCGTGCACGACCCGCAGCGCGCGGCGCACCACGAGGTGTGCGACACCGCCGGCGAGGAGGATCGTGAGGCCGCCCAGTATCAGCGACAAGGTCAGGCTGCGCTGCTCGGACGTCTCGTAGGGCGTGAGGTCCACCCGGACGATCACCATGACGTGGTGGCCGCGGACCGGGACCTTCCGCGCGTACAGGAGGTAATCGCCGACCGTCGCGGTCTGCGGCCGCCTGGAGTCCGCCAGCTCCTCGACACGGCCGACCACACCCGGCGGCACGTTCCCGTCGACCAGGCGGCCGTCGGCATACACCCAGGCGACCTCGTCCAGCGCCTCGCTGCTGTTCTCCGTCAGGACGACACGGCCGCCCTCGGCGGTGACGTTCGCCGCGACCGCCTCGGCGCGAGTACGCGCCAGATCGTGCGCGTCGGCGTCCGTCACCCGGCTCAGCAGCACGTGCGAGACCACGACCAGGATCGCCACCACGGCGGTGGCGATCAGCACGGTGAGCGCGACGACCCGCTTACGGAATCCCGTCACTGCCATCGGTAGCCCACACCGCGGACGGTCGCCAGACGCCCGGCCACACCCAGCGGACCGAGCTTGGCCCGCAGCCGGCGCACATAGGAGTCGAGGGTGTTGTCGCTGACCTGCGCCCCGTGCGGCCAGCCGGCGGCGATGAGGGCGTGGCGGCGCACCGCGTCGCCCTGCGAGGCGATCAGGCGGCCCAGCAGCCGGAACTCGGTCGGGGTCAGACTCATGCTCACCGCATCGTAGGTCACCACGTGCTTCGCCGGATCGAGGACGACCTCCCGCGGTGCGGGCGCCACGGTGGCCCGGCGCAGCAGCGCCCGGACACGGACCAGCAGTTCCGGGATGTCGAAGGGTTTGGTCATGTAGTCGTCGGCGCCGGCCTCGAAGCCGCCCACCTTGTGATGCAGGCCGTCCAAGGCGGTGAGCATCAACACCGGCGCGTCGACGCCGCGCGCCCGCAGGGCCAGGCAGACGTCGCGGCCGTCGGCGTCCGGGAGCCCGAGATCCAGGACGACCAGATGGGGCGCTGGTACGAGCTGCCGCAGCAGGCCGTCGGCCGTGGCGGCGACAGAGACCGTGTGGCCGTCGTGCTCCAGGGCGCGCTTGAGGACCCCGCGGACCGCCGCGTCGTCTTCGCACACCATGATGAAAGCCACGTGCAGACCCTAGATACTCCCGTCCCAGTTCTCCATCCGCCCTGGTCAGCCGCCTGACGGTCGGGAGCAGACCGCTGGTGCCGCACGCCCCTGCCCTGCCATGAAGCCGCGACGGTCGTGCCCGAGGGGCCGAGCCCGCAGCAGCGGGGGGCGCGGGACGACCACAATGGGTGCGCCATCAGCCCGGCGGTGCGGAACGGCCCGGCGCTGGTCATGAGTACGCCGCGGTGGGATGCCGGACCGCGTTCAGCCTCGGCGTGACAGGAGGGCGGGCCCGTCCTGAGGCCGTGGTGGCCGGGCACCTGTCACTACGGTCGACGACGCCGGGCCGGGGTTCATCCACCGGCAGCCGGGTTGGGCACGCCCCAGCGGTGCCCGCCGGGCCCACGAATAGCTGGGTCCTCACGGCGCACCCTTTCCGACCGCAGGGCCTCGCGGGTAGAGCCCATGCGCTTGTGGGCGCAAGCGGACGGCCGGGCGATCGCTGATGGCCGGGTTCGTACCAGTGTGGACCGCTCGGACGCCGCCACCTGTATCGATACTCCAGTCTGCCTCGGGCAGGGACAGGAGACGTGCGGTCGTCCTCCAGCGTGCGTGGTGACTCCTCGCGCGGGAAGCGCGCGACCGGTCCCCGCCGGGCACGACCGCAGTTCATGGTGCATCGGGTGGCAGTTCGGCGCGCCCTTGCATCAGCGGAAGATGCCTGTGTGACCCAGCGAGTAGCGGCCCGGCTGCGGATAGACCGCGAGGCCGTGCGGGCCGCTGCCCACCCTGATGCGGGCGAGCTGTGCGCCGGTGGCGGTGTCGATGGCGTACACCTCGGAGTTGTAGCGGCCGGACAGCCACAGGACCTTGCCGTCCGCGGAGACGCCGCCCATGTCGGGGCTGCCGCCGTTCGGAAGGCGCCACTTCTTGGTCAGCCGGTTCTTGGTGAAGTCGAACACGGAGATGGTGCCTTCGCCTCGGTTGGAGATGTACATCTCGCGGGAGTCACGGCTGATGTAGAGGCCGTGCGCGCCCTTTCCGGTGGGCAGGAGGGACGGCTTGGAGAAGGAGTCGCCGTCCAGGACCCACAGGCCGTCGGCCATCATGTCGGCGATGTAGAACTTCTTGCCGTCCGGGGAGATCTTCACGTCCTGGGGCATGGCACCGTTGAGGGGCAGCTTCTGCTGGCCGGTCACCGCCATCTTCTCGGTGTCGACCTTGAGCAGCTCGCCGCTGAACTCGCAGGAGACGATGAAGTAGCGGCCGTCCATGGAGAAGTCGGCATGGTTGACGCCGTGGCAGCTGGCCGGGACAGCCTTGACCATCTTCATGGTGTGGGCGTCGCGGAAGACCAGCTGCCGGTCGTCGGAGGCCATCACGACCGCGTACTTGCCGTCCGGCGTGAAGTACAGGTTGTACGGGTCATGTACGGCGACCGGCTTGCCCGCCTCGCCGGTCCTTGGGTCGATGGGGGTGAGCGAGTTGCCCAGGTCGTTGTTGACCCACAGCGTCTTCAGGTCCCAGGAGGGCACTACGTGCTGAGGCTGCCTGCCGACCGGGATCGTCTCGATGACCTTGTAGGTCTTCGGGTCGATGACCGACACCGTGTCGGAGTTGGTGTTAGGGACGTACACGCGGGACGGGAAGTCCTTGACCGTCGGCGAGAACTGGTTCGGGCGGTCGGCCGCGTAGAGGTCTTTCGGGTCGAGCACGGGCGGCATGCCCCTCAGACCCGTCTCCTGCTGCTGCTCGGGGTTGAAGGGGGCCCTGGAGGCGAGGGCCTCGTCCTTGTGGGGGATCGCGCTGCTGCAGGCGGCGAGCGCGGCGAGGGCGGCGCCGGTGATCAGCAGGCGGCCAATGGTCGTGGGATGCATCAGCTCAGCAGCTCCCTGATGGTCACCGCGCGCAACCGCGTCGGTCGAGTTGGGGGGAGGTCGGGTGGGGCGGCAGCCGTATCCGCGTCCGTGGAGCGCATGTTCATCACGGATCCGTTGCGGATCTCCCCGATGACCTTGCGCGTGACGGCAGGGGCGACGCGGGAGCCTCTGCCGGTGCGGCCGAAACTGCACGAGGCCGTGCAACCAGCAGCTTCGACCCGTGCTACGCGTGGGGGAGGGAGCGGCCGAGATCGCGGGCGAGCTCCGGGGGTCCTCGACACGCTGCTGCGGGGACTGCGGCTTGTGCCGCGGGCCCCGGCCTCGGTCAGGACACCTTGACGATCACCGTGGGGGAGTGCGTCGTGCCGGACGTCGACACCCGGAGGTGCTGCGCGCCTTTGGTGCTGAACTTGCCGGTCAGCGCGTAGGTGTGGCCCTTCGTCACCGTGGTGCTCGAGCTCAGCGTGGTCCACTTGCCGTTGCGCAGGTGCTGCAGGACCAGTTTGGTGCCGGACTTCAGCCCGTTGGTCTGACCGGTGAACGTGAGGCTCTGCCCAGCCTTGACCGACGTGTTGTTGGCCTTGATCGTGATCGATGCCTTGGTCGCCGGCGTCTTGCTGTGCGTCGCGCTCGGTGTCGGCATCGGCGCGTTGCCGGCGGCGAAGGCTCCGGCCGACCCGGCCGATACCAGCGCGGCGGACAGGGCGCCTGCGGCGAGCGCACGGACGCAGCGGCTGCGAGTGGCCTCCATGGTGGTCTCCCGTTGGTCGACGAAATTCCTCCTGCGGCGCGTACGCCCCACAAGGACGATCGCGCCCCTCCAGGTTTGCCCAGGATCATCTGCGTGGCGACTCGGGAGTGGTCGAGAACGAGATCAGAGGGGGACATTTGGCGTAAAGTCGCACCTCGCCCCACGGGATCCCACTTACTCGCTCCAGGAAGCCCCGTACCGGTCGGGGAGTGCGCGCGGCCGCGCAAGGGCGGCGGCCAGCCCAAGGAATACAGGGTCGGTCGGCGGCCGGCCAGGTCCACACCGGTCTGCCGGACGCTTGGGAACGGCAAAGCAGCGTGCCCCGCCCACACCGTGACGGCCAGAGCACGGCATGGCCACGGGCTGTCCCCACACGCAGTTCACATGCACGGGCTCCTACGGTGGAAGTGTGCGGGTGCTGGTGGTCGAGGACGAGGTCCGCACGGCGGCGCTGCTGCAGCGCGGGCTGTGTGAGGAGGGGTATGCCGTCGATGTCGCCGGTAACGGTCAGGAAGCGGTGTGGTGGGCGCAGGAATGCCCCTACGACGTGATCGTGCTGGATGTGATGCTGCCGGGTTTCGACGGTTTCGAGGTGTGCCGCAGGCTGCGGGCCGGAGGATGCTGGTCGCCGGTGCTGTTGCTGACGGCCCGGGGCGCGGTCACCGACCGGGTGCGGGGGCTGGATGCGGGCGCGGACGACTACCTGACCAAGCCCTTCAGCTTCGCCGAGCTGTTCGCGCGGCTGCGGGCCCTGATACGGCGGGGGGCCAGGGAGCGGCCCGCGCTCCTCGCCGTGGGTGATCTGCGGTTGGACCCGGCCAGTCGGCGGGTGTGGCGGGGGCAGTCGGAGCTACAGCTGTCGCCCAAGGAGTTCGCATTGTTGGAGCTGTTCCTGCGGTATCCCGGCGATGTACTGACCCGCACCCGGATCCTGGAGCACGTCTGGGACTTCGCCTACGACGGCGTGTCCAACGTCGTCGACCAGTACGTGGCCTACCTGCGCCGCAAGATCGACGAGCCGGGCGGAAAGTCCCATCTGCAGACCGTGCGCGGAGCCGGATACCGGCTGCGGATGCCGGCTTCCGCGAAGGGCGGATGAGCCGTCATGACCCTGAGGTGGCGGCTGGCGCTGCTGTTCGCGCTGGGCACCGCGGTCGTCATCGCCATCGCCGGGCTGCTGTTCCTCCAGCAGTTGACGGCAGGTCTGAACAACTCCCTGACCGCCACACTGCGCGCGCGGGCCGACGCGGAAGTCGCGCGCCTCTCCTTGGCCGATCCGCTGCCACCGCTTCCCCAACCCCCGCCTTCCGAGAGCCGGGACACCGGCCAGCAGGGGGACCAGCACGGCCAGAACCCGGTATCGGACGACATCACGCAGGTCCTGGCCCGTGAGGGCGCGGTGCTGGCGACCACCGACCCGGCCGTCCGGCAACCGCTGGCGGACGCCAGGCAACGGCGGGCCGCCGCGCACGCCCCGGTGCGGTTCACCACCACAGTGGAGGGCGAAAAGTACCGGATGCTGGCCGTGCCCGCCCATCATGGCGCCCGGCTGGTCCTCGTCGTGGTGGGCACCGCCTCTCACCTGGCCGAAGATGCGACCGCACGCACCAGCACCGCGCTGTGGATCGCCGGACCGTCGGCCGTCGTCCTGGCCGGCCTCGGCGCCTACGCCCTGACCGGCTCCGCGCTGCGCCCGGTGGAACGCATGCGACGACGCCTGGCAGACATCTCCGAGCACGACACCGCCGCCCGCCTCCCGGTGCCCGGCACCCGCGATGAGATCGCGACACTGGCGAGCACCATGAACGCCGTACTGGAGCGCCTGGCCCGGGCTCTGGACCGGGAACGCGGCTTCGTCGCCGACGCCGGCCACGAACTGCGCACGCCGCTGACCACGCTGAAGGCCGAGCTGGAACTGGCGCGCCGGCCGGGCCGCTCCCCCCAGGCACTGGTGAACGCGATCACCGCGGCGGAGGCCGACACCGACCGGCTGATCAGGCTGACCGAGGACCTGCTGGTACTCGCCCGCGAGGACGAAGGCCACGCCTTCCTGCGAACCGAACCGATAGCCCCGGCCGACATCCTCACCCGAGGCGTCCACGCGGCTTCGGCACGCGCCGAGACCCGCGGCGTCCGCCTGGCCCTGCGAGCCGACCCGCACATACGTGTCGCAGCCGATCCCGACCGGCTGCGCCAAGCGGTGGACAACCTTCTCGACAACGCCCTGCGCCACAGCCCGGACGGCGCCGTCATCGACGTGACGCTCAGCACCCGTCACGGGTCCGGAGGCGATGTCGCCGTGATCGAGGTACGTGACCACGGGCCCGGGTTCCCGCCCGCGTTCCTCCCGCTGGCCTTCGAGCGGTTCCGGCGCGCCGATGCCGCACGGGCCCGCGCGAGCGGTGGCGCCGGGCTGGGCCTGGCGATCGTGCGGTCCATCGCCGAGGCCCACGGCGGCAGCGTGGCGGCGGACAATCCCGAGGGAGGAGGCGCCCGGGTCCGCCTGGAGCTCCCGCTCGCCCCGGCCCCTGAGCAGGGACCGAGTCGGCGGTGAGACGTCATACGCTCGCCCGGGCCCGACGGCACCGCGGTGCCGTACGGGCGTGGAGCCGGTCGGGAGACCGTCCCGCAGGCGCGGAAGATCCCGTCAGTGATCCAGCCGACCTCCGGTCCGGGCGTTGGGCCGGTCGTCCTGCAAAAAGCGCGGCAAGACCTTGCCCATGGCGGTGTTCACCGCGGCAGTCAGCCCGACGGTGCCGTGCCAGCCGCGGTCGCGCCCATGCCGAACGCCACATTCCAGCATGTCAGCGTTCACATCAGCCGCACACGGTCGCTTCACGAGCCGCTTCGCACACTGAGGGCATCAGCATCGATCCGTTCGAAAAGGCGGACATCATGAAGTTCCATCAGAAGATCGTGGCCACGGCGGTCGTTGCCCTGACTGTCGGCGGGGCAGGGATCGGCACCGCCGTCGCTGGGTCCAGCGCGAGTACGGCTCCGGCCGCGTCCGTCGTGCGACAGGACACGCCGCCGGAGCCACCCGGACCGGACATCGACAACATCCAGCACGGCGACCAGAACGCCCCCGACAACGAGCGGCCGGGCGAACACGGTCAGGCGGAGACTCCGGAGGGCGCCGACGGCCCCGGCGGTCACGCCGATGCGTCCGCAGGTGCCCAGCACGAAGCGGGCAGCGCCGAGAAGTGAGGGAACAAGTGACAATCAGGGCGTCGGCGGCGACCTCATCACGCGGCCGGCGCCTCATCCGGTGGCGCCGTACACAAACAACCGCTACCACGGCCCCGCGGCGTATACGTGACCAACTTGCCGAGCACGGACCATACGGCCGTAGGGGCTGGGGGTAACCGGACACCGAGGGCACCGCCTCGACGAAGCGTCACAACTGATCAGGCATACGCCCAGGGGCGAGCGACGCGCGTACCGGTGCTTGTGCACGCTCCCGCCCCCTTCGACCGGCTCAGCCGGTGACGGGGAGTGGCAGCGGCGGGGGACGACGAGGGCCCGTCCGAGGCGTCGCCGCAGCCAGAGCAGCGAACGTCGGGTGGGTGTGGACGAGATCTACTCAGCGTTCGTCGCTTTGAGGGCTGAGCCGGTCACGGATCCGGAGAGGGGTTCACCAGGGTGGCCGGTGGCTGGGCAGAGCCGGCCCGGCGGATGCGACGCCGGCCTATCTGGTGATCATCAACCGGCTGCAACGGACCGCTGTGCAGATGATTCAGCCGGAGGCAGACCACGGCAACCTCAGTGGAACTCGGCGCTCGCTGAACCGGGCCGACGGCCCTCTCGTCAACATGCTGGTGGGCATGGATGGGCTGCGTGTTCGCGTGCAACGCTGGTTCGGCGTACAGGGGACACCCGATGGCAAGGGCCATGGGCAGGAGGACGAGGGCGACCAGGACGACGGTCAGGGCCACCCGCACCACACGCTGTCTCGTGCCCTCATCATGCGGGCCGCCCACCGGCCGGGACGGGAGGGGCACGGACTTTTGCCGTCGTCTAACCCTCGGCGAGCAAGGCGTTAACCCACTGCTTCCTAGCGTGGGTGCCATGACCGTCCGGCCCGGGAATGCCTGGAGGCAGTGGTGATGGCAGCACACGCACGGATGTCCGCCGCCGTGGGACTGGCGCTCGTGGCGGCGGTGACCGCGGGCTGTTCGGGCTCCGGTTCGCACTCCGGTTCCGGTTCGGCGTCGAAGCCGCCGGCTTCCTCGTCCAGCGGCGTCGCGCAGAATAACGCGGCGCCCACCGAGTCGAATCCGCCCGGCGACATCCCCGACAACCAGGCGTATGTCGTCTACCGGCCGACCGGCGGGTCCTTCACCGGCTTCACCGTGAAGGTGCCCGAGGGGTGGGCCCGTACCGACCAGGGCAGCACGACGGTGTTCACGGACAAGCTGAACACCGTCAGGATCACGGCGGTCTCCGCTTCCACGGCTCCCACGGTCGGCTCGGTCACCCACACGGTGGTCCCGCAACTGCGCGCCCGGGTGCCGAAGTTCGCCGCGCCGAAGGTGTCGGAGGTGTCCCGGCACGCCGGCCGTGTCGTCCTTCTGACGTATCAGGGCGACTCGGCGAAGGACCCGGTCACGGGCAAGGTCGTGCGCGACGCGTTCGAGCGGTACGCCTTCTACAAGGCCGGCCATGAGGTGGACCTGACCCTGTCCGGCCCGGCCAACGCGGACAACGTCGACCCGTGGCGCGTCATCAGCGACTCCTTGGCTTGGAAGTGACCACCGTGGTGGACGAAGCGGTCCTCACCGCTCGCGAGCTGTATCGCTTCTACCGGGCCGGCGAGGAGGAGACGCTCGCGCTGCGCGGGGTGTCGCTGCGGGTGGGCCGAGGCGAGACGGTCGCGGTCGTGGGGCCCTCGGGATCCGGCAAGTCGACCCTCCTCGGGTGTCTCGCCGGACTCGACGAGCCCTCCGGCGGCGAGGTCCGCGTGGACGGCGTACGGATCAGCCACCGGCCCGAGACCGAGCGGGCCCGGCTGCGCGCCCGGCACATCGGCGTGCTGCTCCAGACCCGCAACCTGCTGCCCCACATGAGCATCCGCGACAACATCCGCCTCGCCCAGCGCGCCGCCGCGGGAAGACCCGCCCTCTCCGCGCAGGAGCTGCTCGACCAGGTGGACCTTGCCGGACGGACTCACGCCCTGCCCCGGCAGCTGTCCGGCGGTGAACTGGCCCGCGCCGGGCTGGCCGTCGCACTCGCCAACTCCCCCGACGTCCTGCTGGCCGACGAACCGACCGGCGAACTGGACGGCGCCACAGAGCAGATCATCCTCACACTGCTGCGCGAGCGGGCCGCCCGGGGTTGCGCGGTACTCATCGTCACCCACAGCGCGGAAGCCGTACGCGTCGCCGACCGGGTCATCGGTCTGGAGGACGGAAGGACGGTCGGTGCCTCGGCGCAGCCCGAGCCGGAGCCGCAGGAGGCCCACGATGTCACCGGATGAGCCGCTCGTCGTCTGCCGGGACGCGGCCCTCACCTTCGGCAGCGGCCCACAGGCCGTCGTGGCCGTGCACGGAGCCGACCTGGAGATCAGGGCCGGTGACCGGCTCGCGGTCGTCGGCCCCTCCGGGTCGGGGAAGAGTTCGCTGCTGCACCTGCTGGCGGGGCTGGAACGGCCCACCAGTGGCACCGTCAGCCGGGCCGAGTCACTGGACCCGTACGACATCGGTCTGGTCTTCCAGGGCGACAGCCTGATCCCCGCCCTGAGCGTGGCCGAGAACACCGCCCTGCCCCTGGTCCTCGCCGACCGCCCCGAACTCGAGGCGCGGGAGGCCGCCCTCGCCGCGCTCGCCCTGGTGGACGCGGCCGACCTGGCCGACCGGCTGCCCGAGGAGATCTCCGGCGGCCAGGCCCAGCGCGTGGCCGCCGCCCGGGTCCTGGCCCAGTCGCCGCGCCTGATCCTCGCCGACGAGCCCACCGGCCGCCTCGACCACACCACCGGCGCCCGCGTCCTGGACGCCCTGCTCACGGCCGCCGACCACACGGGCGCGGCCCTCGTCGTCACCACGCACGACCCTGCCGTCGCCGCGCGCCTCAGCACCCGGCGCAGCATGCGCGACGGCCGGCTGCTCGCACCCGAGGAGGTGTCATGATCGGCTCGTGGACGGCCGGCCTGGCCCGCCACCGCACCGGACGGCTGCTGGCCGCGCTGGCCGGCATCGCCCTCGCGGTCGCCCTCGTCGCCGCGCTGGGCTCCTTCCTCTCCGTTTCGAAGGCGACCATGACCCAGCGTGCCGTGCGCTCGGTCGCCGTCGACTGGCAGGTCCAGGTGCAGCCCGGGGCCGATCCCGGCACGGTGATGTCCCTCGTCCACAAGGCGCCCGGCACCCGCGCCGCCCTGCCCGTCGGCTTCGCCCACACCACCGGCTTCACCGCCCACGTGCAGGGCAGCACCCAGACCACCGGCCCCGGCATGGCGCTCGGCCTGCCCGACGGCTACCGCGCCCTGTTCCCCGACGCGATCCGCACCCTCTCCGGCTCCCCGAACGGCGTCCTGCTCGCCCAGCAGACCGCCTCCAACCTGCACGCCGCCCCCGGCGACACCATCGGCGTCCGGTTTCCCGGCGCCGGGGTGCGGCAGGTGAGGGTGGACGGCGTGGTCGACCTGCCGCAGGCCGACTCCCTCTTCCAGACGGTCGGTGCCCCCAGCCAGTCCCAGCCGAGCGCGCCCCCGGACAACGTCGTCCTGTTGCCCGCGGCCAGGTTCGCTGCGCTGACCCGAGGCGCCACCGGCGTCACCACCCAGATCCACGTCGCCCGCGACGACGCCCGCCTGCCCTCCGATCCGGCCGCCGCCTTCACCGCCGTTACCGGCGCCGCCCACAACCTGGAGGCGCGCTCCGCCGGTGCCGCGCTGGTCGGCAACAACGTCGGCGCCGCCCTCGACTCCGCCCGTCAGGACGCCCTGTACGCCCAGATGCTCTTCCTCTTCCTCGGCGTGCCCGGCGCGGTCCTGGCCGCCGCGCTGACCGCGGCGGTCGCCTCCGCCGGTGGCGAGCGGCGCCGCCAGGAGCAGGGCCTGCTGCGGCTGCGCGGCCTGCGCCCCCGCCAGATCACCGCACTGGCGGGCCTGGAGGCGGCGCTGACCGGTCTCCTCGGCGGCCTGGCCGGCCTGGGTATCGCCGCACTGACCGGCCGCCTCGCCTTCGGTGCCGCCTCCTTCGGAGCGGGCGCGGGCACGTGGGTCGCCTGGTACGGCATCGCGTTCGTCCTGGGTGCCGCCGTGGCCGCCGGAGCTGTACTTGTCCCCGCGTTGCGCGACCTGCGCACGGTGACCGTCGCCGAGACCCGCAAGGAGTCCGGTGCCCGCAGCACCCGCAGCCCCTGGTGGATGCGGTACGGCGTGGACTTCGCCCTCCTGATCTGCTCCTGGCTGGTCTTCCGCGCCTCCTCCGGCAACCAGTACGCCCTCGTCCTCGCCCCGGAGGGCGTGCCCAGCATCTCCGTGTCGTACTGGGCCTTCCTCGGCCCGGCCCTGCTGTGGATCGGCGCCGCCCTGCTGCTGTGGCGGCTCACCCTCCTCGCCCTCACCCACGGCCGCCCCGCCCTGGCCCGGCTGGCCCGACCGCTGACCGCGTCCCTCGCCGGCACCACCGCCGCGACCCTCTCCCGGCGCCGCCGGCCGCTGGCCCGCTCGGTCGTGCTGCTCGCCCTCGCCGTGTCCTTCGCCCTCTCCACGGCCGTCTTCAACGCCACCTACCAGCAGCAGGCCGAGATCGACGCCCGCCTGACCAACGGCGCCGACGTCACCGTCACCGAACCACCCGGCGCCCGCGTCCCACCCGGCGCCGGATCAGCCCTGAAGATCTCCGGCGTACGGCACGTCGAACCCCTCCAGCACCGCTTCGCCTACGTCGGCTCCGACCTGCAGGACCTCTACGGCGTCCGCCCCACCACCATCGCGCAGGCCACCTCCCTCCAGGACGCCTACTTCGCCGGCGGCACCGCACAACAGCTCATGCACAAGCTCGCCCAGCGCCCGGACAACCTGCTGGTCAGCGTCGAGACCGTCCACGACTTCCAGCTCACCCCCGGCGACACCGTCAACCTGCGCATCCAGGACGCCCGCACCAAGGCCCTGCGCGCCGTCCCCTTCCACTACGCCGGCGTCGTCAAGGAGTTCCCCACCGCCCCGAAGGACAGCTTCTTCGTCGCCAACGCCTCCTACATCGCCAGGGCGACCGGCAGCGACGCAGTCGGCGCGTTCCTCCTCGACACCGGCGGCAGCCACCAGAAGCAGGTCGCCGCGCAACTGCGGGGGCGACTGGGAACGAGCGCCACCATCACCGACCTCACCCAGACCCGCGGCACCGTCGGCACCAGCCTCACCTCCGTCGACCTGGCCGGCCTCACGCGTATCGAACTCGTCTTCGCCGTGCTGCTGGCCGCCGGAGCCGGCGGACTCGTCCTCGCCCTCGGACTTGCCGAACGCCGACGCACCTTCGCCATCGCCACGGTCCTTGGCGCCAGGACACGCCAACTGCGCGGCATGGTCCTCACCGAGGCCCTCGTCCTGGCCGCCGGTGGCCTGGCCGGAGGCGCCCTCATCGGCTGGGCACTGTCCGAGATGCTCGTCAAGGTCCTGACGGGCGTCTTCGACCCACCGCCCGCCGGCCTCGCGGTCCCCGGCGCCTACCTGGCGCTCACCGCTGCCGCCGCCGTCGTCGCCGTACTGGCCGCGACCGCCAACGGCATCCGCAGCGCCCGCCGACCCGCGGTGGAGGAACTGCGTGACCTATGAACAGCCCGTGCCCGCAGACCGTGCCGACCGCCTCGCATCCTCCTACGCTGTCGCCCATGGGGACCCCCGCCACACCGGACCGCAGCCGCCTGCGCGTCCTCGTCGTCGAGGACGACACCACCATCGGCCACCACCTGGAGACCGGTCTGCGCGGAAACGGCTACACGCCCACCTGGAGCCGTACCGGCACCGCGGCCCTGGCCGAGGCCACCCGCACACCGTTCGACGCGGTGCTCCTGGATCTCGGCCTGCCCGACACCGACGGCCTCGACATCGCCCGCACTTTGCGTAGCCGATTCCCGGATCTGCTGATCGTGATCCTCACCGCACGCACCGACGACATCGACATCGTCGCCGGTCTTGACGCGGGCGCCGACGACTACCTCGTCAAACCCTTCAGCCTCACCGTGCTCCTCGCCCGCCTCCGCGCCCATCTGCGCCGCCACACCGGTTCCTCGCCCGTGCTCGGCCCGATCCGGCTGGGCGACCTGGTGATCGACCCCGCCGCACGCCGATGCACACTCCAGAGCATCGACGTCTCCCTGCGCCCCAAGGAGTTCGACCTACTCGCCCTTCTGTGCCGGCATCCGGGCGAGGCGGTCTCGCGCGAGACCCTGATGGCCGACGTGTGGGACGAGAACTGGTTCGGCTCCACCAAGACCCTCGACGTCACCATGGCCGGCCTGCGACGCCGCCTGACCCAGGCCGCCGACGCGCTCACCCGTCCGTGTCGCCTGCCCCGGATCACCACCCTGCGCGGGCACGGCTACCGGCTGGAAGGGGCCGTGGAAGCAAGTCGACCGATCGACGACCGCCGAGGCGGCAGTTCTCGTTCAGCGTGGTGAAGGCATCGTCGTCGTAACCCGGAGGCGTGGGTGACATCGCCCTGCGACAGCCGCCTGCGTGCCGCGCCGCGCTACTGCGTGCACGCCGACCGACGTGCCCTCCGAGACAGCATCCTCTCGTTCCTCACGGCCGCGGGGTGGGCAGGCACTGACAGCGGAGCGTGAACGGCGACGGAATGACGTCCGCATAGACTGCGCTGTCGGCCGCCAGGGCCAGTCGGGACGCGGACCCGCGCTCACCCCCCGGCCCACGCAGCAGTCCTTCGAGGTGGGAAACGTGGCGTCGAGTGCGGCATCTCTTGTACCGGTCAACTCAACCCTCGGGGTACTGCTCGCCGCTCTACTGCTGGTGGCGGTGGCGGTGGCGGGCTGGTTCCGTCTGGACCCGCACCCGTACAAGAGCCGGGCCCGGGAGATCCTCCTCGCCGGCTTCCGCGCCGCTGTCCAGCTCGTCCTGGTCTCGGTGGTCATCACCTGGGCTGTCAAGTCGGTGCCGGGGCTCCTGGCGTTCCTCGTGGTCATGTTCGCGGTGGCCGTGCGCACGGCCGGACGGAGAATAACCGGCAACCACACCTGGTGGCTGACGGCCGCTCCGATCGCCGCCGGCGTGATACCGGTCGTCGTGGCGCTCCTCGCCACCGGGCTGGTCCCTGTGAAGGGCGTCGCCCTGATCCCGGTCACGGGCATCCTCATCGGTGGCGCGCTGACCGTGACGGTCCTCGCCGGACGCCGTGCCCTGGACGTACTGTCTCAGCGCCGCGGCGAGGTGGAGGCGGCGATGGCCCTGGGGTTCACGGACCGTGATGCGCGCATGGAGATCGCACGTCCCGCTGCCTCAGAGGCCCTCCTGCCCGGACTCGACCAGACCCGTACCGTCGGACTCGTCACGCTCCCCGGCGCCTTCGTCGGCATGCTCCTGGGAGGGGCTGGCCCTGTGCTGGCTGGAGCCGTGCAACTGTTCGTCCTCATCGCACTCATGGCCGTGCAGGCCGTCGCGGTGGCGGTGACCCTCGAACTCGTCGCCCGTCACCGCCTGTATCGCCCCGGGCCGGACACTCACACCGGTTCTCCGCGCAAGGCCAGAAGGTTTCTCAAGGTACCGGGACCGAGCCGTGCTCCCGAGTAGGGACCGTGCCAGGTCATGCGTGTTCGCCACGAGTGCGATCACGACCAGCCGTGGGTGAGGTGCGACTACGGTGGCGGGTTGAGGGCCGTCCGGGCCGTACTACGGCGCAGCGGGCCGTGTCTCCCAGCTGGGGGAGCGCGCCCGGCCCCGCACACAGCCGGTACACACCACAGGGTCCGCTGTTCCTCCTCCCCGGTCGGCTCGTGCCGGGAGCCGGTGACAGCACGGATGCAACTGTGCTCACACGCTGAAGTCGGGAAGCAGCGATCACACGGCCCGGCGCTGAAGACGACTCCGGCTGCCGCCCGCGCAGCGCCCGCGTGCCAACGACGATGCGGCCCGCTGTACGGCCGGGGTCGGTCCGGCCGTGAACACCCGCCGCCGCATCTGAGTGAATACGGTCTGACAGTCGAGGCCGGTATAGCACCGATCGGTGCGATACCGGCCTCGAGGGGCGGGCCCGTCAAGGCCGGCGACCGCTCTCCGTGCCTCGTCGCCGAGGGTTGCAGCGCGCCGACGGCGACGCGATCCCGGCGACGATCAGGTCTGTCAGCGCATATCTGTGAGGAGGGTGTTGAGTTCGGCCTCCTGGTGGGCCGGCGACATCGGCGGGTTCGGGTGGTCGATGCCGAAGGTCTTCAGGACCTGGTCCATCTGGGCGTCGATGAACGTCCAGCCGGTGTTGTCCAGCGGCTGCAACGAGGCCTGGTCGGCATCCCAGAGGTCTCGCAGCGACTGGGCAGCGGCGTGGGCCCCGGTCGCGTTCCCCGACCGTGCGTCCTTGAGCGAGGTCGATGCGAGTGCCTTCAGTGCGTGGACCTTCGCGGGCGGGAACTTTTTCACGGCCTGGCCGGGGGCGAGGTGCACGGTGGAGGTGGCGTCGGTCTCCGGCGCCGGGCCGACGTGCGGCTGGCTGTGCGCCCAGACCAGCAGGCCCCCGGTGGCGACGGCGAGGAGGCCGAAGCCCGCCAGCGCGATGCGCTCCCTGCGCGGGTTGGCGGTGACCTGCGGGGTGTGCGTGGCGTCGTAGGTCTCGGTCACGTCGGAGCGCGTCACCGTCAGGTAGATGACAGTCGCCAGGATCAGGCCGAGGAAGATCAGGCTGGTGGTGAAGGTGCCCAGCGCAAGGCCGGTCGGCTCGCCCGGCGGAGCGACCTTCGGGGAGGCGAGCCAGTCGCCGATGTTGGCTCCCAGCGGGCGGGTCAGGATGTAGGCGAGCCAGAAGGACAGGACCGGGTTCGCGCCGAACTTCCACAGCAGCGTGATCGCGGCGATGAGGCCGAGCGGCAGCAGGACCGAGACTCCCGGGCTCCAGCCGGTGAGCTCGAGGGTCCAGTCACCGGTCGCGGTGCCGAGCGCGAAGGTGACGAGAACGGCGAGCCAGTAGAACGACTCACGCGGCAGCGTCGTGACCGAGTGGATCGAGAGGGTGCGCTCGCGCAGCCACCACACGCCGAAGACAACGGCGAGCAGGACCGAGAAGACTGCGGAGCTGATCCACAGCGGCACGTTGAGCTGGTCGGTCAGGATATCGGTGTACAGCGTGCCCGTGACACTGACAACGACCACGGTCAGCCAGTACGGGAACGGGACGTACCGCTTCAGCCGCAGCTGGACGCCCAGAACCACCACGAACACCGCGGTGAAGATCCAGGCCGTGTTCACCAGGCCGACGCCCAGCTTCATGTTGATCCAGTCGGCGAAACTCTCACCGACGGTCGTGCACAGGATCTTGATCACCCAGAACCAGATGGTGACCTCGGGAACCTTGTTCAGCATCAGCCGCCCGCTGCGGCGCGTGCGGGCTTCGCTTGTCGTCGTCATGCGACGAGGTTGGCTCGGTCAACCTGCACACAACCTGACTACGCAATCGCCTATGGCGTGGGGAAGGTCACTTCGACGCGACCGTGACCATCCGCGATCGCACGGACTGCCACTCCTGCGGACGCGGCGAGACGCCTTACCACGGCCAGTCCCAACCCGTGCCCGTTGCCGCTGGTCACGCCGGCTTCGAAGACCCGATCAACCTCCGCCGGATCGAACCCCGGGCCATCGTCGAGGACATCGATCACGACGCCCTGGGGCTGGATGCGCGCCGTGACCCAAACGCGCGAGCTCGCATGGCGCAGGCCGTTCTCCAGCAGGGGCTACAACACAGCCACGACGAGTTCGGTTGCCACGGCGACGTCGACGTCGGTCGGGACGGCGAGCTCGATGGAGCGACCGGCGATCGCCTGTCGCGCCGCCGCTCTGAGATCGCAGCGGGTACCGCCGTCGATCCGTGTGCGGGCGGCACTCAGAATCGTCGTGATCGCCGTGGTCAGACGGTCGACCTCGGTCAGAACAGACTCTGGTGCAAGATGGTGACCGGAGAGTTGCGCCAACTGTGCCTCGCCCCGCAGGGCCGTCAAGGGCGTCCGCAACTCGTGGGCGATCTCATCGGTGAGCCGGCGCTCGTCCGCGAGCGCGTTGTCTATGCGGTCAAGCAGGCGATCGAGAGTTCGCCCGAGCTCCCCGAATTCATCGCGAGGAACGCCGAGGTTGAATCGGCGCCCGGGTTCGTGATCGCCCCAGTCGTCGGCAAGAGCGGCCATTTCGTGAACCACCCGCAACGCACGCCCCACCACGAGGTACGCGACGACGCCTGCGAGCAGGATCGTGATGCCACCCAAGATGAGCGACATCGCCAGGCTGCGCTGCTCTGACGTCTCGTACGGCGTCAGATCCACCCTCACGACCGTCACGACGCGGTGGCCTTCGAGCCGGATCGGCTGGGCATACAGCAGATATCTGCCGGTCGTGGTGGACTGGGACTGCCCGGAGTCGGCAAGCGCCTCGACGCGGTCAAGGAGGCCGGCCGGCACGATCCCGTCGATGAGGTGCCCGTCGGCATACACCCACGAGACCGTGTCCAGCGCTTCGTTGCCGCTCTCGATCAGCACGACGTGGCCACGGCGTACGGTTACGTTCGCCGCCACCGCCTCTGCACGCGTATGCGCCAGAGCGTTCGCGTCGGCGTCGGTCACCCGGCTCAGCAAGACGTGCGAGACCACCACCAGCACTGCGGCCACCGCTGTCGCGATCAGAACGGCAAGCGCGACGACTCTCCCACGGAAACCCGTCACTCCCATCGATAGCCCACCCCACGGACCGTCGCCAGGCGATTGGCCACGCCCAGCGCGCCGAGTTTGGTCCGTATCCGGCGAACGAAGGAGTCGAGGGTGTTGTCGCTGACCTGCGCGCCATGCGGCCAGCCGGCAGCGACGAGGGCGTGCCGGCGTACAGCGTCGCCCTGTGAGGCGATAAGCCTGCCCAACAACCGAAACTCGGTCGGCGTCAGGCTTTCGCTTGCCGAACCGTGGATCACGACATGTTTCGCCGGATCGAGAACGACGCCCCTTGGAGGGGTCGTCGCGGTTGTTCTGCGGAGCAGGGCGCGGACCCTCACCAGCAACTCCGGGATGTCGAACGGTTTCGTCATGTAGTCGTCGGCTCCCGCCTCGAAGCCGCCCACCTTGTGATGCATGCCATCCAGAGCGGTGAGCATCAGCACCGGGGCATCAACGCCACGTGCCCGCAGCGCCAAGCAGACATCGCGACCGTCGGCGTCCGGGAGCCCGAGATCCAGGACGACCAGGTGAGGGACCGGATCAAGGTTCCGCAGCAGGCTGTCCGCCGTAGGAGCGACTGCGACCCTGTGGCCGTCGTGCTCGAGTGCGCGCTTGAGTACGTCGCGGACCGCCGCGTCATCCTCGCACACCACGATAAAAGCCACACGCCGACCCTAGTAGACTGTCGCGACTAAGTGTCGTTCTGGTTGGTGGAGTTGGGGTCGGGGAGGCTTCGCTTGATGCTTCCGTTCGGCCGGGCAGGGGTGCC
>NZ_JBIBKS010000040.1:0-50208 GCF_042959345.1 Streptomyces sp. NPDC007905 | reverse complement strand
AGGCGGACCGAATCGCACGAGACCCCGACCCGGTCCGCAATCACCGCCCGCGGAGCGACCTCGCCGGCCGAGGTGTCCAACGCGAGCAGCACCCGTGCCCGCCTGATCATCGACGCGCTGCGGACCCCCGTCGTCGTCACGCGCACCAACGCCAGACGATCTTCGGCACTCAACGCAACCGGATACTTCTTCTGTGAGGACACGGCACCCCTGCCCGGCCGAACGGAAGCGACAAGGGGAGCTTGCCCGACCCCAACTCCACCAACCAGAACGACACTTAGTCGCGACAGTCTACTAGGTCGTCCGGGTCGGGGCGCGCGACGCCCGCTTAGACGCCACTGCCTTCGGGAATCGGGGCCGGGACGGCCCAACCGCCGTTCACGGCCCGGCGGATGAACATCCGTCCGCCTCGCGCACAGGAAGAGAAACCCTGGGCCCCCACTTATTGACATGATCACGCTCAGTAGCTACGTTGCGACAGGTGCTCCGAGTTGCCGGTCCGACACTCGGCGACCGGAGGGGCGAGACGGATTCCATGCTTCCTGCGGTGCGACCCGCCCGATTGACACGCGTGACGTTCGATGTGATTAGACAACGTTGTCATGGCGGTGATGTCGAAATGAGCCTTTGTATCGGTCCCCAAGACAACGTGGTCGCCCTTGCGTGCGGAGTGCCTTGTTCACGCGGAATCCGCGGCAGCTGCCACTAGGGAGCCGACCGCGCCCCGCTCGTGAGCGATCCGGCCCGCCCACCGTCGCCTCTCCGGCTCCTTCTCCATCCCTCCAGTTCGGTGCTTCATCCCGTCGGCCAGGCTCGGCTCGACCCAATCCCGAACCATCCCTTCAGGAGGCAGATCACGATGTTGTCGACTCCGGCCGGCGGTCGCCGGCCCGGTATCCGCAGACGGCCCTCCCGCGGTCACCGCATCCCCACGGCCCTGGGCGCCGTCGCTGGAACGGTGCTGCTGGGCGCGTACGCGTTACCTGCTCCCGCCGCCTGGGCACTGCCCGCGAGAGCGGCCCCACTCATCTCGTCCCCGGCGGACTTGGTGGACCCCGTCATCGGAACGTCGAACGACGCGAACGACTTCCCCGGTGCGGACGTCCCGTTCGGCATGCTGCAGTGGAGCCCGGACACCACCTCGCGGCCTCCGGGCGGCGGGTACGAGTACAAGGACTCCTCGATCACGGGATTCAGCCTCACCCACATCGCGGGACCCGGCTGCGGAGCCGCGGGTGACATACCCGTGCTGCCCACGGTGGGCGCCGTCGACAACTCGGCCTCGGACTCCTTCTCCCACACCAACGAATCCGCGTCGGCCGGTTCGTACAAAGTCGCCCTGAACAACAAGGTGACCACCGAACTCGCCACGACCACCCGCAGCGGCATGGCGCGCTTCACCTTCCCGTCCACCTCCCAGGCCAACCTGATCTTCAAGCTGACCGGCAGCCAGAACGGCGGCTCCGCCGCACGGTTCAACGCCGTCTCGGGCACCGAGGTCAGCGGCCAGGTCACCAGCGGGCGGTTCTGCGGTGCGGGGAACTCCTACACCGTCTACTTCGACATGGTCTTCGACCGGCCCTTCGCCTCCAGCGGCAGTGCGCTCGCCCCCGCTGCGAAGACGCCCCGGCCCTCGGTCTCCCGGGCCGACAAGAACGCCCCCGAGCAGCCGAACAAGCCGCGCCTGCACGGCTCGATGCCCAAGGCCGCCTCCCCAGGCGCCACCGCCTCGCACGGCTCGGGCACGGCGTCGAAGGCCGCCGCTTCGAATGCGCACGTCACCTTCGACACGGCCACGAATCCGGTCGTCCAGGCCAAGGTCGGCATCTCCTACGTGTCGGTGGCGAATGCCGTAGCCAACCGGACGGCCGAGAACACCGGATGGAACTTCGACGACGTCCGCACCGCAGCCCACACGGCCTGGGACAGTGCACTCGGCAAGGTGCGCATCGCCGGTGGCACGGCGGACCAGCAGAAGATCTTCTACACCGCGCTCTACCACTCCCTGCTGCACCCGAACGTCATCAGCGACACCAACGGTCAGTACTACGGCTTCGACGGTAAGACCCACACCGTCGACGCAGGACACAGCGCCGCCTACGCCAACTACTCCGGCTGGGACATCTACCGCTCCCAGGCCCAACTGGAGGCGCTGGTCAGTCCCCAGGTCGCCTCCGACACCGCCCAGTCGATGACCGACGCCTACACGCAGACCGGGATCTTCCCCAAGTGGTCCGAGAACAACGGTGAGTCCTACGTCATGGTCGGTGACCCCGCGACGGCGATCATCGCCGACTACCACGCCTTCGGCGCCCGGAACTTCGACACCTCCAAGGCGCTGGCGGGACTGCTGAAGCAGGCGAGCACCGCGAACAACGACCGGCCGGGACTGAACTACCTGGACAATCCGGGTTACGAACCCCACGACGGCAGTTACGGCTGCTGCAACTTCTACGGCCCCGTGGCCACGACCCTGGAGTACGACACCGCCGACTTCGCCCTCTCCGCCTTCGCCGGCGCCCTGGGCGACACCGGCAGCCAGCAGACGTACGCCCACCGCGCCCAGGACTGGCGCAACACGCTCAACCCCGCCTCGGGCTTCGTTCAGCCTCGTAACGCGGGCGGCTCCTGGACCGGTGGATTCGACCCCACCAGCGGCACGGACATGGTCGAGGCCGATTCGTGGATCTACTCCGGCATGGTGCCGTTCGACATGGCCGGACTCGCCACCGCCAAGGGCGGCGACAAGGCGATGAGCGACTACCTGGACACGGTGCTGCGTAGCTACACCGGCGCCAACGGCTATGCCTGGGTCGGTAACGAGCCGAGCATCGAACTGCCCTGGGAGTACGACTACATCGGCCGCCCCTACAAGACCCAGGCGACGGTGCGCTCCATCCAGGACCGGATATGGTCCGACACTCCCGCAGGCCTCGCCGACGGCAACGACGACCTGGGCGCGATGAGCGCCTGGTACGTCTGGTCCGCGCTCGGCATGTACCCCATGACGCCGGGCACGTCCGACCTCGCCCTCGGCTCACCGCTGTTCACCCAGGCCGTGATCACTCTGCCCTCCGGCAGGACCCTGACCATCAACGGCGACGGCGCAGCGGACAACGCACCCTACGTGCAGTCCGCGACCTTCAACGGGTCCGCGTGGAACAACTCCTACGCACCCAAGAACGCGATCACCTCCGGAGGAACGCTCACCTACCAGCTCGGCACCAGCCCGAACACCGACTGGGCCACGACCGCCTCGGCCGCCCCGCCCTCCTACCCGGGTGACACAGGCGCCCCGCCGAAGCCACGGGTGGGTCCGGTCAAGTCCGGGGTGAACGCCGCCCTGTGCATGGACGACGCCAACTCTGGCACCGACGACCACACCGCGATCCGCTTGTGGACCTGCAACGGCACCTACGCCCAGGACTGGTCGATCGCGGCCGACGGCACCCTGCGCACCCTGGGCAAGTGCCTCGACGTGGCGAACAGCGGGGCGACCAACGGCACGCTCGTCCAGCTGTACACCTGCAACGGCACCGGCGCCCAGACGTGGACGGCCGGCTCGGACGGCTCCCTGACGAACCCCCACTCCGGTCTGTGCCTGGACGATCCCGACTCGTCCACCGCGGAAGGCACCCGACTGCAGGTCTACGCTTGCAACGGGACCGCCGCCCAGAAGTGGACGCTGCCCCCTGCCTGACGCGTCCCTCCACTCCCCGGGACCGCCCCGTCGACACCCCTCCCGAGAGCTCGCGGCCCCGTTCACCGACGGGACCGCGAGCACCCCACGCGGGCTCGAAGAAGGCCGGCCGCCGGCCGTGCCGTTCGATGACGGCGGTGGCTGTGCCCAGGCGCTGATGGCCCCCGGCCGAGTGGACCCGCTCCTGGTGGCTGCGACGTCCCGTTCGCTCCACCGTCAGGACCTCGCCTTTTTCGACCTCGCCGCGACCCTGGGCCGTGCCGTACGTGCACTGCTGGGAGGGCTAGGACCGGGGTCCCACCCTCACAGCAGTGATCGTTCACGTCAGCCCTTCAGCGGCTGCCTGCCGGACGCGTTCGGCGTCCTGTTCCAGTCCGTGGCGATGGCGGACAGCCACAGGCCGTTTCGCTTGAAGACGATGAAGGTCTGCTGCTGTCCGGTGCGGCGGAAGTGGATGGTGCCGCCACGGACGTCGTATGGGTCCTCGGCGGTCATGTCGACGGAGACCGGGCCTGCCGCGCCCTTCCTGTAGGTGCGGATGAGTCGGCGGGCGCCGGCTGCCTCGTCGCGGCGAGCGAACCAATGGTTGTGCCAGGACAGGTCCTCCAGGCCGTTCGTGTCGCCGTCACGCACGCGCTCGACGAAAAGCTGCAGATAGAGCTTGAGCGTGTCGGGGGCTGTCTTGTCGCCGGTGAAGGTTACCGCAGGCAACCCTGCCCGGCTTGCCTGGCGGTAGTCCCACTGGGCGCGCGGCGCACCCCAGGCGGCTGCGCCTGCGGCCAGCAGGACGACAAGGGCCAAGGCGGCCCACAGCACGTAGCTGCGCTTTATTTTCACGTCAGTACCAATGCGGGGTGATGTGGGCGATGTAGACCGTGACGCCCTTGCGGCGCTTGATGATCGCGGAGAGCGTGGTGTTCCTGTGTTTGCTGGAGTGCTGGTAGACCTTGGCGGAGCCCGTCGTTGAGCCGGCACTGTAGACCACACCCGCGTGGTCGAGGTTGGAGTCCCCGTCGCCGCGTATTCCAGCAGCCTCATGTCACCGGGCACGCTGCGGACCAGGAGTAGGTCATGTCCGACTTCGACTTGCGCCACCACTCGTACGGGCTGCGCTCGATGTCGACGATCGAGCCGTACTCCATGTGCGCGCCACTGATCGCATCTGGTAGCAAGAGATTGACACAAGACGGCCGGTCACACGTCTTGTACTCACCACTTGATACAAGTGGTGAGTACGAGTCACTTCTTCACGGGGGACGGTGTCCTCTGCGAAGCCCAGGGCCGCCGCCCAGGCGACCGGCGGTGGGTGCCTGGTGGGGGCGGAGCCACCCGCGTCCCCGCGCCGCGCCGGGTGCGGATCAGGGAGGCCGCCTCCAGTTCGCGGTAGGCACGGGCCACGGTGCCCGCCGCGAGGCCGAGGTCCGCGGCCAGTTGCCGCACCGTCTGCAACCGTTCGCCCTCGGCCAGCCGGCCGCTGGGCCCGCCCGCACCCCTGCAGCCGGCGGGTGCGTGATGCCGGAGGCGGATACCACGCTCGAGGAGGCCATCGGGGGGGGCGTCGTCCCGCTTTTCGTCGGCCGGCCACACAGTCGCCGGCTGCCGGTACTACCGGTGAGAAGCGCTGAAGGGAAGCCGCAGCCACGCTCGGCGGGTGGGAGTCCTCACCGTTGCTGGCTGCCCTGGTCGGTGATGTGCGATGCGGAGTCGCGGGCCTGGTCAGTTACGGTGCCGGCTTGATCCCGGGCTTCCTCCTGGGTGGCGCGGACCGCCTCGCCGGCGGTGCCCTTCACTTCGTCCGCCGCACTCTGTGCTGCCGACTGGACGCCTTCCTTCACGTTCTGCACCGACTCGAGGGCGGCTTGCTTCACCGGCTCAAGGGCTTCTTGGCTCTGTGCGATCAGGCCGGAGGCGGCCTCCTGCTCGCTCTTGGACGTGGGCAGGAAGGAGGAGGCCAGCACGCCGGTGCCGAACGCGATCAGGCCGGCGGCGAGCGGATGCCCCTGGGTTTGCCGCATGGCCTGTTCGGGTGCCTGCCTGACTGCCTCACCGGCCTGCTGGGCCGTGTCGCGGGCGGTGTCGGTGGCCTGTCCGGCGCCTTCCTGCAGGGAACCAGCGGCTGACCGTGCGCTGTCGGCGACGCTGTGCGCGGTGTGGGATGTGGAGCCCATGACCCGCTCCCGCAGGCCGGTGACCCTGCCTCGCACCCGGTCGGTGCGACGGCGCACCATCTGCCGGGGGCTGGCCCGGTCGGCGAGCCGGCTGACATCGGTGGACAGCCGGTCGCGGGTGGCGTCGATGTCCGCCCTCAACTGGTCGGGTGATGTGCCCATCGCGTGTTCTCCTTCATCGTTTCGACGGTCTGCTCAGGCTTGGGGGAGACGGTGCGCATACGGGCGCGGCCCCGCGCATACAGCACGGCCGCCACCACGGCCCACACGGCCGCGACGATCAGAGCGGCCCAGCCGCCGTCCATGACGTTGGCCAGGCCGAAGACGACGGCCAGGGACAGGAACAGCAGGACCATGTAGCCGGCGAAGCCGGCGCCGCCGTACATGCCGGCTGCCTTGCCCGCCTTGGTCGCTTCCTGCCTGACCTCGGTCTTGGCCAGCTCGACCTCCTGACGGAAGAGAATCTGGACGTCCGAGGTCACAAGCGACAACAGCTCACCCACTGATGCGTCCTGCCCGTGGGGGCCGCTCCGGTTCGGTCGGATCGAGGACACCTCACACCCCCGGATGCGGAGGCGCCGGCATGCCGCCGGGTGCCTGGCTTATGGGTGGCAAGGGCGGCGGTACGTACGGCGCGGCCGGTGGTGACACGGGCTGCGGTGGTGTCCACTGACCGGCACCCGGCGGCGGTGTCGGCATTTCGGGCTCCAGCGAGTTTTGCGGATGCACCGCTCCCGCGGACTGCCCGCCGTGACCGGGCTGCGCGGCCTTGCCCGCCACCTTCCCCAAGCGCCCCACGGCCAGCCCGGCCAGCAACGCCCCGCCCAGGAACAGTCCGGGGCGCCGACGGGCGAAGCTCTGAAGGTCGCCGACGATGCCTTCGACACCTTGCTTGTCCACGTAGTCGGCCGCCCGGTGTCCGCGATCGGCCACCTGAGCCGCGACGCTGCGGGCGGGCGAGTCTCCCGGAGCGTTCTCCGCGAGCTCGGACAGGTCCTGCGCCCACTGCCGCAGTACGCCCGCGGCCCGCCGGGTCTGTCCCTCGGCCTCGTCCATGGCACGGCCGCGCAGATCCTGGACGACTGAGCCGGCCTGCTGCCGCACCTCTCCCGCGACCTCCTTCGCCTGTTGCGCGGCCGTAGCCGCCACCTGCCCGGCGGCCTGTTTGGTCTGACCCGCCGTGGCGGACGCCTCGGCCATGGCCGTCTCCCCGGCCTGCTGCAGCCTTCCGCCCCCGTCTTGTATGGACTCACTCATCAGTAGCCCTCTCCTCGGCACGGCGGCCCCACGGATCTCATGGGACCCTGCCTTGCTCGAGTGGCCGATTAGGGGTAAGTCACACCTTTTGCGAAGAATGTGCTATTCAGTGGGCATTCACCGGGCGGCTGAAGGTGACGCGGAGCCGGGCCGCAGGCCACCAGGCGGCGCGTTCGAGATGACAGTGAATTCGAACAAGAGAGAGATCTCTCTAATGCGGGCATGGACGTCAACGACTTCCCCGTCGACCTGGTGCAGACGCAAGCCGCCTGGAACTTCGACGAGGAGTGTCTGGACGGGCAGGACGCCGTCCCACCGGTTGCGGCCGCCGCCCGCCTCCTGAGCTGCGGCCAGGGACTGCTTGCCGCGGGCCGCACTGTCAGCACCGCGAACCGCGAGGTCATCGCGCCTTTGCTGCCCTGCCTCCAGGTCACCTCGGTGAACCGCTCCGCACCCGCCTGCGCTGCGAGGACGCAGACGGCTCGCGGTGGGGTGCGGTAGCGGGGAAGGGTGGGCGGGCCCAGTCCGCCATAAGCAGGCTGGTGCGGCTCGGCATCCTCCGGGTGGGCGACTTCCTTCCCGTTCAGGGCCAGGACATAGGACAGTCCTCGCTCCTCGAGACCGAGCCGGAAGGAGGTGCTGACGCCGTAGCCGGCGTCGGCGATCACGACCGGCGCCTTCAGCTGCCACTCGGCGAGTGTGTCCAGCAGGCCGAGCGCGAGACGCCACTTTTCCCGGTGCACCACGTCGTCGGGGACACCTGCCCTGCGGCATCGGTCCGGCTCGTCCGTCCACTCACGCGGCAGATACAACTGCCACTCCAGCGGGCACGAGGCGGTGTCGGTGGCGGCATGGACGCTGACCGCGACCTGGCAGTTCGCGCGTTTGCCGACCGCTCCGCAGTACTGGCGGGCCACCCCGACCGACGTCTTGCCGCACTTGGGGAACGACACGTCATCGATCACCCACACCTCGGGCATGACAACTTCGGACAGCCGCTCGGCGATCCGCTGTCTGACGGGCAGCGGATCCGACGGCGACTGGTTCACGAACTGCTGGAGGGCCTGCATGTTGCCGTCCGGCATCCGCTCGGCCATCGGCTGGATCGACTTGCGCCGGCCGTTCAGCATCAGGCCCCGCAGATAACACTCGCCCCACCGCCGCTGATCCCGCCGCGGCACCGACCCGAACACATCGGCAACGAACTCCGATAACTCACCCCGGAGCCGTTCCACCTCCCCCAACCTCATACCGGAGAGGTGCCCACCACCAGGCGAGATCACTCCACGTAACGAAGCACTACTAGGCTCAATGCCACTTACTTAACGACGCGCGCGATCCTTTGAACTGCGGTGATGTCGCCGCTGACTGCCTCTGGAAGGCCGCAAAGTCACTGGCATTGGCCCTAGGCTCTACCGCCCCCGCTCGACGGGCCGGTCGAGCTCCGCCGACCGGACACCGTCACCTGGGTCACCGCCGATCCGCCTATAGTCAGGACTCCCATTTCCGCCGCTTCCCTGAAGACCGCGGTCTCTTCTACGTCGTCGCCGTGCCCAAGTCCCAGCAGGTCCACGGCCCGCCTATTCGCCGGACAGGGTGAAGGGGGAGCGCTACTACGACTGGGCCGCCGCCCGACTGCCCGCCGTGTCCGAGTTCGACGGCCACGAGCCCACGCGGCAGCGGTGGATGCTGGCCCGCCGCAGCATCCACAAGCCGGACGAGATCTCCTACTACCTCGCCTGCGCCACCTGGATGCCACCGTTGCCGACCTGGTCCGCGTCGCAGGCTGCCGATGGAAAATCGAGGAGTGCTTCCAGAGCGCGAAGAACGAGTGCGGCCTGGACCAGTACGAAAAAGGGGTGCCGAGGCGGACGCGCCCGAACTGGTGGACCTCATACCCGCTGAAATCCGCCGTCTGCTGGCAGTTGAGCCCCGCCGCCATCCTGCACGCGGCGACCACGCGGTGAGCTGGTCCCGCTGGAGGCGCCGCCACCAAGCGCGTGCCCGACGCTGTCACTACATGCGGCGCGGACACACGTTCGTGGATTCGCTGACCTGGGACCGACCGGGGAGCGGGGAGCGCGGACCCCTTAGTGCCTGACCATGGTGCAGGTAAGCGTCTTCCCGTCGTCGTACCTGACGGAGAACCTGTT
The DNA here is from genome assembly GCF_042959345.1 of Streptomyces sp. NPDC007905. Classification (NCBI taxonomy): domain Bacteria; kingdom Bacillati; phylum Actinomycetota; class Actinomycetes; order Kitasatosporales; family Streptomycetaceae; genus Streptomyces; species Streptomyces sp. NPDC007905. The sequence goes on along the minus strand of NZ_JBIBKS010000040.1, from coordinate 40,930 downwards.
CCCGCCAAGGCCGCCGAGGTCGAACCTGCCCGATCGGTCCGTGGAGACGGTGCCCGAGTTGGATCCCGAGTAGGTCACCTTCGTGCCGCCGGCGAATCCCTCGCCCCAGAGGTGGTACTTGCCGTTCGACTCGGTTTCGACATGACACGCCGCGCTAGCTACGGCCCCAGGCACGGTGGTGGCTGACGCATGTGCGGCAACCGCAGCACCTACCGCGAGTGCGGGCGCGACCAGGACCGTGAGTGCTGCGAGACGACGCGTGCGGTTCATCGTTCAACCTCCCGGAGGGCTGCCAGTGTTATCAGTCAGACGTGACGACCTCGTAACCCATAAGCAGCGCTCGTGCAAGACAGCCGAGGAGAAAAGCCTCGCTCCGTCACGCCAGGCTCGCACGCCACCTCACATGGGCCGTGCCATCCAGTCCGTCTTCAGGGCGATTTCTCCCGAGGTGCTGTGCCTTTTTCATCGTATCGCCCGTCTTGTTGCGCGACATCTCGTGTCTCGCAACGATGAGTGAAACGGGCCATGGCGTACGGACCGCACCAGCCTCCCACCGTGGTGCACACGCCGTTTGTGCACGTTGCCCAGGCGTACGAGCGCTCCACTCACTCAGGCGTCGAAGCTGCGGCAGGAGGCCCCGACAGGATCGACGCTGTGGCCAAGTCGGCCTCTGACCGCATCGTCGAGCACCTCGGACCCGAGTTGGCCCTTCAACAGCGCAAGCGATTTCGCAACGACACCGTGCTGATCGTGGACGGCACCCTGGTCCCCACCCGCGAACACACGGTCGCCGAGCAGTCGAAGACATCTCATGCCGTTGAGAGGTCAAGTCAGTGTTCAACAGGTTCCGCAGTGCGGCGGTGTGACGTTCTCCGCCAGCTCGTCGCCTGTCGTAATGGCTGCGTGGAGCGTCAGTGCGGAGTGTGGCAAAGGCCCACATGTAGCCGGCGCCGGCAAGTCGTTGGTTATTGACGGTCCGAGCCACGACGACATGGCTTCGGCCTGAAGCGCGTGTCACGGGTGCCGCGCCGGCGTATGCCTTGAAGGTGTCCGGCCGCAGCCGGGGATGGCTCTCGGTGGCTGGGGCTGCTGTGCTACCGGCCGGGCCTGTCCGCCCGCCTGTGCTACCGGCCGCGTCGGCATACCGGCCGCAAGGGCGAGTGCCGCTCGCTCGGCGAGACCGACGACATCCACCTGCCGGACGGCGCCCACCAACGTCCCCTGCAGTCACGGTGTTCGCGCTACGAGGGGAGCGACACCCGCCGCCTTCTGCGGTGAATCTGTACAGAACTGCACAGTTCCGCAATCGAGCCGTCGCACAGGACGTATGGGCCGCGAACAGAGCCGTACCCCGGACGAAGCAGACCATCGCGTACGAGCGCCCGGGCTACCAGCGGTAGGCGGGCCCGCGCGAACAGCGGCGCTCCCCGGCTGAGACCATGCGTGGCATGAACGCCGATTCTCCCTCCACTTCGGGCCTCCCGGCCGGCGGGTTCCTGGCCGAACTGCGGGACGCCATCAGTTTCCGCGCCTTCGGGCTCGTATTGGGCGGCCTGCTGATACAACTCGCCTTCACCATCTCCTATCTGGGCGCATTTCACTCTCCCACCCCGCACCGGATTCCAGTGGCGGTGGTGGCTCCCGAGCAGGCCTCGGCGCGGATCGTGGCCAAGCTCAACGGGCTCGGTGGCGACCCGGTGAAGGCGACCGCCGCCGCCAGCGAGTCCGCCGCCCGACAGCGGATCTTGGACCGGAACGCAGACGCTGCCTTCCTGTTCAACGCGACCAGCACGGAGGACACACTGCTGGTCGCCTCGGCGGGTGGCCCCTCGGTGTCGCAGACCGCCTCGCAACTCGCCCAGAAGATCGAAGCCGCACAGAAGCGGCAGGTCACGGTCACCGACATCAAGGCCCCGAACAAGGGCGACGGGCGCGGCATGACTTCCTTTTACCTGGTGCTCGGCTGGGTGGTCGGCGGCTACCTGACGGCGACGATCATTAATATGTCCGCCGGTTCGCGGCCGGCCAACCGGCACCGGATCGTGATCAGGCTGGCGGTGCTGGGTTTGTACGCGATCGTGTCGGGGGTCGCCGGGGCGGTGATCGTGGGCCCGGTGTTCGACGCGCTGAGCGGTCACTTCTGGGCGTTGACAGGGATCGGCACGCTGGTGGTGTTCGCGTCGGCGGCGACCTCGCTCGCGCTGCAGACGCTGCTGGGCATGCTCGGCACCGGGCTGACCATCCTGCTGTTCGTGGTGCTGGGCAACCCGAGCTCGGGCGGGGTGTACCCGTCGGTGCTGCTGCCGAGGTTCTGGAGCGCGATCGGACAGGTACTGCCCCCGGGCGCGGGCACCACGCTGGTCCGCAACACCGTGTACTTCGGCGCGCACGCCACAGCGGCCGCCTGGTGGGTGCTCGCCGCCTACACGGTGGGCGGTATTGCGGTCGCGCTGGTCGCAGCCTGGCGGCGGGAACGACGCGAGGCGGCGGCCATCACCGCAGTGGGGTCGGACACCGGGGGACCGGACGCCGTGCCTGCAGGGTGACGGGCCGCGCCGGCCGGCATCTCGCGGCCAGAAGCGGTGCGCGCCGTGAGGCCCCGACCCTACTGCCGGGCGGTGGCGTAGTTGGTGGCCCATTTGTCGGCCTGTGTGCGGCGTGGCTTGGGCTTCTCGTCCTCGGCTGCGGGTTCGATCCCGAGGACGTGTGCGCACATCCACTGCGGCACGGCCGGACCGGCGGGGTGTCGCATCCCGGCCGTCGTGCGCCGGTTCGTAGGTCTGGTCGTACGCCGCGCGCGGGTCCGGATGGCGCAGGGTCGCGTAGGCCGCCCGCGGTTCGCGGAAGCGTTCAGCGGTGGCCGCGTCGACGCGGGTGTCCGGGCGCAGTTCCCGCACCCGGGCGCGGAAGGCGGAGGTGATCAGCTCGGCCGTCGCCGACGGTTCCGCCCCAGCACCGCGTACAAGTCCGCCGTCTGTTCCCGCGCCTGCGTCGCCGACCGCCTCCTCGCCCTGCGAGCTGCGGTTCGGACTCGACCTGCCTCAGTCCTGCTACATGCCGGTGTGAGCTGCGGCATTGCCGGCCAACGCGACCGGCGTCCACCATGGCCGGATTCAGGCATGTCAAGGAAAGCAGCTTCTCATGGGCGATCATGTGCACGTGCGGCTCAACCAGGGGCTGAGCGTGTCGGAAGACGGGAAACTGATTGAGCACTCCCGCTGCCGATGCGGGGCCGTCTTCACCAAGGTGTTCAACGCCGACGGAGGGGAACCGGAGCGCCCGGCCTGGTCCTGATTCGTGCCTCAACGGCATGTGAGAGGCCGACTACCGCCGGACCCGGACGGCCCGTTGCCGTGCGGCCAGGCGCGGGGCCCAGCCGCTTTGGCTCCTGAAGGCCTGTGCAGCGGGACGCAGTGAGCACTGCCTTGCTGCCGCCTCCGGCCCGGTCCGCCCCTCCTATTCCTGCCCGGCGCGGAGGGGCGTTCACAGCTGGGGCAGTCCTGTCCGATCTCTTCATCGCAGCCCTGGGCTGCCTTGGAACGAGGGTTCTGCTGCCGGGCGGTTATGACTGGGCTGGTGGGGGGCCGGCGGGCTGCTGATCCGGCAGCCAGCCGCCCCTGCACCCCAGCTGTCTTGGGTGGACGCGTTCAGTCGGGCGTGTCGTGCCCGCGTGCGTCGCGGTCCGGGTTCGGGTGAGAGCGTTGCCGATCTCCTGACCCAGGACCGCTGGCAACGGAGCTGGGCTGCCGAGTAGCGGCGCCGGACACAGGCGGGTGCGCACGGCCCGAGACCGGCTGGCGGGGTGAGGGACCCGACGGGTGCTTAGGCCCCATGCACCCGTACCCGGCGGGTACCCGAGCGTCCGAATCACGCTTTGTTCTGTAACCCAAACCGTACGGGAAGCGAACGATGACCCTCCTCGCACGCGTCGGCAGCCTCGGCGAGCTCCTCCCGCTCGGCTGGGAGCTGAGCACCGGCCCCGACGTCGTCCAGCGCTGGGACGACGCCCTCGACCTGCCGGGTCCCATCCAGGGCGTCGCCCCGCCGGACGGACCGATCACTGTCGCCTGGTGCCCCCACTGCCTCGAACCGGTCGACGGCTGGGAGTACGCCGGCCTCTTCGCACGCAGACAGCAGCCGCGCACCGAGTTGCACGTGGCCGCCCTGCTCACCCTGCCGGCATGCGGACACGCCTTCCGGATCATGCGCGGACAAACCATCTTCGACATACGAAGAATGCGTTATTAGCGGGACGGCTGCACGGGGCGTGGATCCGGGTCGCAGGCCGCCAGGCGCCGCGCTCAAGGTGACAGTGAATTCGAACAAGCGATCTAATGCAGCCGTGGACGCCACCGCCTTCCCCCGACGACCTGGTGCAGACGCAAGCCGCCTGGAACGCCACCTACGCCGCACTCGCCGTGCCCCACCGCCGTGACACCATCGCCCTGCGCCGTCGTCTGCTACGGCTGTCCGTACGCCTGTGGCGGCACCCGTACTGGAACACCGCCCGCACGGTGCCGACGGCGCGCACCGAGCTACGGCAACTGGCCCGCACCCGGGGAGCAACGCGGGCCGCATGACGGCCCACCCGGACCGCAAAGGCGCAGGCACCGGCAACGGGCTTCGGGGTACATGCTGGAGGTGCGCGGCGGCCGGTACCGGGGAGGGGTGCGAGGCGCCGTGGCACTGTCCGTGGCACCGACCGGAAGGACAGGCGGTATGGCGCGTACGCGTGCAGAGGCGAGTACCAGGCATCCTCGGCATGAGCGCAGGGGGGAGGCGCGGCTGCCGGCGGTGGTCGCGACGCTTGCCGCGATCGCTCTGTACCTGGTGTTGCCGCAACGGCTGCTGATCGCTCCTCGTTACGTGCTGCCCGCCCTGGAGTGCCTGCTGCTCATTCCGCTCATCGCGATCAACCCGAAACGACTGACCCGGCAGACGAAGACTTTCCGCGTGCTGTCGCTGACGCTCGTAGGGGTCATCGCGGTCAGCAATCTCGTGGCGCTGGCCATCCTGGTTCATGAACTGGTGTACGCCGGGGTGAAGGACGGCCGGTCACTGCTGGTGGCCGCGCTGCAGGTCTGGCTCACCAACATCATCGTTTTCGGTCTGGCCTACTGGGAGCTGGACCGGGGCGGTCCGGTCAGCCGCACCCAGGCGCCCCGCTCCGCGCTGCCCCTGGCGGACTTCCGTTTCTCCCAGGACGAGAACGACGACGCCGTCCAGGAAGTCGCCGACGGTGCCAGTGCCACCTCGGACTGGGTCCCCGCGCTGATGGACTACCTGTACGTGTCCACCACCAACTCCACGGCCTTCAGCCCGACCGACACCATGCCGCTGTCGACCCGCGCCAAAATCATGATGAGCATTCAGAGCGTCTCCGCCCTCTTGACCTCGCTCCTCGTGATCGCGCGGGCCGTCAGCGTCCTGCACTGACAGCCACTCACCCTCCCTCGGGCGCCGTGTTGCTCCGAGATGCCCGGGGAGGACACTGAGAGGGAAAGGTAAGGGGCAGGAGGTGCTGTGTGGCCGCCACGCGGTATAGGGCGGCGGGTGCTCCTGGTGGCGTTCGCGCTTGTGGCGCTGCTCGCGTGTGGCGTCGGCGGGTATGCGCTGCTCGGGTTCTCCCTGCCGGACGCCATCTACATGACGGTGATGACGCTGACCACGGAGGGGTTCTCCGGCGCCGACCGGCTCACCGAGGGCGGCAAGCTCTTCACTGCCGCGCTGGCGGTGGTGGGTGTCGCGGTCTTCGTCGCTGCCCTGGGGCTGATCGGGACGGCACTGGTGGAGGGACGATTCGGCCCTGCGGGAAGGAAGCGGCGCATGCAGCATCACATCGACGCGCTGCGCAACCATTTCATCGTCTGCGCTTACGGTCGGGTCGGCCAGGCCGTGGCCCGCGAATTCGAGGCCGAGGGCATCCCATTCGTGGTGATCGAGAACAAGGCCGCACTGGAAGAGAGGCTGCAGCGTGATCATGCGCCCTACCTGATCGGCAACGCCGCCTCCGAACAGGTACTGCGCCGCGCGGGCATCGATCACGCCCGCGGCCTGGTCTGCGCGGTCGACTCCGACGCCGAAAACGTTTACATCACCTTGATCGCCCACTCCCTCAATCCATCTCTCGCCATCGTCTCCCGCGCCTCGGAGGCGGCGTCGGCCGAACGCCTCACCCACGCCGGCGCGAGCAGCGTGGTTTCTCCCTACACCACCAGCGGCCGACGTATGGCCCTGCTGGCGGTCCGCCCGCACGTGGTGGACTTTCTCGAGTTCACCCGGCCCGGCAGCTCCGACTTCCTGATCGAGGAGATCCGCATCGATGCGGACTCCCGTCTTCTGGGGCGGCCTCTGCGACAGGCTTGTGGTGGAGCGCTGCCCCTGCTGATCCGCCGCGCCGACGGCGCCCTGGAGCCCAACCCTGATCCCGATACCGCCGTGCAGGCCGGTGACACCATGATCGTGTTCGGCGACCCCGGCGCCCTGCGCCCCATCGAAGACGAATAGAGGACGAATAGGCGAAGTCGGCGGACGGAGACTTCCCGGCCCTTGGGGCGTGAGCATGCTGCTCAGCAACAAGATCCGGACCGCCCGCGGTGCGGTCGCGCACCGGCGTGCGTCGTCCTTGCCCCGTGGGCGCGGGCGCCTGCTAACTCGACACTTCCTCCGTCTCGTCGCGAAGGCGCCTGGTCGCGAGGAGGGGTTCTGTGGTTGCTCGTCGGATGGCGCGGCGTTGGACGGCGGTTGTGGCGCCCCAGATGCCGTCGTCTTCACCGTGGTCGAGTGCCCAGGTGCGACAGTCGATGATCACGGGGCAGCGGCGGCATATGGCTCGGGCCAGGGAGGCCTCCGCATCAGGAGCTATGAGGTCCGAGAGAGGGAAGAAGATCTCGGGGTCTTCTCCGACACAGGCCGCGCGATCACGCCAGTCGGATCCTGCCGGATCTCCGCTTGATGTGCAGGTCATTACGAACCCCTTCCCGGCTGCCCGCGGGCACGGCGTTGTGACTGCGGCGCATACAGCGCCGCAGTTCCGGCAGAGGTTTGGAGAATATTAAACCGGTTATGAAGGGTTTGCGATAGTCGAGTGCCGCGTTGCGGACACCCGGCCGGTGAGACGCACCGCTGCCCCACCCAGGAGCGAACGCATCAGGCCCGCGCCGATCTTGAGACAACGATCAGCGCCCGGGGAGCCTGCACCCGGGCCAGGCAGAGGCGGGGCCGGCCTCAACCGTTGTGCATCCGCAGCCTTCGGGCCGGGAGCCACGTCAGCCGTTCGGCTGGGCTGCCGCGTTCCCGAACGCTTCCGCGGTGCCGCCTTCGGCCTGCTCGGACGAGGAGGTGTCGACGAAGCTGTAGGGCGGTAGCGGGCCGTTGACGCGCAGTTCGAGGTGCGGGTGCTTCGTGCGGAATTCGTCGGTTGCCGACAGGAATTGCTCCGTCGAACCGCGGTTCACCAGGAAGGAGAGGTTGGCCAGCCAGCCGGTGCTCTGCGGCCCGGTGCTGACTGCCTCGGCCGTCGACTCCAGTGCCTGCTGAAGCAGCTCGGCGTCAGTCGCCTCGCGTGCCTGGACGGCGGCGGCGATCATCTCCCCGAGCTGGATCTTCTGCTCCTGCGTGCCGCCGCCGGTCTCCCGGTTCGCATCCGCCAGGGACCGGATGTCGTCGTTGTCCGCCGTGATCAGCCGGAGTACGGCCTCTTCGTCGTGGTTGGCCTTGATGTTGTACTCCGCCGTGCCGTCCAGTGTTTGCAGGCGCTCGAGGAAGTGTTCCGCATGTTCGTCGAGCACCGCGGTCACCGTGTCGTCGTCCGCGGCAACACTGCCGAACCGCATCGGCAGGACCACGCCACTGGCTCCGGCTTCGTCCAGCACACGCTGGTGCGCGAGCAGATCACGGCGCTTGGGCCGCAGCTCCTCGGGGGCGTCACTGACGATCGCGGCCGGCTCACCCTGGCGCATTACCCGTACCGGCCGCGGGGGGTCTCCGATGCCTCGAGGTCCTGGGGGAGCGGGGAGTGTGAGGCGCGGATGATCCCGTAGACGTAGGTACTCATCTGTCATTGCCCTCTCCTGCGCGGGGCCCGGTCGCCCTGACGCTCCCGGCCCTCGCCGCGTGCCTCGTTGAAGGCGTCGGAGATGGTCTCCGCGGCCCCGGAGAGTGCTCCCTTGGTCTTGACCTGGGTGCCGGACTCGGACTCGGACAGCTGTTCGCCGGACTTGGTGAGCTTTCCGGTGAGTTCCGTGAGCCCGGCCGGCTTGTGGGGCCCTGCTTCCAGGTCGAGGCGGTTGCAGGCCTCGGCGAAGCGGAGGTAGGTGTCGACGCTGGCCACCACGACCCGGATGTCGATCTTGAGTATCTCGATACCGACCAGGGAGACCCGCACGAACGCGTCGATCACCAGTCCGCGGTCGAGGACGAGTTCCAGGACGTCGTACAGGCCGCTGGAACCGCCCCCGCCGCCCTGCTGTGTGGTCACGGTCATCGCGACCATCCCCTTGTCGTTTGTCTCTGAGTGGCCCCGTCGGCGCAGACTGCCGACAGCGCGCCGACCTCTTTTCGTCCCTGGTTGCGGCGCAGGCTTTTTGTGCGAGTAGCCCCCACCACCCAAGACGAAACGCCGGTGCGACACCGGCGAGGCGGGCCGCCCCTGTTCTGGGCGACCTGGGCGGTTGCGCAGCGCGACACTCCGCCGCGTGACCCCTGCGGGTGATGCGGCCGAGCTGCTGGCCGAGGCTTCCACTGGGTCCGGCGCACCACGACGATGAGTCTGGCCGCGGAATCCAGCACCAGCTGCTGCCGTCGGCGTCGTGCTGCGAGGCAGCTCACTTCACCCTTGCGGGCGGCCTGGTTCCCGGCCGACGAGATCACCGATCGCCCATGCTCAGCGGCGCTACCGTCGACATGGCCGACTGTGTGTCGGCTCCTCGGCTCGGCAGCGTGCCGGGGGACCCCCGGGTGGGCACAGCGGCTACAGACCGCCCTGTTCGCACACCCGGCGGGCGACCTCGCGCAGTTTGATGTTGTTCTCCTGGGAGAAGCGGCGCAGCACGTCGAAGGCCTGGTCCTCGGTCAGGTGATGGCTACCCATGAGGATGCCCATGGCCTCACCGATCGCATGGCGGGTGGCGACGGCCTGTTCCATCTGTGCGTGGGTGCGGGCGCTGGAGAAGGCGACTGCGGCGTGGGAGGCCAGCAGCCAGCCGGCTATTTCGCTGGCGTCGGTAAACGAGCCCGGCTTGCGTGAGTAGACGTTCAGCGCGCCGAGTTCTTCGTCGTCGGTGTAGAGCAGGAAGCCCATCATGCTGCCCACCCCCAGGTCGCGAGCCTGGGGTGCGTAGGCGGGCCAGCGCGGCTCCTCATGGGTGAAGTCGGCGATGCGGAAGACCCGCTCGCCTTCCCGCCTGCGGGCGGCGTCGAAGCAGGGGCCTTCGCCCAGACGTTCTTGAAGTTGGTCGCTGTCGGTGACCAGCTGGTCGGTCGCGGCCACCGTCTGCACCTGGCGTCCGTGCAGGATCAGGATGCCGGCGGCGTCGCAGCCCTCCACCAGGTCGGTCGCCGCCGACGTGATGCTCTTCAGCGTGTCCTCGACCGAGGACTGCGCGAGCAGCTTCCGGGCCATGGACGCCATCTGCTGCGCGAACGCACGCCAGTCCATCAAGTGCTCCATCCCGTTCACCATGCTTCGCTTCTGCCTACCCTCCCTCATACACGCATCTCGCGGTACGGGGCCCCATGCCGGGCGGGCGGACTGGGGGTCCCGGCAACGGCGGGGGCCGAGGAAACGGCTTCGCAGGATCGGCTGGATCTCCGGGCGAGGCGCCGCCGGAGGCGACCAGAGCCCGGGTCCCGGCGCGGGGCCCGGCCGTGTCAGGGAGCCCGGGTCCCGGCGCCGGCCCTGGCCGTGTCAGGGGTGCTTTTCCGGCGGCGCTGCGCCGTGGTGGTGCGCGGAGGCCTCTGCAACCTGCTTGAGCCCCCGGGTCGTGATGGCATCACCGACTTTGGCGGGCTGCTCATGTACGGGGCCCTCCCGGTGGTGGAAGTGGGAGGGTGGGAACCTGTCACCGGCACCCGAGCGGTACGACGTTGCGCCGCTGGGTTCCGCGTGCGTAGGGCCGGGCCCGCCCACTGTGTGGGCCTCGCGCTCCGGCATCGTCTCGCCGGCCGCGTCTGCTCCTGCGGGGGGCTGCGCCTGCTGATCGGGCTGCGCTCGCTGTTCCGGTCGCGGCTGGGTCAGCCACGCGACGGCCGCACCGGTGAGAGCGACCGGCCATTCCACCGCCCCGGCCACCCCCAGCACCCCGGCCCCGGCATAGACCGCCATCCGGCGGCCTGCCGGAGAGACCGCGCCGATCCGGTCCAGCGCGTCGTCGGCGGCCCTGCTCACCTGCTCGGCTCCGGGCAAGCGGTGCAGTGCAGAGGTGATCCCACGCACCCACTGCGGAAGATCCGACCAACTCGTCCTGACCTGGCTCATCGTGGACTCCCGCCTCGCGGTTCCAAAGGGGGCTCACTCCGGTTTCCCATTGTCACGGCCCATATGCGGGGTTGCCCCAAGACATGTTCGCTGAGGGGAGCCAGGGGGGATTCGGGGTCGCGCTTCGGTCCGGAGGCGTGCGCCAGCGGGAACAACCCGGCTGGCGGCCCCCTCCGAGGCAGACCGGACGGCGCCCGTGCGGCGGCTCCTACCTTCCAGCAATGAGCCATGCCCGGCACTCCGGGTCGGCCGTCGTACTGGAGCGACGCGCATGCCGGCCGACACCTCGACAAGCCGCTTCGGCGGGCTTGCCGGCACCTCTCCGGTGCGCGCGACGCGGCCATGACGACTCGCCTGACACCGCCGCCCCTTCCTCCGTATGGCGGCACTCGCCGAAGGAGGCGAGTGGGACGCCGTACGTGATGAGCTGGTGACCGCGTGGCTGCCCATGGCCCACCGGATCGCCGACCACTTCCTGCTCGCGGCGAGTCCGTCGAGGACCTGCGTAAGGTGGCCGCGCTCGGCCTGATCCGGGCCGTCGACGGGTTCGATCCCACCCGAGGGGCCTTCGAAAGCTATGCCGTGCGCACCATCGCCGGCGAGGTCAAACGGAATTTCCGGGACCATACGTGGGCCATGCACGTGCCCCGCCGCGTACAGGAACTACGCAACCGGGTGCGCCTCGCCCGCATCGAACTGATGCAGACCCCTGGCAGCCGCCGAACCCACCCACGCCGACATCGCCGCCCGCACCAACCTGACCGCAAAAGACGTCATCGCGGGCCTGGAGGCACTCGATTGCTATAGCACCTTTTCCCTGGACATGGAGCTGTCCACGGTTGACGGCGGCCCCAGCCTCGCCGATACCCTCGCCGCAACGGACAGCTCCTACGACGTCATCATCGACCGCGAAGCCGTCACAGAAGGACTGCGCCGTCTTCCGGCACGAGTACGGGTCATTTTGTACATGCGCTTTTTCGTAGACATGACGCAAATAGCGGGGTGGGTGTACCCAGCTGCTCGCCCCAGATGATCACGGCCATCCACATCGGCCCCACCGGAAAGAAGCTGCTACCTCGCCTTCGGCCACTTCGGCGAGCGAACCGTTGACGACGGGCAGTGCCGCCAGGTGGCGTACGCACCGAGCAGCACGACCACTGCGCCCACGGCCTGCAGGAGCGTGGTGCGGACTTCGTTCACCGCAGTCAGCCGGTCTCCTGCGCGGCGATGCTCGCCCCGGCGAGATCGTGGTCGACCACCACGCCGGGCGCGGAAATCAGCAGCCCACCCACCGCGACCGCTACCGCTGTGCCCGCCGACAGGCCCGCGACCATCCTGCGCCGCGCGGCCGGCCGGTCGCGCGCCGGTCCCGCCGTGTCCATGGGCATGGTGCCGCGTCCAAGGCGATCAACAAGAGAGAGGGCGGGGCGGCGGTCATGCATTCCCGGCACCTGGACCGGGTTCGACCGACCTCACCGCCGCCGATGTGGGCAGCGGGGCGCGAGGTACGGGGCTGCACGGCCAGAAACTCCGGCAGTGTGATCGGCCGGAACCGCGGTCGGCGCAAGGAGGCGTGGAGTTGGGCTTGTTCTTGAATGGTCACTCATATATTTTTTGGGGCCATGCCCCGACCCCGAGAGTTCGAGCCCGACGCCGTGGTGGACCAGGCCATGCTGCGGTTCTGGTGGCGGGGCTATCGGGCCACGTCCATCGAGGATCTCGTGAAGGCGACCGGGGTGAAGCCCGGCAGTCTCTACGGCGCGTTCCCCGGCGGCAAGCGCACCCTGTTCCTGAAATCGCTGGAGCGGTATTCCGCGTTGGTCGTTCCCCAGAAGCTGGGCGAGCTGGCGGCGTCCGGCGCCTCACTGGCCGCGCTGCGCGGCTACTTCGACGGACTGGTGAGCGACCTGCTCAGTCCGGAGGGCCGACAGGGGTGCCTGCTGGTGAATACCGCGATCGAGAACGCGGCCGAGGATGATGAGGCCGCCGCCGTCGTGCGCGGCCATCTGGTCCGCCTGGAGCAGTGCATGGCCACGGCCCTCCGTAACGCTCGCGACGCCGGCGAGGTGCGCGCCTCGGTGGACCCGGTCGGTAACGCCAAGCTGCTGGTCGCGACGTGCCAGGGGCTGATGGTCGTAGGAAAGGTCAATCCCGACCAGACGCTCCTGCGTACCATCGTCGACAACGCCTTCGCCGTCCTTGCCTGACGGCTCCACCCCGGGGGCCACCGCATGCGGTGGCTCTTTTTTCAGCCCCAGTAGTTGAACCACCATTCAAGAATGGAGTCTGCCTCATGAAGGCCATCGTCATCTCCGCCTACGGTCCTCCCGAGATGCTGCACATGACCGAACTCCCCGACCCCGTGCTCGCACAGGGAGAGGTGCTGATCCGGTCAAGGCATTCGGCCTCAACCACGCCGAGGCATACATGCGCGCAGGCACCTGGGGTGATGTCGCGGCCGTCCCGGGGATCGAGTGCGCCGGATTGGTCGAGGCCGATCCCTCGGGCCAACTCGCCCCCGGAACCAGAGTCGTGGCGATCCTCGGCGGCAGGGGCCGCACCCGAAACGGAAGTTGTGCCGAGCTGGTCACCGTACCGGCCACCAACGTGGCCGCGGTGAACTCGTCACTGGGCTGGGCCGAGCTCGCGGCGGTGCCGGAGGGCTACGCGACAGCGTGGAACGGCCTGTTCGGCAACCTCGATCTGCGCCCCGGTGAGCGGGTCCTGGTGCGCGGAGCGACGTCCTCCCTCGGTCAGGCCGCCGTCAACTCGCCGCCGACCACGGCGGGAGAGTACTCGCGACCACCCGCAACCCGGCGCACGCGCCGCTCCTGAAGGAACTCTGCGCCGAGGACGTCCTCATCGACGACGGTCACCTGGCCGCCCAGGTCAACACAGGCAACCACGTTGTCGACGCGGCGTTCGATCTCGTCGGCAACAACGTCCTGCGCGACTCCCTGGCCACGGTCCGCCCCCGGAGCCGGGTCTGCCAACTCGGCTTCCTCGGGGGCTTCGAGCCGGTACGCGACTTCAACCCGATCACCGATCTCCCCACCGGCGAACAGCTCAGCTTCAGACGTTCAAGAGACGTCACTTCTCACTGACATCGATCAAGGAAATCGTCCGCCGGTGACTCCCAAAGGCGCCTCGGAACCACATCAATTCGCTCTGGTCCACTTCGTGTGGTCGCGTACACAGGGTGACTGTTGGGGGCCTCCCCCTGAGTGGTGGACACGCTGATACTGGATCTGCTTGATCCGGAGGAAGCGAGAACACCGCCGATGGCGATGAAGGACTACTCGGACGAGTTCAAGGCCGATGCCGTGGCCCTGTACGAGTCCACGCCCAGGGCGACCTACAAGAGCATCGCCGCTGACCTGGGCATCAACAGGGCGACGCTGCGTGAGTGGGTGCTGCGAGACCGGGAACGTCGCGGCGTCGCCTCTGCGAACGCTCGGGCAGGTAGGGCAGCGCCGGCCCGGGCAGGACAGCCGGTACCGTCCGCTGACCCGGACGAGCGGATCCGGCAGCTGGAGGCCCGGGTGGCCGAGCTTGAGGCGAGCGAGCGGAAGTTGGCCACCGAGCGGGACATCCTGCGCAAGGCGGCCAAGTATTTCGCCGGCGAGACGAACTGGTGAACCGCTTCCAGTTCGTCCACGACCACCGGGACGCCTTCGGCGTGAAGCGGTTGTGCCAGGTACTGGGCGTGAACCGGTCCAGCTACTACAAGTGGCGGGACGGGGCCGACGCGCGGACCGCGCGGAGGGCCGCCGACCGGGCCCTGGCCGAACAGATCCGCGCCGTCCACGCCGACTCCGACGGCGCCTACGGATCCCCGCGGATCACCGCCGAGCTCCGCGCCGACGGCCGCCAGATCAACGAGAAACGGGTGGCCCGCGTGATGCGCAAGTTCTCCATCCAGGGCATACGCCTGCGCAAACGGGTCCGCACCACGATCCCCGAGCCGTCGGCAATACCGGTCCCGGACCTGTTCCAGCGGGACTTCACCGCCCCCGCACCCGGGGTCAAGTACATGGGCGACATCACCTACCTTCCCACCGGGGACGGCGACTTCCTCTATCTGGCAACTGTCCTGGACTGCTTCAGCCGCCGGGTGGTCGGGTGGTCCATCGCCGCCCACATGCGCACCGGCCTCGTCGCCGACGCCCTGCGGATGGCAGCCGCCACCCGCGGCGGTCTGAGCGGGGCCGTCTTCCACTCCGATCACGGCGCCCAGTACACATCGCGTGAATTCGCCGCTCTGTGCGGCGAGTTGCGGGTCACCCAGTCCATGGGCGCGGTCGGCACCTCCGCCGATAACGCCGCCTGCGAGAGCTTCCACGCCTCCCTCAAGCGGGAGACCCTGCAAGGGGCCCACCACTACCCGGGCGCGGAACTCTGCCGGCGCACCGTCTTCCGGTGGCTGGCCCGCTACAACACCCGCCGCAGGCACTCCGCCAACGGACACCTCAGCCCCGTCGACTACGAACACCGACACCAGCAGGAGTCAGCTAGGCTCACGCTGGCCGCATAACGGCCCGAACGCGTGTCCACCTTCGCGGGGGAAGGCCCTTGATCGTTGCCCAATGGTGGTTTTAGTGGTCGTAGGCGGTCAGTGCGCGCATGACTGGCTGGCCGCGCATGAAGCTGGCTCACCCTCATCAGGCCCCCCTTGGAATCGATCATCTAGGCTGGCGCGGTGACTGATGAGCAGGAGCGGGTGCAGCCGTCGGGAGTGTGGGCCACGGCGGTGGGGGTGGCCAGGGTGCGGGCGCTGGAGACCGAGCGGGAGAACGCGCTGTTCCGCGACCCACTGGCACAGGCCTTCGCCACCGCCGGCGGCCTGTGGCCCTCCTCGCCGCCGCTGCCCGACGACGAGGCGGCGCGACGCCGCCGGCTGGCCGTGTCGTTCTCCATCGTCATCAGGACGAAGTTTCTCGACGACCTGTTGCAGCAGGCCTCCGCGTCCGGGGTCCGGCAGGTCGTGCTGCTCGGCGCCGGCATGGACAGCCGGGCCTTCCGGATGGACTGGCCCGAGGGCACCAGACTGTTCGAGGTCGACACCGCCGCGCCACTGGACTTCAAGGCTTCGGTGCTGCGCCAGGAGCGGGCCGTCGCAGGCTGCGAGCGGATCACCGTCGCGGTGGATCTGCGTGAGGACTGGCCGGCCGCGCTGGCCGCCGCAGGGCACGACCCGGCGGTGCCGACCGTGTGGATCGCCGAAGGACTGCTGATCTATCTGCCCGAGGACGCGGTGGAGCTGCTGCTGGCCCGGATCAGCGCGCAGTCGGCGGCAGGCAGTCGGATGGGGCTGACGTTGGGCTCGCGCGGTGTGATCGAGCGCTTCGGCGCGGACGCCGTGCCGGGATCGGCGGCGTCCATGTGGGTCTCGGAGATGCCCGACGACCCGGTGGGCTGGCTGGCCGGGCACGGCTGGGAGGCCAGTTGCCACACCCTGCGCGAACGCGCTGCCGCCTACGGCCGCCCCATCAGCACCCCTCCGCAGCGCGAGGAGCGGCCCGGCGGACTGATCTCGGCGGTCCGCCGGTAGAGCGCCTCCCGGTTCCCCAGCCGGGAAGACTCGCTGTGCTGCGTCCCGTCGCGGTGCCGGACGGCTCAGCGAGCGCCGACCGGCCTGCCGCGACTGCGGTCCTCCCACCTTGGCGGGTTCCTCGGCTCGGGCTCGGGTGTTGGCGAGGCGGTAGGGGTCGGTGCCGGTCTCGATGATGGTGCCGTTCAACGTGAGCCGGTCGACGATCGCCACGCAGAGCCTGGGGTCGGTGAACGACTTGGTCCCGCCGAGCGATTCGTTCGAGGCGATCGCGACGCTGTTCTTCTCCTCACGCTCGGTCAGAACTTGGAAGAGGAGTTCGGCGCCGTGGCGGTCGAGTTCCATGTAGCCGAGTTCGTCGAAGCAGAGGAGATCAACGCGCCCGTAGCCTCGGGTCCCAGAGCGATCAGCATGTGGGACTTGCCCGTGTCGGAGTCGCCGATGAGGCAGAGGGGCTCGCTCGTCTTGGTCCATTCGCAGCTGGCAAGGGTGGTGCGGCGGCGTCGGAGCAACTGGTCGTAGTGAGATACCGAGGCCAGCGGCCTGGTGTCCGGCGGAAGCTGCGCCAGGCGCCACTCGTGCAGCGACGTCACCGTCGCCGACGGCCGGCCGGGGCGCCAGGCATCCGATGCGGGCTCGGCCTGGGCCTGGGCGGCCTTGCGGGCCTCCAGCGCGACCCCATCCGCGGTCATCGCCCCGGCTCGTAGAGCTGCGGCCAGGCCGGCGACGGCATGGTCGTGTGCCATGCGGCACCCGAGCAGCAGCACCTCGATCAAGGCGCGGGTGCCGTCCCGCCCGCCATGGATGTTCACGGCCTGGGCCCACCAAGCGTCGTGCACCGGGGTGAACTTGCCTGCCGAGCGGGCCTGTTCGAGAGCGGTCGAGCCGGGGAAGGCGCCGGGCTTGCGGACCCGGACCTCCCGGTAGTGGTCCAGTTCCAGACGGACGGCGCCCTCGGCGATCAGCGCTCGTGCCGGGCCACCTCCACGTTCTGGTCGTAAACCACCAGATGAGAGGCATGAAGGATGGCCCTCACCCGCTTGCCGGTCAGCCGGATGGGGACCGAGTAGCGGTTCGTGCGGACAGGCGAGGAGGACTCGGGGCAGTGAGCATGTCGCCGGAGCCAGGGGCTTCGCGGGCGGTCCTGGTGGGGACGAGCCACTACCAGCTATTCGAGTGGTTGCTGGCTGCCGCGAACAACCTCCATAGTTCTCCCCCTGGTTCCTGCGGGCGCCGAACGCGTACACGCAGTCGTCGGGGGGCCGCCGCCCGGGGAATTACGCCATCGGCCGACACCGCACCCGACCTGCATGTTCACAGATTCATCACAAGATCGTTGCCAATGCTGCATGAGGGGCGTCCTTCTGCGAAACTCGCTGCTCACCGCCTGACCTACGGTGCGGCCTGCCTTGACCGCGAAGCCGGCAACCGAGGATGAACCGCGTTCGTCAAGGTTGCCTACAAGGCAACCGACGTTCCTGGTGCGTGCCGTTGCCTTGAGAAGAGGAGAAACACCACATGGGTAAGCGCATAGCGCTGTCTGTCGCCGCCGCGCTCGCAGTTGTCGGCGCGATAGCTCCGTCGGCGTACGCCGACGGCGGCTCCGGCGACACCGAGATCCTCGGCATAACCGTCAACAACGGCTCCAGTGTGGTCATCGGCACCACCTATGCGAAGACCTTCAACGTGGAGATCGACGCCTACGACGATTCGGGCCTGATGTCTGCGGACACCGACCTGGACGGCCCCGGCTACGGGTACGCGAGCGATAAGACCATCTGCGAAACCGACTACACATGCACGCACTCGTTCACCTTCGACCCCCGCGTCGACCTGGACAACAGCCAGGCCGGCACCTGGTACGTCGGATCCTGGGTGGACGCCATCGACGGCGACTACCGATGGGACGAGCGCATCGACAGCTTCCGCCTCAAGCGCGCAAGCACGCTGACGACGAACGCGTCCCCCGAGCCGGTGACGAAGGGCAAGACGCTTACCGTCACGGGCACCCTTCAGCGCGCCAGCTGGGACGACTATAAGTACCACGGCTACACCAGCCAGTCGGTCACGCTGCAGTTCCGCAAGAAGGGCTCCAGCAGCTACACGAACGTCAAGACGGTGAAGACCAGCAGCACTGGCGGGTTGAAGACCACGGTCACCGCCTCCGCTGACGGCTACTGGCGGTGGACTTTCGCCGGCACCACGACCACGAGCGCCAAGACCTCTGACAGTGACTTCGTCGACGTGCGATAGCGCCCAGAGTTTGGGCCGCCGCTTCCCCGGCACGAGCGGCGGCCTGACGGGCTACGGCGGCGGACTGGAGCGCAAGCGCCGGCTGCTGGAGTTCGGACAGGGGCCGGCGCTGTTCTAGGGCCGCCTACCCCTGCTGGAGACCGCGCAGCAGCTTGGGCAGTGCGGTGCCGATCGGTTCCCGTACGACCTCGTCGGCCCGGTCGTCGTACGGGGTGGGCTCGGCGTTGACGATGATCAGCCGGGCCCCCGTGGTCGGCGGCCAGGCCGACGAGGTCGGCGGCGGGCTGCACCTGCAGGCTGCTGCCGACCGCGGGGAACACCGTGCACGCCTTGGTGATCGCCACGGCCTCGCCCAGCACCTCCGGGTCCAGCCGCTCACCGAACATGACGGTCGCCGACTTCAGGATCCCGCCGCACTCCAGGCACGGGGGGTCGTCCTCCCCGGCCTCGACCCGGGCGAGGGCGTCCTCCATCGACCGGTGCGCATGGCACCCCGTGCACACCACGCTCCGCGCGGTGCCGTGCAGTTCGAGCACCTTGCGGGCGGGCATCCCGGCGAGCTGGTGCAGCCCGTCCACGTTCTGCGTGATCACCCGCACGGGTACCCCGGATCGCTCCAGCTCGGCCACGGCCCGGTGCGCGGCGTTCGGCCCGGCCCTCAGTGTCCGGTTCTGCCGCCGCAGCTGCCACGAGCGCCGCCGGATCTCCGGATCGCTCATGTAGTACTCGTACGTCACGAGCTTCTCGGCTTCCGGGGCCCGCCGCCACAGCCCGTTCGGCCCGCGGTAGTCGGGGATCCTGGAGTCGGTGGAGATACCGGCGCCGCTGAGCACGGCGACGAGGGGCTTGTCCATGTGCCCGAGAGTTGGGCGCCCATCCCCTCGGGACGAACGGATATCCAGGCCCGCGCCCTCCGCCGGTGTCGCCGGGCGGCGGAGGGCGGGGGCGGCGGAGGGCGCAGGGCCCGGGTGCCAACCCGTGCGGGTCGGCCGGTACCGCGGTGCGGTCCCGGGAAGCTCTCAGGCGGCGAGGTGTGTGCCGTTCACCGTCGCGGCGGACGGCCGGGACTCGTCGGCAGCATCGTGTGGGTGACCAGGTAGTCGGCGACGTGGCTACCGACTGCCAGCCCGTCGCTGAGGTCCCAGCGGTAGTGCACGCCCAGCCAGAGCCGGCTCAGCGCATCCTCGCGGGCGGCCTGGCTGAAGCTGGTGAACGACCGGTTCGCCATGAGCGCGTGCGGATCGTCGGTGTGCGCGGTGAACGAGACGCTGTCACGGCCGAAGAAATGTCTCATGGCTCCCGCCCAGGAAGCCGCGAGGCCGGCGTGCCCGGACGTCCAGGAGGGGAAGCACGGCGTGAACGGTGCTCCCGAGCGGTCAGCGCTGAGAGGCTGCCAGGTCGCGTTCGCGCCACCCAGGGCGTGGATAGCGGTCACCGGCCGCCACAGCTTGATCGGAGTGTCGTACTTGGTGTCCCACACCGCGATCGCGGCATCCGCCATCGCGAGCGACACCAGCGCGTACAAGCGGGTGGTCTCGTACGTGTCGAGCCGGAGCCTTCCGGCGACGGTCCCGGTCAGTTCGAGCAGCTGTCCCGGGGCCTTGTAGGTGCCGTCCAGGTCGTTGGCCCAGAACCAGGCGGCGGCCGTCTGGTCGCGGGTGCGCTCGGTGGAGTCGACGGCACCGAGCCGTCGTACTTCCTCGACCTGGGCCGGGTAGTCCGGGCGGGCCAGCACATCGGCGTAGGTGGCGCCCAGGGCGGCAGGCCGGAACTGCGAGCCCCGCCGGAGCACGAACGGCCTGACCCTGCCCCAGTAGGGGGTGACCGCGTCGCTCGGTTGCCGGCAGCTGCCGCCGGTCGGTCGCCAGGCGCCGGGAGTGGTGGTGTCGCCGTTGTAGACCTGCGGGTTGTCCGAACCGTCGCCGGCGCGGGCTTCGTTGATCTGCCTCACCACCGGGTCGACCACGAGTCGGTCGAGGATGTCGAACGAACCGGGCGCGGAGCCGGTCCGGGCGGTGAAGCAGGCGTCGATGTAGGTCTGGTCGCCCGGGAAGAGCTGCGAGATCATCCGGTACGCCGTGCGGTCGATCAGCCGCTCTTCCTCGTCCGGACGCCGTTGCGGCGCTTGATCCGCGTACCTCAGCGGCCGGTTGAGGTACGGCTGGTACCTCATGGTTCCGTACGTGTACTGATACGCGCTCTCCGCGTTGTAGATCGCCGCGTGCACCATCGCGGCGGCTCTGGTGAGCCTTCCGGGCGCGGCGTCCATGCCCCGGGCGTCACGGAAGGTCTGGAGCAGGACGTTGTCCCAGTACCGCGTCGGATCGTCGTTGCGGTTCGGCGCCGCGGCAGCAGCCGGCTGGGCACCGGCGGCCACCGGGCTCAGCCCGGCGAGCAGGCAACCGGTCACGACGGCGGTGCCCAGCCGTCCCAGGCGCCTGCTGACAGGGGACTTCAAGCGTGCGGGCTCGGACTTCGCCGCCGACCGCTGACTGTGCTCGGACTCAAGGGGCACGACATTTCCTCTCCACGCCGATGATCACCAGCGGGAGCGTAATATCGGACAGAAAGGCAGAAGGTGGGACGCGCCGTAATTATTGGATCATCATCCTTATAACGTGATCTTTCTGTGTGTGACCCTCTGTTTGCGCCTGGGTCCGGTCAGCCGACCTGGTGCCCGTTCTCCAGCTCCGCCGTGCCCGCGCCGTCCACCAGCACGTCCAGCGCGGCGAGCACACGGCGGCCCAGGGACGCCCGGCAGGTGGGTGGTGAGTTCCTCGCGCGGCACCAGTCGCCAGGAGAGCAACTCCTCCTCCTGGAGCCGATCGCCTGGAGGTCGTCCTCGCGGAGGAGCCCGCCGCCGTAGAGGTAGGCGACGAGGGGCGGGCATGCCGTCCCGTGCACCCAGTCGGCCGCGAGAAGCCGGCCCGGTTCCCGGCCGAGGCCGATCTCCTCCAGCCTCTCGCGGCGCGTAGCCTGACGCGGGGTCTCGCGGTTCGTTGCTTGTGATCGGTGTCTGGGGCGTTGAGGTGGGTCTATCAGTTGGTTGGTTGGGTCCGGCGGTGTGGTGTGTGTTGGCGAGGGGCTTGGCGCTGCTTGCGGGCCACGGCTGGGCGGGCCTGTGAAGCGCTGTTTCCCGCTCTGGGCCGGTTTCGTGGGTGTTGATCAGTTTTGTTGGTTGGTCGGGGTCGTCGGGCGCCTGTTGCAGCGGCACAGGGGTGTGGGCCCGGGAGTTGAGGTTGACGTCGAACAGCATGACGCCGATTCCGGCAAGGAATTCCGCGAGACCCGGGGCCCCAGTGCGGGCCCACGTGGGACCGCTGGCTGTGGCGGCGACAGCGAGGGGGGCCGGGAACAGTACTGCGCCGACCGCGATGCTTCGGCCCAGGCCGAACCATCGCGAAATCGTCGGGTCGATCACCGGGCCCAGGAGAGCTCCGGTTGATCCGATACCGAAAGCCAGCCCGATGACCCCTGCGGACAGACTGACCACTCGGTCGGCGAACAGCACGGTCAGACCGGTGCCCGACAGGAACGTGAAGAAGTTGACGGTCGTCGCACAGCCGAGACTCGCTCGCAGAACTGGGTGACGGACGATGAAGGCCAGCCCTTCTCTGGCACGGCGCAGCAGGGAGTAGCCTGCCTGTCGGCCACCGACAGCCGCTGGTTCGTCCACCTGGATCGGTCCCACGAGGGCGGCAGAGACCAGGAAGGTCAGGGCGTCTGCGATCACGGCGCCGGGCGCGGTGATGGCCTGGATGAGAGCCCCACCAATGGCGGGGCCGGCGACGTAGGAGGCGCACCGGCTGGCGCTGAGCTTGCTGTTGGCGTCGACGTAGGACGAACGTGGCACGAGGTGGGCGAAGATGGGTGGGTAGGCGGTGTTGAACAGCACGCCTGCGGCGCTGGTCGGCAGCGCCACCGCGTACAGCAAGGAGTGGTGACGGCCGCCGAACGCCGTACGAACCGAAATGATCGGCAGGCGTGCGTCATGGCGCCGGGGGGTTGGCTCGTGATCGCCTGACCTGGTAATCATTGCCCAAGATGTAACTTGTAGTGACGCGGACTGCCGTAACCTGTAACGTGCATCGAACACTTTTGGCCTGCTGGCCGATAAGCAACCAGGGATTGTGATGCAGGAACCTTCGATGCTGCCCCCACATGCCCCGCAGGAGCCGACGGCAGTCGACTCTCCGGCGTGGCATGCCCCGGACAGTGATCCGGCCGGGAACGGCAAGGCAGTTGAGCGCCACGTGGTGCTTCTCGCGGTGCTGCCCGCCGGGCTGGTCGCGGCCGTCTCGGTCGCGGCCGCCGCTCTCCTGTTCACCGCGGGCGTGGGCCGTGTCGTCGACAAGGACGCCTTCCGGGGTCTGCTCACGGGCACGTTGCTGGTCGTCTGCGGAATCATCGCGGGCGCAGGGCTGTTCGCCTCCGAAAAGGCGCGGGGGCTGAGACGCCGCCATGCCGAGGTGAGCAGGTTGGCGGCCCGCGGCCAGGCCGAACTGGCGCAGCTGCGGCTGCAGCTCGAGCGCGGCCAGGAGTTGATGGAGCGCCGGCGGCTGCAGGGCGGTCCGGTGCCGGACCCGGCGGGGAACGCGCTGGACCGGCTCGGCGATGAGGTCGCCTCCGTCCAGCGCGTTGCCGAGGCGACTGCGCGGGAGCTGGCCGCACAACCGCGCGGCGACGAGCACTTCGAGGTCTTCGCCAACATGGCCCGCAGACTCGAGTCCCTGGTGCACCGCGAGATCGGGCTGCTGGACGACCTGGAGAACGACGTCGAGAACCCGGACCTGCTCAAGGGCCTGTTCCGGGTGGACCACCTGGCGACCCGCATCCGGCGATACGCCGAGAACCTGGCCGTGCTCGGCGGGGCCGTCTCCCACCGCCTGTGGACCCAACCGGTCAGCATGAGCGATGTGATGCGTTCCGCGGCCGCCGAGATCGAGCAGTACGCGCGGGTCAAGATGGTTCCCCCCGTGGAGGGGACGGTGAGCGGGCACGCGGTGGTCGACGTGGTCCACCTGCTGGCGGAGCTGGTCGAGAACGCCACGGTGTTCTCGCCTCCCCACACCGACGTGCTGCTGCGTGCCGAGCACGTCACCGCCGGTCTGGCCATCGAGGTCGAGGACCGCGGCCTGGGCATGACCTCCGCCGAGCGGAACCAGATGAACTCCCTGCTCGCCTCGCCCGAGGGGGTCGCTCTGGGCGAGCTGCTCAAGGACGGCCGGATCGGCCTGTACGTGGTCTCCGCGCTTGCCCGGCGGCACGGGATCGCCGTACGGCTCCAGAACAACGTCTACGGCGGTACACAGGCGGTCGTCGTGCTGCCGCACGAACTGCTGGGCCGGCAGCAGGAGGCGACGGAACCGCAGCAGCAACCGTCGGGCGTCACATCCCCGGCTCAGGCACCGGCGCCGGAAAAGGCCGCCGCCCGAACCTCGGTACCCGAACCGCTGCCGGCCCCCGTCGCGCCCCCCACGCCGAAAGACGACCGCCCGTCGCTGCCCAAGCGCCGCCGTCAGGAAAACCTCGCCCCCCAACTGCGCGAGGCCCCCCGCACGGACACGAACGTGGAGAAGAAGGAAGCCGAGAACGATCCGGGCCTGATGGCCGCCTTCCAGACCGGCGTCCGCCGGGCCGAGAAGTCCGAGGCAGCCGAAGAACCGCTGGCAGCCGAAGAAGCCCACTAACCGTTTCACGTCATTGAGGAGAAGTACGCGATCGTGATGAGCGAAGACCTTTCTTGGCTGTTGACCGGCCTCATACAGCGTGTACCCCATACGCGCAGCGCACTGCTGTTGTCCTCGGACGGCCTGGTGATGGCCGCGGACGGACTGGACACCGACGCAGCGGATCATTTGGCGGCCCTGTCCAGCGGGCTCTACTCCCTGGCCCGCAGTGCCGGCAAGCGATTCGACGACGGCGGTGA
The DNA here is from genome assembly GCF_042959345.1 of Streptomyces sp. NPDC007905. Lineage (NCBI taxonomy): Bacteria > Bacillati > Actinomycetota > Actinomycetes > Kitasatosporales > Streptomycetaceae > Streptomyces > Streptomyces sp. NPDC007905. The sequence continues at coordinate 16,720 of NZ_JBIBKS010000040.1, read as the reverse complement.
CGTGCAGCAGATCGTGACCGAACTCAGCAACTCGCTGCTCTTCGTCTCGGCAGCCGGGCAAGGTGCCCTGCTGGCAGTGCTCGCCGGGCGTGAGGCGGATGCGGCCGTGTTGGGCTACGAGATGACCATGATGGTCAAGAGCGTCCGCAGACACCTGGGGGCCGCTCCACGTCAGTCGGTGGGGCAGTGAGAGATGCCGGACGCCCCGGGTGACCCGGAAAGGCCGCTGCTCGACGACGCCGTCGGACGGATGGTCCGGCCGTACACCGTCAGCGAAGGACGCACCAGACCCACGTGCCAGTTCGACCTGATGACCATGGTGGTGGCCACCGGTACCACACTGCGGAGCAACCTCGGACTGGACCACACCCATGTGCTGGAGCTGTGCCGGTCGCCGGTCACGGTGGCGGAGATCGCGGGGCTCACCCGCATGCCCGCAGCGGTGATCAAGGTCCTGCTGTCCGACCTGGTCGAGCGTGGCGCGGTCGCCACACGGCCCTTCAACCTGGCAATGCAGGGGTCATCCTCTGCCCCCGATCTGGATCTATTGGAGGCCTTGCGGGATGGGCTCCTCAAACGACTCTGAGGCACTCGGCGCCGACTCCCTTCCGATGGGGATCAAGATCCTGGTCGCCGGCGGTTTCGGGGTGGGCAAGACCACCTTCGTGGGGGCGGTCAGCGAGATCGAGCCGCTGAACACGGAGGAGCTGCTGACCGAGGTCAGTGCTGCCACGGACCGGCTGGACGGAGTGGAGAGCAAGGCCACCACCACGGTGGCCATGGACTTCGGCCGGATCACCATCAGCCCGCAGCACGTGCTCTATCTGTTCGGCACACCCGGACAGGAGCGCTTCTGGTTCATGTGGGACGAACTGTCCGCCGGTGCACTGGGTGCGGTCGTACTCGCCGACACCCGCCGGCTGGAGCACTGTTTCCCGGCGGTCGACTTCTTCGAAGCGCGTGGCATCGGCTTCATCGTCGCGGTCAACGAGTTCGACGGCGCGCACCACTACCAGCCGGACGAGGTGCGGGCGGCGCTGGACCTCAAGCCCGAGGTGCCGGTGGTCCTGTGTGACGCTCGCCTGTCCAGCTCGGGCATCCGCGCTCTACTTTCACTCGTGCAGCATCTGATCACTTCAAGGAGTTCCCATGACAGCGATGGTGCCCAAAACGCCCTTCGGAGGGGAGACAGGGATCGCCGTGCGTCATCTGCTTCTCCCGCCGCAGGACCCTGAGGCACAGGCCCGGGCACGCCGGTTGCGGGAACTGGGGATCGAGGACAAGCCGGTTCCGGAGTTCGACGACTTCGCGCGTGAACTGGCGGAGCGCACCGGTGCATGCTATGCGGGTGTCAACTTCTTCATCGACGAGAACCGCCAGTACTTCGCGGGCTTGTACAGCGCGGCCTCGGACGTGACGGTGGAACTGGAGTCCCCCCTGCTCGACGACCCTGTGCCGGGCCGGGTGATGCCTCGTGACCTCGACATCGGTTTCTGCCCGCACGTGGTCAGACGGCGCAAGGCTCTGGTGCTGGACGATGTCCGCGACTTCCCACGCTTCGCCGGAAATCACGTCGTCGATGCCATCGGGATCCACTCCTACCTGGGAGCCCCGCTGATCGACCACACGGGCATGGTGCTGGGCACGATCTGTGCGGTGGACCAGGACCCGCATCCCTGGGGCCACCAGGGACTGGAGACCATCAAAACGATGGCGGCCGAACTCGTGGAGCGCGTCGAACGGTTGGAGCGGGGCCAGTGAACGGGCGACCGTCCGGGGATCCGGTCGACATCGCCTGAGTGACCGCCCGGAGAGAGTGACCGCCCGGCAACCGGGGTGGACCCCGCCTTCGAGCTCCGGGCGGACGCCCCGAGCTCGATGCCGTGCGCAACGGCGTCGGCGGCGTACTGCTCCAGGTCCCGGCCCCATTGCACCGGTCCGCCGGTGCCGAACAGGAATCCCGGTCGCAGTGACGGTGCATCACTTCGGTGTCGACTGCTCCGGCTGCGGTCCTTCCGGATCGGCCAGGACATCCCTACCCCTCGGCGACGCGTTACGGCTGCGGGCACGGTGGGCCGACCGGCGCGCCCTGCCCCGGTTCGGCTACTGGCTCCTCAGCCGGGGCGCCGTCGTGCTCGCGGTGTGCGCGGCCCTGTATGTACGCAACGGGTTCCTGATCGGCTGGTCGAACGCCTACGACGTACTGATCGGGATCACCTCGCCCGCGGCCGTCCGCCCCCAGTGATGCGCGTGGCCGCTGGCCCTGATCGGCTGGGCCGCTATCCCCGCTGTCATCGGGGGCCGCAGCCGGCTACGTCATCACCGAGCAGATCCGGACCCACCACACGCGCGATCTGCGCCGCCTGGCCCAACCGCCGTCTTGGGGCCACCGCTGCGGCTTGGTGCAGCACATGACCGGCGAGGAGCTGACCCTCGGAGCGGGTGCCGGCACGGCTGGAGGAGTGGGAACGGGAGATCGCCGCGCAGGCCGAGACGACGAGGGGGCAGATCTCTCCAGGCGCACGGCTGGACGAACTCGGCCGGACCGCCGAGGAGGTCCGGATCACCCGCAAGACGCTGCTGGAGCTGCCCGATCCGCAGCCGCCCGCGTCGGCGGACCGAAGCTGCCGGACCATCTGGCCTGCCAGCAGATCATGGCGGTGTTCGCCGCGGCCGACGCGCCGCTGCGGGCGCGGCAGGTGGGCGAGGCGACCGCGGTCGGCGGGTGTCCCTGGGATGTCCAGACGGCTCCGGAACGGGGATCTGCACCATTCGGACGCCGTGTCCCTCGATCTCATGGGCGGTGAACAGCGCTGGGACTTCGTCCCACTCGCTTCATGCGCGCAGATGGTCCGCCAGCTCGCTCTGGATCGCCTGCACGGATGCCGGTGCGATCACGGCCTGCACCTTTCTTGTGTGCTCGGCCGGGCCCTCGAGGTCGGTGTCTGCCACGGCGCTGATGGCGGCGCGCGCGACGGCCTCGTTCTGCTTCGGGGTGTCCGGCGCGCCGCGGGTGGCGCGCAGTACGGCGAGGGCCTCGCGCAGCGGCTCGTCGAGGACCAGCACAAGCCAGTCGGCGTCCGGCGCAGCCTCCGGCTCAGCGGGCGGCCGAAGTCCGCCCAGCCGGGGCGAAGAAGGCATTGCAGGAGATCTACGACGCCGAGGACCGCGACCACACCTCAAGGCCGTCGCCGCGTTCGAGAAGAGTTACGGCGCGAAATTTTCCAAGGCCCTCAAGAAGATCACCGACGACATGGACGAGCTGCTGGCGTTCTACGACTTCCTCGCCGAGCACTGGATCCACTTGCGCACCACGAGTCCGATTGAGTCGACCTTCGCCACCGTCCGCTTGCGGACCGAGGTCACCCGAGGCGCCGGCAGCGCGGCCGCCGCCCTGGCCATGGTCCTCAAGCTCGTCGAGTCTGCCCAGGCCCGCTGGCGGGCCGTGAACGGACCCCACCTCGTTGCCCTCGTCCGCGCCGGAGCCCGCTTCGAACGCGGCCAGCTCGTTGAGCGTCCTGAGGCCCTCGTCGCTTGACCTATCTCAACTCATCCCGTACGGACTTTTCGAGGAGCGTGAACGACTTGGGCGTACCGCCCGGCTGCGGCTTGCCCTCCTTGCGTCCCACAACCCGGTATCCGGCGTTGAGGTAGTACGCACTCAGGCGTGCGTTGGTGGCCAGGCAGTCCAGACGAACCAATGGCCGGCCCGCCTCGGCCACGCGTCGCTCCGCGACTCGCAGAAGCTGCCGCCCTGTCCCGGGCGGGGCACTTCTGCGGTCCACCATCAGCCGGTGCACATAGCCGGTCGTCGGCGGCTGCGGCCCCCAGGCGTCCTCGTCCTCCCACCAGAGCTCCCAAGCCCCGACCACACGATCGGCAGCCTCCGCGAGCCATACCTCCCCGCTCTCCATGATCCGGCGGAAGTGGTCCCCGCCCAGCTCACCAGGCTGCCACTGACCAGTGACGCCTTGGGCAAGCATCCAGCGAGCCGCGTCGTCCCGCAGACGCACGACGGCGGCAAGATCGGCGTCGTCAGCGAGCCGAAAGCGTAGATCCTTCACGCCGCGATCTTCGCACAGGCGTCCGCCCCTGCGTGGACCGGCCGCAAGGAGGCTTCCCTGAAGGAAGGACAGGCCCTTATCGCCACCTGAGCGAGCTCAATTGATCCACAGATATTGGCAATTACTCGCACGCCGCTGGTGAGGCGAGAGCTTGCAGCGGGGGCCACCCTCACGGGTGACGATGAGCATGGTTACCCACTCGACTAGGGCGTGAGGCAGGTCGAGTGCGGCAGGATAAGGACCAACGATCCGCCTGCGTTGATGAGTTGAGACGTCGAACACCTCTCTCAACGGCACAGGAGCCTCGTGCGTTGGGGACGTCGACCCCGTCGCCCGATCAGTGGCCACCCTGAAAATGCTCAGTAATCGGTGACCATCAGTCGATCATCGGGAGCGGGGCCGGTCGACGGGGGAGGACGTCAGGTCGGCGGCGCGCTCGTAGGCGCGACAGGCAGCGGGCAAGGCGCCTCGGTCTTGGGCCCGCTTTGCGGTATCGGCCAGGGCGGCCGCCGCAGCCGGGGTGGCGTCCCTTGTCGTGGTGTAGCCGATCAAGGTGAGGGAGTGCGCCGGGGCGTGTCCCGGTGAAGCCGCGCAAACGGCTCGCCATCGGTCGGCACGCCGGCCACCTGCTGTACCAGGGCTGACCTTGCCTGCGGTGCCGGTGTACTGGCGGGCCACGCATGCCGAGGCGTCGCCGTCTTTGAGGAAGCCGGTGTCATCCACGATCAGCGCGGTCGGTTTGATCACGTGCTGCATCCGCCAGGCGAGGCGGGCGCGGACATGCGCCGCGTCCCACGGGCTGGTGGTGATGAAGTTCGCCAGGGCCTGCCGGTTGCCGTCCTCGCCCAGCCGGGCGGCCATCGGTTCCACCGATTTGCGCCGCCCGTCCAGCAGCAGACCCCGCAGATAGACCGTTCCCCACCGGCGTTGATCCGCCCGCGCGAACGGCTCAAACATCTCCACCGCGAAGTCCTCCAGATCACACCGGACCGCGGCCAACTCCTCACCCATCACAAAAGGTCAATGGAACAAGCGATCAACGGACACGCCACCGGCGAGTGAATTTGACCAGGCACTACTAGGGGTTGTCCGGTCGATCCCTCAGCCAACCTGCCCCGTCGGCCGCATCGTGATGTGGTTGATGTCCACGCCCGCGGGCTGGTTGATGGCGAACACAATGGTGTCCGCGATCTGCTCGGCGGTCATCGTGGCGGCTGCCTCGGGGGTGCCGCCGCGGGCGTGCCAGAAGGGGGTGTCCACGATGCCGGGGGCGACAACGGTGACGCCGACTCCGTCCTGGCCGACCAGGAGGCGGGTGTTCTCGGCGAGGGCGTGGGCGGCCCACTTGGTGACGGAGTAGAGGTTGCCGGGGGTGTGGCGGACGCCGGCGACCGAGCCGATGATCACGATTCGGCCCTTGGAGGTCCTCAGGTGGGGCAGGGTCTCCTGGATCAGCAGGGCGGGGCCCAGGACGTTGGTGAGGATCATGGCGCGCATGTCCTCAGGGGCGTGGGTCTCCAGGTTGCCGGGCAGCGAGAAACCAGCGTTGGCTATGACGTTGTCCAGCTGGCCCCAGGTGTCCAGCACGTGGCGGACGGCAGCGGCTACGTCATCCGCTTCGCTGGCGTCGCCGGTGATCGTCAGCAGCCGCTCGCCCGCCCCCGCGGTGGTGGCGAAGGCGGCCAGCTTGCCCGCGTCGCGTCCGGTGACGGCCACGCGGTGGCCCTGCTTGAGCAGGGCGCGGGCGGTGGCGGCGCCGATTCCGGTCGAGCCACCGGTGATCAGCGTGACGGGGTCCATGGGACTGCCTCCTCGGCGACGGGGTCATCGGGCAAAGCGCCTGCACTATACCCAGCGATCTTCGACGCTCGCTCCTGGCTTTCTCCGACGGCTCCGCTCCTGACTGTGGATCAGGAGTTAGGCAGTGCCCTGCCGATCAGTTGAGTCGTTGATAGGACTGTGGGACACAGGGGTGATCTGACTGACGCCCAGTGGGAGCGACTTGAGCCGCTCCTGCCAGTGAGCAACCGACGCTGTGGCCGATGGCGGGACCATCGGCAGGTAATCAACGGAGTGCTGTACCGGATCCGGACGGGCGTGCAGTGGCGCGATCTGCAGACGGCCTGCTGGGCTCGGAGCCGTTTGATCGCCCTCGTCGTCCAGGCGCTGCACGAGCTTGTTCAGGCGCTGTAGAGCCTCGTCGAACGCGCGTCGGGGTCTGATGCCGCCACCGCAGGTCGCCCTTGGGAAGCGGGCGGTCTGTGGCGGGCGGGCAGCGCAACGGCTGCGGGTGGGACAGCTAGCTGCTGCTCTCGGGGACCGCGTGGACCTCGTCACCCCAGCCGCGCGTAAGCACGGACAGCCAGACGTATTAAGTTAGGCTTCCTAGGAAGATCCAGCGAGGAGAGGCTGGCGCAGGCAACCGACACCCGTCAACTCCTTACTAGGAAGGGGCTGCTAGGGCGTGTCTGATCTGCCAGGGTGGTGCAACTATGACGGAGTCCACGAAGGGAGCGCGTGGCGGCGCCCAGCGCCTCGCCGACGCGCTCATGGCGCAGATTGAAAGAGGCACGCTGCGCCCTGGCGATCAGATCCCCACGATCGCCGCTCTCGCCGAGCAATACGGCGTAAACAAAAACACCGCCTCCAAGGCCGTAATGAACCTCAAGGCAACGGGTGTTCTCTCGGGCCTGGCCGGTGGGTATACGTGGGTGCGTGTGCCGCCGCAGCACAAGAAGCGCAGCAACGAGCGGTATCACGCAGAAAAATCTTCGGTACTGCTCCCGAAATCCCAGCGATCAAATTCGGGGGTTTCAGAATCCGATTCCGGAATCCCTCTTGATGAGCTACATGAAGATCGAGCCGAATACTCCGTCATCGAGGCACCGGACGATGTTCGGGAGGCTCTCGGGCTTCCCAGTGGAGCGTCTGTGCTGCGCCGGATCTACACGCGCCAGCACGCCGAACGTGCGGGTGTAGACCGATCCACAAGCTACCTCCCGTACGACGTGATCAAGGGAAACCCTGACCTGCTTGACTCCGCCAGAGAACCCTGGCCCGGAGGAACTATGCACCAACTGCACACCATCGGGGTAGAACTCGACAAGATCGTGGATCACGTGACCGCCGACATGCCCACGGCTGATGAGGTTAGGGACTTCGACATCCCACCGCACGTCCCTGTGATCCGCATCCGAAAGATCAGTTATTCAACGGACGGGGATCCTGTAGAGCTGATGGATATTCCGATTGCCGCCGATCGAATTGAACTGATTTATACCACCCGGCTGGAGCGCTGGAATGCCAATGATTAGCATCATCACCCCCGTTGACGACGGGGGGCAGGCGTACATGCGCGGAACATACGATTCACTGAAAGCACAAACTCTCCCGCCGGGCTGGGAGTGGGAATGGATCGTGCAGGAGGACGGTCCCGGCAACCCTGCTTCAGTCCTGCCCACCGACAGCAGGATCTCCATCGGCTCCAACCGCAAGGGCGGCGCCGCCATGGCTCGGAGCATCGCTATGTCCCGCGTGCGTGGTGACCTCGTCCGCGCCCTAGATGCGGATGATCTGTTGCCGACAGGAGCACTCAGCCGAGCCATCACCACGCTCACAGATCACCCAGACGTCGCCTGGTGTGTATCCGCGTGCCTAGACCTTCTACCTGACGGCTCGCTCCACCCCGGCCCTCATGACCCCCCGGCAGGCAGCTTGGTTGGTGACACCATGCTCGCCGGCTATCGAGCCGAGCGGTTCCCGGTCGTCGGTACGACGCTCACGGCCCACACCGACTTGGTGCACGCCGTAGGAGGGTGGCCAATGCTGCCAGCCTCGGAGGACGTCGCACTGCTCCTGCTCTGCGAGGCGGTATCGCAGGGTTGGATGATTAATGAACCCGGCGCCATCTACCGCACGCATTCGTCGCAGGCAACAGCACAACAGGCTCATTGGGACCCAGACGAGCGGGCCGCGCTCGATGATCTCCTCTTGCCGCGGCTTGAGGCCCTGCGAAGTCTGGGCTGGAGCTGGAAGCCCAAGGTTCCTCTGGCTGCCCGAAAGGCATCCTCGTGACCAAGATCATTTCAATCGTCACGCCCGTTCATGGCCCTGGGGTTCGATTCATCACCGACGCCTACAGATCCATTGACGCTCAGGAACTCCCTGACGGGTGGTCATGGGAATGGTGCGTGCAGGAAGACGGAGACGGGGTCGACGCCGCAGTCCAGCTCCCTTCCGACGACCCTCGAATTCTCGTCGGGTCCTCGCGGCAGGGCGGACCACACGTGGCACGCACCATGGCGTTTGCCCGGTCGACGGGGCAGTACGTGAAGAGCCTTGATGCTGACGACAGGCTGGCGCCAGGCGTCCTCGCGCGCGACATCGCTGTTCTGACCTCTCGTGCGGACGTCGGCTGGACCACATCGCGTGTGTTGGACCTGATGGAGGACGGGACGACGCGCGCCTTCGAAGGTGACCCGGAAGCGGGTCTTCTCCCCCGCGGTAGCAGCTACGCGTTTTGGGAGCAGCACCGCCGGCCTCAGATCCATCCGGCCACCTTGTGTGTGCGTCGGCCGCTCCTTGCGCTGCTTGGCGGGTGGATGGCGCTACCTGCCTCTGGCGACACCGGGCTCCTGCTCGGGCTGGATGCCCTAAGTCACGGGTGGTTCAGCGATGAAATCGGCCTCTTGTACCGGAAGCATGCAGATCAGATCACTACACATCCTGCCCATAGCGCCGGATCCGAGTGGGAGGCCAGGATGTCCCTGATTCAGGAGCATGCCGTAGCCCTGCGCGCGTGGTCGGGGATACGGAATGCCTCCGACGCACCAGATCTGCTTCAGAATCACTAACCTCGATCTTTCTTGATGGTCCGCCGACGGAGTCGGCGGACCATCTTGTTGCGGGTGTCAATCCCCTCGAAGCGTGGAGACGGTCTATGCGGCCAGGCCCTTGGCGAGGGTGGCTCGGTACTCGCGTTCGTAGTCGATCGGGCTCTTGAACCCGCACACGCTGTGTAGCCGCCTGGCGTTGTAGAAGTCGGTGATCCAGGTGGCAATCTTGATGCGGGCCTCGGTGCGGGTGCGGAAGGTGTGCCGGTGGACGTACTCGACCTTGAGCACGTTGCGCCGTGCCCGCAAACCGGCCACCAGACGGCTCGGCCACCGGCCGGTCCGACGACGGCGACCCGTTGCGCCATGCCCGCGAGACCCAGCTGTGCAGCGTCCCGGGATGGATGCCCAGATCCTCGGCCACCTCCGGAATCGGCTTTCCGGTCTCCGTCACGATCCGCACCGCCCCCTCCCGGAACTCGGCGTCGTAGATGCGCTTCCTGGATGCCATGACCCCCAACTATCCCTCCGGTCACGGTCTCCACAGTAGGAGGGGAGGTGCACCGGGGCTGCGAGCAGCGGCAGGTAGACACCGACCCCGCTCGAAGGGCGGGGACAGGCCCGGGAAACTGGCGTTCGCGTTCAGCGATCCCGAGCCGCTTCGACCAGGGCTCTCGCCCGAACCTTCCGAGAGCGCACGCAGCGGCTGGCCACCAGTGCCGGCTGCTCCCCGCTTTGTACCTGCGCCGCCCACTCCAGCCCGAGTCCAGCGAACGCGGTCAGTTGTCATGAACCAGCAGCGGAGTTCCGGGACCAGCCCGATGCCCTGTGCGGTGGGCTTTCTCGGAGTGGTGGGCCGGTACGGCGGATGCCGGTTTTCGACGTGTACCGGAACCAGCCTGCGAGGACCAACGGCAGGACGAGATAGCCGAAGCGGGTCGCCGGGATCAGGCAGATGGCGAGCCCCAAGCCGACCGTCAGCCGGTCCGCCGCCGCACGGACGGTACGGGGCGGCCGTATCAGCAGCGAGACCGTCACCCCCAGCGCGGCGGCCCCCAGCGCGGCCGTCGCGAGAGCGGCGCCGCCCGGCACGTACACGGCCAGCAGACGGCCCGGCAGTGGGCTGGCCGCCGGCGAGCGGACCCCGCCCGCACCGAGCGGGAAGAGCACCACGTGCTCGACGAAGGCGTGCGGGTCGGCGAGAGCGACGGGCACGACGGCCGTGGCCGCCACCGACAGCGCGGCCAGAGCCGCCCGCAACGCCGTGCGGCGGCCCGCCGTGACCGCGAGCAGGACCAGCCCCACCGGCAGCAGCGGCCACGCCGTCCACTTCAGCGCGGCCGCCGCGCCCATCGCCACGCCGGCCGCCGTGCCCGAGCCGCCACGGCTGGCCAGCGCCAGACTCAGGCACATCAGCCCCACCACCGGCAGGTCCACCCCGCCGACGGCCAGCGGCAGCGCCACCGCGGGGAAGGCGGCGAGCAGCGACACCGCGCCCGCCGGCGTCGGGCCAGGACCCCCGGCGGGGCGCCGCCCGGCGAAGAACATGCAGACCAGGAAGGTGAGGCAGAACCAGACGCGGGCGTCGGTGAGCGGACCGTCGCCGAACAGAGCGCGGGGGACGCCGAAGAGGGCCATCCCGGGCAGATACGGGTTGTAGTCCACGGTGTGGGCCGGATGCGGCAGATAGGGGCTGCCGGTGTGCAGCAACAGCGCCCCCGAGCGCTCGACGACTCCGACCTCCGACTGGGCCGCACCCGAGACGACCAGCACCACCAGCGGCACCACGACCGCCCCGAGGAGCGCGGCCGTCACCGCGGCCCGTTTCCCGGTGCGTGAGTCGCGCATGGCGAGCAGTGCCGCCGTACCGTATCCGGCCGCCGCACAGGCACCCCAGATGCGGTGCGGGCCGAGCCCCGTCGTCATCGCCAGGATCAGCGCGAAGACCGCGCACCCGAGCCAGTGGGCCAGGGCCCGGCGCGCGAGGGAGAAGCGCCGTCGCCCGGGCAGCGCGAGCGGGGAGGCCTGCCCGAGGTGTCCCACCCCCGTGAGGACACCTCGGGCAGTGCGTGAGGGCGGTGTCGCCGCCCCCTTCGTGAGGGTCATGTCGTCTCTCGTGGCGTCTGTGCGCAGGGACCGCGCGCTGCGGTACCGGCCCCTGGAACGAGGCCCGTGACCACGAGTCCAGCGCTCGGCGCGTTGTTCAGCAGCCACCGCACGCCACTGTGAACAAAACAAAGTGCCTGGTGGCGGCCGCTGCGGAACCTTGCGGGCGGTCCGGAAGGTTCCTTAGGGTGGCGGCGATGGATACGCGTTCACGGCACGGGGGCGCGGGCGGACACGGGGAGACGGAGCACACATGGGCCGTCGGGAGACTCCGGTCGATCCGGCCGCCGGGCCGGTGCCGAGGTTCGCGTACGCCCTCCGCAAGCTCCGCCAGGAGGCCGGAGGCCCCACCTACCGCGAACTCGCCCGCCGGGCGCACTTCTCCGTGACCGCGCTCTCCCAGGCCGCGGCCGGCGAGCACCTGCCCTCGCTCCAGGTGGCCCTGGCCTACGCCACGGCCTGCGGGGGCGACCCGGGGGAGTGGGAGCGCCGCTGGCAGGAGGCCGACCGGGAGGTCCGCGAGGCGGCCGCCGGCCAGGACGACGACACGGAGCCGCCCTACCAGGGACTCGCCCGCTTCGAACTCGACGACCACGACCGGTACTTCGGCCGCGACCGACTTGTCACGGCCCTGCGGCAGCGGGTCCGCGACCGGCGTTTCACCGCGGTCTTCGGCCCCTCCGGCAGCGGCAAGTCCTCGCTCCTGCGGGCCGGACTGATCCCGGCCCTGCGTGCCGAGCGCGAGCTGGCCGCGATCCGCGTTCTCACCCCGGGCCCGCATCCGGCCCGCACCCACACGGGCGCGCTTCGACCGGCGGGGACGGGCGACACCCTGGTCGTCGTCGACCAGTTCGAGGAGGTCTTCACCCTCTGCCGGGACCCGGACGAGCGCCGGGCGTTCCTCGACCTGCTGCTCGCCGCCCGGGAGCCGGAGAGCGGGCTGCGGGTCGTCATCGCCGTACGGGCGGACTTCTACGGCCGCTGCGCCGAACATAGGGGTCTGACCGAGGCGTTGGGGGAGGCGGGCCTGCTGGTCGGCCCGATGGACCCGGCCGAGCTACGCGAGGTGATCGTCAAGCCCGCCCAGAGCGCCGGACACATCGTCGAACGGACCCTGACCGCCCGCCTGGTCGACGAGATGGCCGACGAGCCCGGCGGACTCCCGTTGCTGTCGCACGTCCTGCGCGAGACCTGGCGCCGCCGCCACGGCCGGGCACTCACCGAGGAGGCGTACGAGGCCGCGGGCGGTGTCCACGGGGCCATCGCCCAGAGCGCCGAGGAGGTCTGGGCGGACCTGTCCCCCGAACACGCGGAACTCGCCCGCCTTGTCCTGCTGCGACTCATCACCCCGGGTGAGGGCTCCCAGGACACCCGCCGTCCGGTCGACCGCACCGAACTCGACTTCACCGGGCAGCCGAGTCCCGCCGCCACCGCCCCGTCAGCAGGCCCGCCGGCCCCCGCCGACGTCTCCCTCGTCCTCGATCGTCTGGCGCGGGCCCGGCTCGTGACCCTCGATCACGGCACCGTGGACCTCGCCCACGAGGCGCTGATCACCGGCTGGCCCCGGCTGTCCGGCTGGATCGACGAGGAACGCGAACAGCTGCGGGTGCACCGACGGCTGACCGAGGCGGCCCGCACCTGGGAGGACCTCGGCCGTGATCCGGGTGCCCTATACCGCGGCACCCGGCTGGCCACGGCGCAGGAACAGCTGGCCGGAGCGGCGCTCACCCAGCAGGAGCGGGCGTTCCTGACGGCGAGTGGTGCCGCGCGCCGGAGCGAGCGCCGCAGACGCCGCGGACTCGTCGGCGCCCTCGCCACGCTTCTCGTGCTCGCACTCGTCGCCGGGGCCGCCGCCTGGCAGCAGAACCGCACCAGCGACCGCCGTCGAGTGGAGGCCGAGGCCCGTCGGGTCGCTGCCGTCGCGGACGGCATGCGGTTCTCCGATCCGCGCACCGCGATGCGGCTCAGCGTCGCCGCTGCGCGGCTGGCCGACACGACGGAGACCCGGTCGACGCTGATCGGGGCGATGGCCCAGCGGGACGAGGACGTGTTCGCGGTGCCGGGCGCGGACGCCGGTTTCGACGGCTCGGGCAACGACGTGCACCGGCTGACGGCGGACGGCAGGTCCGTGGTGTCCGTGACGGCGGACCGGGTCCGGATTTGGGACCTGCGCACGCGTCGGCTCACGCTGTCCACGCGGGGCCCCGGCAAGCTGATGGACGGCGTCCCGGCCGCCGTGGGCCCGGACGGCCGGACTCTCGCGCTGCTGGCGGGAGACCGCATTGAGCTGTGGGACGTGCGGTCCGGGCGGGTCACGAGGACGCTCCCCGGAGTGGACGCGATGCAGACCCCGTTCGACTTCACCGGGCGCGCCTTGGTCGCCGTCGACTGGGACGACGGCGATGTGCACGCCTACGACCCGCGCAGCGGCCGCCCGACGCTGCAGATTCCCGAACCGGACGGGGGCGTCGACGGCCTCGCCGCCAGCCCCGACGGGCGGTGGCTCGCCCTGTGCACGGGCGGTCACGCGCTGGAGCTCTGGGATCTCGCGCACCGACGGAAGGTCTCGGCGCCGTGGACGGCGAAGGCGCGGGCCGCCCAATGCCGCGACCACGCCCTGGCGTTCACCCCCGACAGCCGCACGCTCACCGTCGCCGGCGACGACGGGATCCACGGATGGGATCTGCGCACCGGCCGCGAAACCCCGTCCTGCAAGGGCGAGGGACTGACCCAGGTGTGGCCGGGCGGCACCTTCCTCGTGGGCACCGGACCCCACCGGCTCGTGGTGGCGCGGGCGGACCGCCCGCAGGTGCCCGTGCTGAGCCGGCGGATCGTCGCGGACGAGTGGACCGACGTTGCCTACGACCGTGCCGCGGGGGTGGTGCGCTACCTCGGCGGCTCGGCGACCGTCGTCCGCTCACTGGCCCTCGGCGCCGCCGCGACGGCCAGCCAGCGGCAGCCCACGGCGTACCGCGCGGAACTCTCCGACGACGGCCGCGTCCTGGCCCGCTCCGTGGAGACGGGCGGCAAGCGGCGGGTGCAGGTGCTCGACACCCGAGGGGGAGGGGTGGTCTTCGAGCCCCCGGCGCGGCCGTGTCCCGGCACGGACTCCTGCGCCGACCTCATGGCGCTCAGTGGCGACGGCAGATATCTGGCGACCGGCCCGAACCCGTACCACTCCGAGGAGAGGACGCGGCCTGACCGGGCCCGGATCACGGTCTGGGACCTCAAGACCCGTCGCGCACACGCCGCCGTGGTCATCGGTGCCGCCGAAGACGGGTCCCTCGCGGCGGACGGTCTCGCCCTCGACACCCATGGCCGCACCCTGCTGGTCTACCGGTCCCTGGAACGGCCCTCCGTGGAGGTGTGGGACGTGCGTCGGCACAAGCGGGTGAAGACCGTGCGCAGTGCCCGTCCCAGCGACGTCGTCACCTCCGCATCGGAGGGCGTGGGCCTCGCCCTGCGGTACGACGGGGCCGCCCTGGTCACCCAGGAGGGCCTGGTCGCCGACCTGCGCGCCGGGCGCATGGAGCCGCGCGTGCTCGGCGAGGACCTGATCACCACCGCGGCCTTCGGCCCCGACGGCTCACGGCTGGCCGTGGGAGACGTCCTGGGCCGGGTCACCCTCTGGGACGGGACCGCGCGGGTGCGCCTCGGTGTGCTGGACGGCACCACGTCCGACCCGACGACAGACACCACCGGCGCGGTGACCGCGCTCGCCTTCTCCCACGACGGGCGTACGCTCGCCGTCGCCGGTTCGGCGGGCGGTCTCCAGCTGTGGGACCTGGCGTCCCAACGACTCCTGGCGACCACCCTGCCCACCGCGGGCGACGAGATACGCGCCCTCGCGTTCGGCGCCGACGGGTCGCTCCACGCCTCCGGCACCCACGTCCCCGAACAGCGGTACGACCTGAACCCATACCATCTGATCACCGAGGTCTGCGAGCGCGCCGGTTCGGGGCTGTCCGAGTCCGTCTGGAAGACGTATCTCCCGGATCTCCCGTACCGGCGCACCTGCTGATTCGCGGCGACCGGGTCACGCGTTCTTGATCGCGGAGATGCCGAAGTTCAGCTTGATCTTGTCGGAGACCAGGACGCCGCCCGTCTCCAGGATGGCGTTCCAGGTCAGGCCCCACTCGGAGCGCTTGATCTCGGCCTTGCTCTCGAAGCCCACGCGCTCGTTGCCGAAGGGATCCTTCGCGGCGTCGTTGAACGCGGCCGGTTTCTCGTCGTCGCTGGCGGGTTGGATGCCGAGGATGTGCTCCAGCATCCACTGCTGCACCGTGGTGAGCTTCTCCCAGCCCAGCCGTTGTGCTCGTACCCACCGCCCCAGATCCTCGCCCTGGTGCACAACGTCGCCCGGCGTCATAGGCAGTGTGCCGCCGGTGTCGAGGTGCTGTCGGGTGAGGTGGAAGCAGCGTTGCCAGTCGACGGGCCAGGCGGGGCACCAGGCGGGGTCGATGTCCTCGAACTGCTCGCGCCGCTCCTCTGGCAGCGTGCCGGCCGCCGACTGGATGGGGAGCCCCTCGGCTCGCCGCTGCTCGTTCACTGCCGCTCGCCGGGCGGCGGCCCGCGCGTTCTTATAGCCCCACCCGGTATCCCCCCAGAAGAATCTACACGGAAGCCACGGGTACTCCGCAGTCAACACTGCCCACCATCGGGGAGAGACCATGGAACAGAAGACCGAGAACCACCAAGGCAACCGGTTCTGCAAGGCCTGCGGCACGCCCGCCGAAGTCGGGAAACTATGCAACCACTGCGGCGCCGCCCTGGACCTCCCCGACAGTGCAGGGCTCATCGAAGACGAAGGGGCAGCCATACGGCGTGACTTCGAAGGACGCAGCCAGCAGCGAGAGCACTGGTAAGCGAAACAGCAGCGAACCGGTCCGCTGAACAGCGTGCACGGGGGTACACGGGCCGGCATGGCATCCACGACTGATCGCATCCTGTCCCTGCGGGCCGTGCGGCAGCTGCGCCGGGTCCGCACCTTCTACGCGGTGGGCGTCCTGGTGTGGGCGGCATCGACCGCCTGGACCGGCTGGCATACCCCCGGAAGCCGGCAGATGTGGGTATCCGCCCTCCTGCTGGCCATCTTCACCGGCCTGCTGCTCACCTCCTCCATATGGCTGCAGCGTCTCCAACCCGCGGGCTCGGCCGAGCCCGCCCACCATGCCGCACCACGGCGGGCGACTCGGCCACGCCCTGCGCACGCCTGATGTACCGCTGGCGAAGGGTCCGGAGCATCCGAGCGTCTGCGGGAGCGATAGCCGGGCATACGGGCTTCACGCCTTGTGGAAGGAGCTCGTCATGCTTGGCATAGTCGCGGCAGTGCTGTTCTTCTTTGCGTTTTTGATCAACGCGGCTGATATCAGTACCAACGATGCGTTCTCTTCGACGAACGTCATGCTGCTGGGGCTGACGGCTTTGGCTTTGCATGTGGCCGGAGTCGGTGCCGGCTGGGCCCGCAGACGCTGACCCCCGTGGGTGTGGCATCCGTTGACGGCCTGTCAACGGATGCCACGCCCATGCTTCCCTCGTAGCCAGCTTGGCCCGCGTCAGCGGGCCCGCCGATCAGGCTGGAGCGAAGCGCAAGCCTGATTACCGGTAGTTCGTTAAATCCGGCGGTAGAGACACCTCAGGCACTCAACGTGTCAAGCAGCTGCGGCGAGAGCGGTTGGAAAGGCCGTGTGTTCCTCGAACAGCGTGTGGTGCTGGAGG